>NZ_JBOJLM010000002.1:0-365227 GCF_050750585.1 Salinimicrobium sp. WS361
TAAAGGAGAATCATTAAGAAAGGGAGTTCTGAAAAACGAGTAACATTATTTTTTTATATAATTGCATGATCTTTCAAAGTGGCACTGTTTGAACCGAAATAGGTGGCACGGTCACTCCGAAATAGCCAGTATTAAACAGAATTATCTTTCTGTAGGATTTAAAGCGGACTTGACTTCAAAGATGTAGATGGGAATGGAGTTTGACCGCTTCCCGATTTTTCTCGGGAAAGGGCGGACAAGTGGAATGGAAATCGGAAGCTTTGGAGTTGGGTTCAAGACCTTTGTAATGAAGCGCTTTTCCCGGAATGTAGCTTTTCGCGAAATGCAGGGGAATGTGCTAAATGGATAATGACTCGATTAATTCACTTCAATTAGAATTACGCCATAAATCAAATATGTCTACCGAAATTTATCCTTGGGATTTTAACAAACCATCTGTAACATTTCTCCATTTGTCAGGAAAATAAGGTGTATGAAAATAGAAATGTGCCAAATCTTTCAGAAAAGCATATCCTGCTTTATCAGTACGATATTCATAGATAAATTCATCTTTTCTTTTCTTTATCTTTTCCTTAAACTCTTCAAAAGGCAATTCGTCTATTAAATTTTTTGTAAGTCTTGTATCCACTTGATATCCATCTCGCAGAGGTTTCGAAAATAACTGTTCTTCGAGGTCGTTTTCTTTATCCTCAATGAGGTTTTCAGACACTGAATTTTTGCTGTGATGAGGAATAAAAAGTCCCAAAGTGATATCGTGTTTTTTGACGAAAATTCTCAATTGGTTATATTCTTCCTCCAAACCAAAAAGAGCAATATACTCTAATAAAACTGCCAACAAAGGCGAGGTGGAATCCGAATAATAAACTGGTTTAGTTCCTGTAACCGTATATTTAATAACATTTTGAATACTATTGTTGGCATCCGGTAGCATTCCAGATTTTTCCTTTCTATATTTTATTGTAGCAAGTATACTTTTAAGATATGCTTTCGCTGCATCAACATCATCTGTCTGTATAAAAAGTTCTATGGTATTGACGATGACCAATGAGTGAATATCCAGCAAAGGTCGCTTAGAAACCGAGTTGTGCTGAACAACATTGTAAACTCCAGTTCTAGCATCTAGTAAGTCGTAGTCTGGGAAACAAGCTTTCTCCATATTTATTAGAATCAACAAATAAGCCAAGTAGTCGAAAGTTCTTTGGGTATAACCCACCTGTTCAGACATACCACCATTTTCTGCGTAAAGTCCATCTTTTGTTTGTACTATGGAAAGAGTCCTATCAAAATACTGTTGCAATACTTCATAGAAAAACAGCATTACCTGATTAAAGTGCTTGAGCACCTTTTTATTATTTTCCAGGTTATTCTTCAAAACCCAGTACCAATATCGTAATACCAAATGAGTAAGGTAGCGTTTTGCAATGTCAAGGTTGTTATATTCTTTAGACTCCGTGTAAATTATGAATGAAATTAGTTTTAAGGATTCAAAAAGTAATTGCCATTTTCTTGGAATTTTAGTTTTATAGCCTTTCCATTCAATCTTTTCAAATAATGAATCGATAAGTTTTATAAAGTCTCGTGAAACCCCATCGGATGTATCCAAATTAACCAAAACTCTATTGAAAAGTTTTGTGGTGGAAGAATCAGTAAGTAGGTATGCCCCGAAAAGGTTTTCAGAGAACATAGCGGTTAAACGTGCAATATCCCAACGTTCAAAAACCGTGTTATCTACAGGTTTACTTATTTTGACCAAAAAGTTTTCGAAGGTTTTTTGCAGGCCGCCTTCAATAACCCCATTGTGCACAATTACAACTTTTAAGGGTAGTTCTTGGAATTTTGGGTACGCCGATACAAATGGCGTATAAGTTGCTTCGGTAATTGATTCCTGTATTCCATCTTTACCGTAAAAGTTCCTCGTAGTGATATTTCTGTCCGCTCCACCCTTTAGTTCAAAATAGAATCGCTTTTTAACTTTATCTTCGTCAATCCCAACAGCCACAATGTCTTTGCCATATTCTTGCAAACCCAAATATTCGGTCGGTTTAGACAAAATCTCAAATCCCATACTTTCCAATAAAAGAGGGAAAATACGATTTAGCTCGTCTTTCTCTGTTAAAGATTCCAGATAGTCCTTAACCACTAGTTGCTTAATATTCATCTCTTATCGTAGGTATTTAAAATATACTCTTGCAGGTCGGGATTTTTGAACAATCTGGCGTCAAGTATAAAACTGGATTCTACTTTCCCTAATGGCATCACTTTATCTTCAAGTTCTTGCTTCCAACTGTTGCCCCTAACTATTATTGTACTCCTCCCCACAGCCGCAAGAATACCATTGGGATTCTCATTAATATCTTGCATCATTTTGGCTCTATTCTCGTGTTCTAGACTATAATACAAATCCATTAAATCCCGTTCATTTTCATAGGGGTTTAGGTCATTTATAGATTTCTTTTTTGATACAATAGATTCATAATTTTTATAGGCTTCCCTTAACGGTCGTACAAATGCTTTATCTTCTTTAGATTCATCTAATAGGTTTTCTATGTCGTCCAGTAAAGACCTATGGTAGGCATCATATATCAGTTCAGAGAGTTTTATCTGAAGAAACTTTACAACTTCCGGATAAGGCGAACGTCTTAATGGAAGAACTATTGGAAGTAATTTGTCAAAAGTATGTGGAAACAAGGTAATAGCTTCAATCGCCTTTGCCTGCTCCTGTTTTGTGTCCAATTTCAGCAAATCTATTGGAAGTGCCCCAAAACTTCCAGTCATTATAATTTCTACCGGAAGCAAACCAAACTTGTCCTCAGGCTTAAAAAGTTCAAGGATATGTTTTTCTGTTTCTTGTATATTATTACTCCAAAAATGGAAAATGGAACTTTCAAATCGGTTGATGGAACCTCTTTGCCATCCAGCTAGGTAAAACATTTTCATTAGGTGAAATAAATGCTCGGGATGCTCATAGTTATAGAAAAAGCTTTCTATAACGGAAATATCCTGCGTATTTTCAAAATAAATGTGGAGCAATTTGTATTTCTCAGCCTCAAAAGACTTAAGATTATAGATTATTCTGTGAAAGGCAATTTTAACAAGTTCCTTATTTTCTTTTTGAAGATAGGTGGTAATTAAATTAAAACAACCCTTCCGCAGTTCTTCACTTACTTTTGGATTGTCGATTAAACCGCAAATAACTTGAGTTTTACTACCAATAGATTCTGGTAAATAATCATTATGGACTAATTCGAATATCGAATTATTTTGCTCGTCTGAAAGGTTTTGTAACGAATTTAAAACGTGATAGCCCTGTTGCGGATGCTTGTTTTGTAGCTCAAATGCCTTTTCAAATACCCCTTCAAATCCATTATTGTGAAGTCCTATTAAAAGGCTAGCTATGAAAAATGTATCATTGGGTTGTTCTGACCTGATGGCAATAGAATAAATATTTTTTGCTAAATCAAAATTGTTGAACGGTAGCTTACGGGCAAATTCATCCACGTAATATCGGTCGTCAAAAGCAAGTGTTCGCTGACATATCTCCCAAATATCTTTTGCTGAATATTTTGAATATGGAAGGAATCTATAAAGGTGCTGTTCAAATAAGAAGAGTTCCTTCTCTCTTTCTCCTTTAGGCTTCAATTTGTCTAAAAAATATCCTTTGACATCAAATCCATCTGAATGCAGTCTATGTAAAATATAACCTTGTAATCCCTTAATCAAACTGCCGTAACCATTGATTACATTTTTGGCAATTCCATTTTCCTCTTTTAATTTTTCCTGAAAATCTTCTACAAAACCAAAAGCTCCCACAATATTCTTAGGCATTTCTCTTTCAAGTTTAACTTCAGCTTCTTTAAGTAGGGCTTCGTTAAATTCAATAGAATTTGGGTTGAGCTTAATAAATTCAGGATTTGATTCCATTTGTAGGACGATTTCTTTTTTCAACAGTAGGCCACAATTAGCTGTTTCCACTTTAGGAAATTCTATTTTTTTTGTGTTTATACACTTTTGGATTAAAGTGTTAATCTGTCTATCAATCTTGACCATCGGATTAAATGTTTACTTAAAAAAGTTCAATCATCTCAAACTCTGAATATAAGCCCGTAAAAGTTGATTTTCATTTTAGCTTAATGATACCAAATGAAATCATTTTTAATGAGTTCATTAAATATACTTAAATGTTGTACCTATGTTGTACCTGAGCATAAAAAAAGCCGAGATTTTCATCTCAGCTCTTTTTCGTACCGAAGGCGGGAATCGAACCCGCACGCCTTATCAGCAATGGATTTTGAATCCATCGTGTCTACCAATTCCACCACTTCGGCCTAACATTTTACGCTCTTTTAAGTTTGGATTTTGAATCCAGCGCGTCTACCAATTCCGCCACCAAGGCTTCATTTTAATTTATATTACTTCTAAAGTTTCCTTAGCTTTTCTTTTCCTATGCCAGATTTCCAGTACTTTTCCCGAATTCTGGCCTCTGTTCGAGAACTGCAAATTTCGGAAAAAATTAGCTTAAATGGTCTAAATTTTCTCGTTGTCCTTTCTTTTCCAGAATTATGTTGTTCAAATCTTCTGTTTAAATCTGAAGTCAAACTTACATAAATATAATTCTCTTTAAGACTAGAGAGAGCATAAACATAAAACATTTAAAGAACTTTTCCAGCGCGCCTGCCTGCCGGCAGGCAGGTCTACCAATTCCGCCACCAAGGCAAACGGGAGGCAAAAGTAATAATTTTTGGTTTAAGTAAATAGATTTCTGGTAAAAAAGTTGCAGGCAAAAAACTGTATTGGTGAAAATTGAACAGCCAGGTACTCTAAAATGCCATTTTGAGAGCAGGTTTTTTAGTTTTTCAGAAAGAATTCGCGAGAACAACCGCGAAAATATGCTCTTAAAATTGTGACCAAGGAATTTTTTTTGAAAATAATACGCAACCTTTTAGAAAATGAAGGTCATAAGGGTAAATAACAATTAAAAACACAAAACATGAAAAAATTTCTTTTCTTATTCATTGCAGCTTTATCGTTAACCGCTTGTGAAATTGATGACGACGGTCCCGGAACTGTACAGGTTATTGCTGAAGTAGTTGACACCACGCTTCCCGAGTCTTTTGAAGAAGGCAAACTCTATGATTTCAAGATAACCTATCTACTTCCAGATGCCTGCCATACAGGAATTGGTGTTCAGGCAATGAGAGAAGGGAGCGGAGAAGTTGAAAGAAGGAAAATTTACGTGGCAGGTGTGGCCTCGCGCCCTGCAAATCAAACTACCTGTAACCTCGAAGATGATGATCTTGAAGTAGAAGGTTCCTTTTCCATGAGAATTGAAGGTGATGAACCTTATACTTTTTATCTTTGGACAGGGGTTGATGTAGACGGTAAAAGCGTATATAATGAGGTAGTTGTGCCTGTTGGCGAAGAAGAGCCTACCACTCCCGAGGAATAAATTTGAGCATTAAAGAACCAACATAAATCTCCTGTGGGTCTAAAGGAACTAGTTCGGCTTTGTAAACAACAGGATAGAAAGGCGCAGGAGGAGCTTTACCGTACTTACTCGGAACAGCTCTTCGTGCTCTGCCTTAAATATTCCGGGAATTACGAGCAGGCAAAAGACCTGCTGCAGGATAGCTTTGTGAAAATTTTCCAGAAAATCGACCAGTTTAGTGGGAGGGGCAGTTTTGAAGGCTGGATGACGCGACTGGTCATTAACACTGCCATCAAAAAGAGCAAAAAAAACGGGGTGCATCTAAGTATAACGGGTGAAATTTCTGAAGAAGTTGAAGAAGAACTTGATGACCAAAACCTGTCACTGGATTTCCTGATCAAAATAATCCAGGAACTGCCCGAAGCATACCGGCTTGTCTTTAACCTTTACGTCATGGAAGAACATTCTCACAAGGAGATCGCTAAAATGTTGGGGATTTCTGAAGGAACTTCAAAATCGAACCTTGCGCGTGCCCGCTACAAATTGAGAGAGAGTATTAAGCGCCACAATCGAATGAACTTCCTTAAATCAATATGAAAATGGAAAAGGACATCGACAAAATTTACCGGCGTCGCTTTGAGGGGGCAAAAATGCCTCCGCCCGAAGATTCTTGGGAAAATATTCTATCACAGCTCCCGCCAAAAAAGGCAAAAAGAAGGCTGGTTCCCATTTGGGTGCAGCTTGGCGGAGTGGCAGCGGCGGTAGCACTCCTTTTGACCCTTTATTCGAAAAGTTCCTTTTTTACTGAAGAAGAAAAAAGCGTGCAGGTTGTTTTTGAATCCGGGAAATTCAATTTTGAACCTGAAGATGCTTCAGTAACATTTCAGGAGGTCATGAAGGAATCTCAAATCCTTTTGCAGGCCTTGATCTTACAGCATGAGCTTCAGGATAAACAGAAGAATATTGCTGAAATAAATTCTGAAGTTAAAGCTGAAATAAAAAAAGAAGCTTCAGGAAAAAACGCAATTCCTGGTCCGCAGTTACGGAAGATGGAAAAGGCTGAAATTGTTGAAAGAACCGGTAGTGAAGAAAGTTCTGATGATAATATTTCCGAAGAAATTTCAGGCTCTGGTACATCTGAAGAATTAGCTTCGGCGCTGGCTTTAGCTCAAAAAGAAGAACCTGCTGCACCTCCCAAAAGTGAAGATTTTCAGCAGAAATTTAAGCTGAGCACGAGGATAGCACCTGTATATTTCAACAACTTTGGGAATGGCAATGTGGTGAACAAAGGCTTTTCAGAAAAAGAGGCCTCGGGGGAAGTTACCTTTTCTTACGGGGTAAGTGTGGCTTATGCGGTCACCAAAAATATCAACCTAAGGGGCGGAATCAATAAGGTGAACCTTGAATACAATACCCGGCAGGTTTCTTTTAATGAGGTAGCAGGAATTTCTTCTTATGGCATGAAAATGATGAATGCCACAACGCTTGCTTCGCCATCAGACGGAACGCTGCAGCAAAAAATGGGCTTTTTGGAGGTTCCCCTGGAGCTTGAATATCTTTTGGTAGATAAGGATTTTTCGCTAGGCATTATTGGCGGTGGAAGTGTGCTTTTTCTTGAAGAAAATGACCTTTCATTAGCACTTCCGGGTGAAGAAGCCGATCTTGGAGGGGCAAACCGAATGAATAAACTCAGCTACACCACAAATATTGGCCTGGGCTTGGGATATAACCTGTCTAAGCAGCTTCAACTGAGCGTAGAGCCCGTAGTTAAATTTCAAATGAACACTTTTAAAGACAGTGGCGGGCAAAAACCTTACTTTTTAGGATTGTATGCTGGTTTCAGTTATAGATTCTAATCGGTCCTTAATAGTTGTCTGCTCAAAAACTTCCCTTCAAAAATGCCATTTTTGAAGGGAAGTTTTTTTTCAATCTTTCCCTCGTGAAAACCTTCTTCAATATTTCTCAAAAAGTAATTTTGCTGGTTCTCACCCACGAATTAATTTCTAAATTTGCAAGGCAACAACAAACAACACAACATGCCTGAAGTTTCTACCGCAGTAAAAATCTTTTCCTGTAATCAAAGCCGTGATTTGGCTGAAAAAATAGCCGAATCCTACGGCTCTAAATTAGGGAATGTTATCACTTCAACTTACAGTGATGGCGAATTTCAACCTTCTTTTGAAGAATCTGTAAGAGGATCAAGAGTTTTTATTATCGGGTCTACTCACCCGGGGTCTGATCACCTTATGGAGCTTTTACTTATGCTCGATGCTGCCAAAAGAGCATCTGCAAGGCATATTACAGCAGTTATTCCTTATTACGGATGGGCCAGGCAGGATAGAAAAGATAAGCCGCGGGTGCCTATTGCGGCAAAACTTATTGCCAAAATGCTGGAAACTGCCGGAGCTACGAGAATTATCACCATGGATCTTCATGCCGATCAAATTCAGGGATTTTTTGAAAAACCTGTAGATCATCTGTTTGCATCTACCGTGTTTTTGCCTTACCTGCGTAGCCTTAACCTTGACAACCTTACTATTGCCTCACCCGATATGGGAGGCTCCAAGAGAGCTTATGCCTATTCCAAGACCATGGAGAGCGATGTAGTGATTTGTTACAAACAAAGGGTAAAAGCCAATGTTATTTCCCACATGGAATTGATTGGAAATGTTGAAGGGCGTAATGTGGTACTCGTAGATGATATGGTAGATACCGCAGGTACATTGAGCAAAGCGGCCGATTTAATGATGGAAAGAGGGGCACTTAGTGTAAGAGCCATTTGTACACATCCTGTACTTTCTGGAGAAGCCTATGAACGCATTGAGAATTCAAAACTGCTCGAACTCATTGTTACTGATTCAATTCCGCTAAAGAAAAAAAGCGATAAGATACGTGTAGTTACCTGTGCCGATTTGTTTGCAGATGTAATGAATCGTGTACACAACAACAGGTCCATCAGTTCAAAATTCATTATGTAAGCGGAAGTTAGATTTTAGAAGGTAGAAGTGCGAACGTTTTTTTGGAGGTTCAAAAGTCTTGACTCTTGTCTTAACTCCCAACTCCCAACTTCTGTCTATTGACATCCGGCTTTTGCTGCCAAAAATCTGTCGCTATAAATAATTAGGACCTAAGCTTTTATTAGCTGAAAAAAAAGATTTACTTTTGCAGCCTAAAATTTTTAACAATGAAATCAATTACGATCAACGGATCTAAAAGAGAAAGCGTAGGCAAGAAAGCTACAAAAGCCTTACGTAATGCTGGACAGGTTCCTTGCGTATTATACGGGGGAGACGAGCCATTACATTTTTCAGCAGAAGAGATTGCCTTTAAAGACCTGGTTTACACCCCAGATGTTCACACTGTAGAGATTAAGCTAAAGGGAGGTGATGTATTTAATGCTGTATTGCAGGATATCCAGTTTCACCCAGTAACCGATGCAATTTTGCATATCGATTTCTACCAGATCTTTGAAGACAAAGAAATTACTATGGAAATTCCTGTACATGCTACAGGTGTTGCACGTGGTGTGAAGAATGGTGGGGTGTTGAGATTTAACCTTCGCCGCATGAGAGTAAAAGGTCTTCCAGGAAATCTTCCAGATTTTATCGAAGCCGATATTACTTCACTTAAAATTGGTAACAAATTATATGTTACTGCTTTACAAAGTGATGAGTTCAAGATCATGCACCCAGATAACACAGTAGTTTGCCAGGTTAGAACTTCTCGTAATGTCATCGCAGATACCGATGATGAAGAAGAAGAAACTGCAGCAGATGAAGTGCCTGCAACCGAAGTTAACGAAACTGAATAAGCTTCAGGATTTCTTATCCAAATATAAAGCATCCCAAATCGGGATGCTTTTTTTATTTTTACCAAAAAGTCACGCATGCTATCTTTTTTTGGAAGATTGTTAGCTAAAACACCTAAAGAAGAAATTTCTCCTATGAAAAAATTTCTCATTGTGGGTCTGGGAAATATTGGCCCCAAGTACCACAATACCCGCCATAACATTGGGTTTAAGATACTCGATTTCCTGGCAGAAAAAGAAGACCTTACTTTCGAATCCCAAAAGCTGGGCGATGTAGCTACCTATAAATTTAAGGGCCGCACCTTTATACTGCTCAAGCCTTCAACTTTTATGAACCTTAGCGGGAAAGCTGTAAATTACTGGTTGCAGAAAGAAAAGGTGCCCTTAGAGCACTTAATGGTAATTACAGATGATCTCAATCTTGCTTTTGGCACCATAAGGGTAAAGACCAAGGGCAGCGATGGCGGCCATAATGGTTTAAAAGATATCCAGGCCCAATTGGGAACAACAAATTATAATCGCTTTCGCTTCGGAATAAGTGACTCATTTTCTCATGGCAGGCAGGTAGATTACGTGCTGGGCGAATGGGATGAAGAGGAAAATAAAAAGTTGCCCGAGAGACTTGAAAAATCGGCTGAAGTGATAAGATCCTTCGGTACGGCGGGCATAAATAATACAATGAATACCTTTAACGGGAAATAGCAGTAGTCTTGAAAGAACACAAAGGAGCACATGCTTTCAACAGCAACCATCATACGGTAGTCACTATAGGTACTTTTGACGGGGTGCATATTGGGCATCAAAAAATTATTCAAAGGCTGGTAAATACAGCAAAGGCCGGCAATCTGGAATCGGCCATTCTCACTTTTTTTCCGCATCCAAGGATGGTGCTTCAAAAAGATGCCGATATAAAGCTTATCAATACAATTGAAGAGCGTAAGAATATCCTGGAGCAAAGCGGGATCGACCATCTTATTATCCATCCGTTCACGCAGCAGTTTTCCAGGCTTTCGGCCCGGGAATTTGTGAGAGACGTGCTCGTAAATAAACTCAAAGCCAAAAAGGTGATTATTGGGTATGACCATCGGTTTGGACGCAACAGGACAGCAGATATTAATGATCTGAGAGCCTTTGGGGAAGAATATGACTTTGAGGTAGAAGAAATATCAAAACAGGATGTTGAAGATGTAGCTGTAAGTTCTACTAAAATAAGGAATGCCTTGCGGGAAGGTAGGGTAGAAAAGGCCAATCGTTACCTTAGCTATCCATTTTCCCTGGCAGGAACTGTGGTGAGAGGGAAAGGCCTTGGAAAAGAATTTTCTTTTCCTACTGCCAATCTTGAAGTTAAAGAAGGCTACAAGCTTATTCCTAAAAATGGGGTTTATGTAGTAAGATCTGTGATTGATGGAGAAATGGTGTACGGGATGATGAGCATTGGCACCAATCCTACTGTAGGCGGTACCGAAAAAACCATTGAGACCAACTTTTTCAACTTTGATAAAGACCTGTATGGGCAACAGCTTTCTATAGAAATGCTTATGCGCATTAGGGATGAAAAGAAATTTGAGTCGGTAGAGGCATTAAAGCTGGCTATGAAACAGGACGAAGCGATAAGCTTCCAATTTATACGTGATAATTATGCTCAATAAATGGCTTTTTACCCGCATAGATAATTCTGCACTTATTGTTTTTAGAATACTCTTTGGGGTATTGCTTGCTATGGAGGCTTTTGGTGCAATCTTTACTGGTTGGGTAAAAAGGGTGTTTATTGAACCCGCTTTCACTTTTAATTTTATTGGTTTCGAATTTTTGCAGCCTTTGCCGGGTAATGGTATGCTCTGGTATTACGCTGTTATGGGCTTGTTTGGCATCTTCGTGATGCTGGGTTTTAAATACAGGTTCAGCATTTTTATGTACACGATAATGTGGGCTGCTGTTTACCTGATGCAGAAATCTTCCTATAACAATCACTACTACCTCTTAATGCTGCTGTGCTTTCTCATGATCCTTCTTCCGGCGCACAGGTACGCCTCGGTTGACGCCTGGAAGAACCCCGGGTTAAAGAAGCTGAGTATGCCACGGTGGGTTTGGGTCTTGCTTGTTGTGCAAATGTTTATCGTTTATACCTATGCCGCCGTTGCCAAAATTTACCCCGACTGGTTTGATGCCACGCTCCCGGGAATATTAATGGATGCCCGAAAAGACTACTGGTTGGTAGGAGATTTTCTTCAGCAGCCCTGGGTGCACCATACCATCGCCTGGTTCGGATTCTTTTTTGACCTGTTGATCATTCCTTTACTGCTCTGGAAACGCACCCGGATTTTCGCATTTTTGGCTGCCGTATTTTTCCATCTCTTCAACAGCTTCATTTTCCATATAGGGATTTTCCCCTATCTGGCTCTTGCTTTCACCATCTTCTTTTTTTCTACGGAAAATATCAACAGGTATTTTTTGTGGAAAAAGCCACATTATTCCGCAGCTGAAGTAGAAGTTCCCAAAAACCGGAATTTGATTATAGGTTTTATGGCAATTTGGCTGCTGGTGCAGGCGGCGCTGCCTGTAAGGCACTGGTTCTTCAAAGATGATGTACTGTGGACCGAAGAAGGTCATCGTCTTAGCTGGCGTATGATGTTGAGGTCAAAGGCTGGACATATCCGCTACAAGGTGGTAGACAAAGCCAATCCCAGCGATACCACTTACGTACAAACCAATAAATACCTTTCTTCAAAGCAACAGCGGGCTTTAGCCTCAAAACCCGATATGATCTGGCAGTTTGCCCAGCGGCTCGAAAAAAAATATGAACTTGAAGGGAAAGAGGTGGAGATCTATGTAGATAGTAAGGTGAGCGTAAACAGAAGGCCTTATAAACAATTTATTGATCCCACTGTCGACCTTGCAGCCGAAGAATGGAATCACTTTGGGCATCATGACTGGATATTGCCTTTTGTTGATGATAAAGAGTAAGGTGCTTTCCTGCGCAGGTAATTAAAATAAAATTTGATCTGCCATTAAAATAACCGGAGCTCACAAGGTGAACTCAGTGGCTCCGGTAAATATTTCAGATTTATTTTATATTAAGCAGATACAGATTCTCTGATCAAGGCAGCTAGTTCTTTCTGAATTTCCAGACCTTTGTTAGAGTTGTACCACTGCTGAATTTCCTCTTTTATTTTATCTGCTTCGGCGTTTTCAGCTTTTAACCTTTCAAACAATTTTACGCATTCCACGGGTCGTGGGCCCCAGATGTTAAGATCTTCGCCATGCTCATCTTTAATGATAAGCTTAGGGATAGAGAGCGTGCCGTTGGTGCGGTAATTTTCAATCCTGTGAGGCGCACTGTCCCTTAGTTCGTACGAGACGCTTACAAGAGGATTTTCACGGCCTGCTAGTTCAAGAAACGGGGTGATGTGTGCCGCGTCTCCACACCAGGGTTCAGTGATAACAATCCATTGCTGGGGCTCATAGATTTGCTGAAGTGCATTCCTCAACTCTTCTGTTATTTCTCCCGTTTTTAACCATCGGTTCATGCGAGACCAGTTCAGTTTAGTGTAATTGAGATAATCGGGGTTATCGTAAGGCGCATTCTGCTGCTCTAAAGGCGTATTTTTTATAGTTTCAAAATAACTGCGGTATTGCTTAAAGTCCATATTTTCAGGCGTATATTAAGATGATTTCAATTTAATTTACAGGTCGATTCCCGTGACTAAAAGATACTAAAATTAATAGGTGGGTTTGTAAAAGAACGGGGAATGATTTAAACAGAATTGCATTTTTTTCCAGGCCTGGCAGGGGCTCCATTTATTTCTGTGGAGACAGCGAACATTTTTGTCATCTCTCTGGCGGGAAGATCAATTGTTTACAGGGCTTTTGTTACTTTTGCTTTTATGGCGGAAGAAATACACTTGCGCAAATCCAAATATTAGATCTATGTTACAGGTAGCCAATATCAGGGCCAACAAGGAGGCATATGTAAAAGCCTTGAAAAAGAGAAATTTTGATGCTGAAGAAGTTTTTTCTGAAGTGCTTGAACTGGACGAGACCCGCCGTTCCACTCAGGCAGAGCTGGATGAGAAGTTAGCCGAATCGAACAGGCTTTCAAAGGAAATTGGAATGCTTTTCAAGACCGGTGAACATCTGAAGGCAAACCAGCTGAAGCAACAAACTTCAGATTTGAAGGAGACTACTAAAGAACTTTCCGAAAAGCTGGCGGCTACCACCATGGCCCTCAACAAACAGCTGTATAATATTCCCAATATTCCGAATGAACTCGTGCCGGCTGGTGCTTCCGAAGAAGATAATGTTGAGGTCTTTAAAGAAGGAGAAGTGCCGCAGCTTGATTCAGATGCTTTGCCGCACTGGGAACTGGCAAAAAAATATGACATCATAGATTTTGAACTTGGTAACAAAATTACCGGCGCCGGATTTCCTGTGTACAAAGGAAAAGGTGCACGCCTGCAACGGGCATTAATCGCGTACTTTTTAGACAAAAACGTGGCGGCAGGATATACCGAGTACCAAATGCCGCTTATGGTAAATGAAGCTTCGGGATATGGCACAGGTCAGCTGCCCGATAAAGAAGGGCAAATGTACCATGTCACAGAAGATAATCTATACCTTATTCCAACGGCCGAAGTTCCTATTACGAATATGTTTAGGGATGAAATGCTTTCAGAAAATGATCTTCCCATTGCCTGTACGGGTTATACGCCGTGCTTTAGAAGGGAAGCAGGTTCTTACGGGGCACACGTGCGCGGTCTTAACCGCCTGCACCAGTTCGATAAAGTGGAGATTGTAAGGATCGAAAAACCTGAAAATTCTTTTGCTGCACTAGATCAAATGGTAGAGCAGATCAAGGATATCCTAAGGGATCTAAAGTTGCCTTACCGCATTCTTAGGTTGTGTGGTGGCGATCTTGGGTTTACATCGGTGCTGACTTACGACTTTGAAGTATTTTCAACCGCACAGGATCGCTGGCTGGAGATAAGCTCTTGTTCAAATTTTGAGACTTTCCAGGCCAACCGGTTAAAGTTGAGGTATAAATCGGCCGATGGCTCCAAGCGACTGGCGCATACCCTTAACGGTAGTGCCCTTGCCTTACCTCGTGTACTGGCGGGAATTCTTGAAAACTATCAGACCCCTGCAGGAATAAAGGTGCCCGATGTATTGGTGCCTTATACCGGTTTTGACATGATTAATTAAAAGAAGTGTTCATAATATTATGAGACCTCACAGGTTTTTGAAACCTGTGAGGTCTTTGCTTTTAATAGAATAAATCCCTCACTTTCAGGTGCTAAAAAAGGCATTTTCTTATCTTTACTCAAAACAGTTGCGGATGCGTTTCCTTTATTTTCTTCTCATCCTTCTTTGCGCCCATTTTTCAGGTTTTGCACAATCTGAGCAGTTGGCGCGCAATTATTTTGACAGGGGCGAATTTGAAAAAGCAGAGAATATCTATGAGAAACTCCTCGATTTGGAGCCGCAAAATGCATCCTTTTTCTACGGACTCATTGCCACATATCAGCAACTTGAAAAATATTCAGAAGCAGAAAGGCTGCTGAAAGAAAAGGTGAACAACACGGCCAATGCGCCTCATTATCTTGTGGAGCTGGGCCACAATCTTGAATTGCAGGGAAAATCATCTCAAGCCCTTAAATTCTATGAAGAAGCTTTAAGAGCTATTGAGTCGAGACCTAACTATGCTTTTCCTATTGCCCGTGCTTTTGAAAAGTACAGCAAACTCGATAAGGCTGTCACAGCTTATGAGCTTGGCATGAAGATGAATCCCAATGCCGAATACAACATCCAGCTCGCCCGACTTTACGGCGAACAGGGTGAGATTGAAAAGATGTTTAGTAACTATATTGATGTACTGGGCAACAACCCCGATTTGCTGCCGGGTGTGAGCCGTATTTACGGGGAGTTCATTACCGATGATCCCGCTAATGTGGCCAACATCACCTTCAGGAAATTACTGCTGAAAAAACTTCAGGAAGATCAGAATATCCTTTTCAACAACATGTTGAGCTGGTTGTTCATTCAGCAAAAAGAGTATCAGAAGGCTTTTCAGCAGGAGAAAGCCATCTATCGCAGGTCAAATGAAGGTTTAGGGGCTATCTTAAGGCTTACAGTGATGGCCAGGGAAGAAGGAGAACTCGAAACAGCACTTGAAGTACTCGATTTTATTATTGCTGAAGCCCCAAACCAGGACTTAAAACTTCAGGCGTATCAACTGCGGTTAAACATTCTTCAGGAGACACTTCCGAAGAAAAGATATTCCGAAATAGATGAGGCTTATAATGCCCTTTTTGACACCTATGGGAGTGGACCGGCAATGTTGTCGCTGTTCATAGATTACGCTAATTTTCTTGCATTTAAACAGGCTGAGGTCGCAAAAGCAGAAAAGGTACTCCGGGATTTTCTAGATAGTGACCTGAAGAAGTTTGAAGAAGCCGCCTTAAAAATGGCCCTGGCCGATATTCTCGTGCTCGATGAGAAGTTTAATCAGGCTTTGATCTATTACTCACAGGTTCAAAACCTGATAGAAAATGATGTCATTGCACAAATGGCAAGGTTTAAAGTGGCAAAAACCAGCTACTACAAAGGAGATTTTGAATGGGCTACCATTCAGCTGGATGTTCTAAAATCGGCTACTTCGCAATTAATTGCAAATGACGCTATGGAACTTAGCCTTTTAATTAGTGAAAACTCACTGGAAGATTCTACACAGGCTGCACTCAAAAAATATGCCCGGGCCGATTTACTGGCTTATCAGGAACGGGAAGAAAAGGCCATTCAGTTGTTAGACACTGTTTTAATCGGTCATAAAGGCGAGGATATAGAAGATGATGCCCTTTTAAAGCAGGCGAAATTGTATGAACAAACGGCACAGTACCAAAAAGCCGAAGAAAATTACCTTAACCTTATAGCGCATTACCAGAATGGGGTTTTGGGGGATAATGCCCATTACTACCTGGCCGAACTCTACGCCCAAAAGCTGGACCAGCCCGAAAAGGCGCAGGAGTTTTATGAAAAAATTATCTTTAATTACGCCGATAGTATTTACTTTGTAGATGCCCGAAAAAAATTCAGGCAACTTCGGGGAGATGAAATTGAATAAGGCTTTTATTAAGGCCACAATCCTCCCTTTTTTCTAAAGAAGCTACAGTATATGTATATCTACAATGTCACAATAAATGTTCAGGAAGATGTTCACCAGCAGTGGGTAAAATGGATGAAAGAAGAACACATCCCCGAAATGCTCAACACCGGTAAATTCACAAAAGCGCTTATGACCAGGGTGTTGGTGAACGAAGAAATGGGAGGCATCACTTATTCAGTTCAGTTTACCGCTCAAACCCGGAAAATGCTACAGCGTTATTACGAAGAAGATGCCGAAAGATTGAGAAGAAAATCTGCCATTTTTGAAGGGAAATTTGTCGTCTTCAGGACCGAGCTCGAGGTAATAAGCGAGCAGTAGAAACCACAGTATCCATGAAAAAGAATTATAGTAAGAAAGGTGGAAACCGCCACAATACCTCTTTGCCCGGCCATCAGGAAGGCGATGTAAAGGCTAAAAAACACCTGGGGCAGCATTTTTTGACCGATGAAAGTGTGGCCGAAAGAATTGCAGATACCCTTAGTTATACCGGTTATCCCCATGTGCTGGAGATAGGCCCGGGGATGGGTGTGCTCACAAAATATCTCCTGAAAAAAGACACAGACCTTCACGTAATAGAGATAGACACCGAGAGTGTTGCGTATTTAAATGAACACTATCCTGCTCTTGAAGGTAAGGTGCATGAAAAGGACTTTTTGAGGTACGATATTGGTGAGGTCTTTAAGCAGGAGCAGTTTGCCATAATAGGCAATTTCCCATACAACATCTCCACCCAGATCGTTTTTAAAATGCTCGAACTACGGGATTTTATTCCTGAATTTTCGGGTATGTTCCAAAAAGAAGTAGCACAACGTATTTGCGAAAAGGAAGGTAACAAGACCTACGGAATACTTTCCGTGCTGGTCCAGGCTTTTTATGAAGCCGAGTATCTCTTTACCGTGCCGCCTTCAGTGTTTAATCCGCCGCCAAAAGTAGACAGCGGCGTGCTGAGATTTACCCGAAAAGAAGATTTTTCCCTGCCCGTAGACGAGAAGTTGTTTTTTAGGGTGGTAAAGACAGCTTTTCAGCAGCGAAGAAAGACACTGAGAAACAGTCTTAAGATCTTTGACCTGCCCGAAAATATTAAAGAAGATGCTATCTTTGGGCTACGTCCCGAGCAGCTAAGTACAGCCAGGTTTATTGAACTTACACAAAAGATCCAGCCTTATGCAATTTGAGGTAACCGAAGAATATATTGAGCACATTCAGCTTCTTATTGAAGAGCATCGGGATACCGAGCTCTTGCAGCTGCTGGAAGAGGTTCACCCTGCCGATATTGCCGAGATTATCCACGAGCTGGAACTCGATGAGGCTACCTATATCATAAAGCTGCTTGACAGTACCAAAACTTCCGAAGCTCTTATGGAGCTTGAAGAAGACCTGAGGGAACGCATTCTCGATAATCTTTCGGCCAAAGAAATCGCCGAGGAGCTCGAGAATATGGATACCGATGATGCTGCCGACATCATGTCTGAACTTTCTGAAGAACGAAAGCAGGAAGTTATCCAGGAGATCTCTGATGAAGAACACGCCGAGCATATTGTAGAGCTGTTGCGTTATGATGAGAATTCTGCCGGTGGTCTTATGGCTAAAGAGCTTGTTAAGGTAAATGAGAACTGGAGTGTAACCGGCTCTCTCGCCGAAATGAAGGCCCAGGGCGAGAACGTGACCCGTGTGCATTCCATTTATGTAGTGGATGATAAGGGGAAACTAAAGGGGAGATTGTCTCTAAAAGATCTTCTTACAGCTTCCAGCAAGGCAAATATCAGCGACGTTTATATAGATAAAGTAGATTACGTTACAGTTCATACCAAAGGCGAGGAAGTAGCCCGAATCATGCAGAAGTATGACCTCGAGGCCATACCCGTTGTTGATGAGATGGGCCGGCTCGTGGGGCGGGTAACCATTGATGATATTGTAGATTTTATAAGAGACGAAGCCGAAAGGGATTACCAGCTGGCAGCCGGTATTTCTGAAGATGTTGAGGCCGATGATTCCATCCTGCGGCTCACCCGGGCGAGATTGCCCTGGCTCATCCTCGCACTTTTTGGCGGTTTTGTTTCTGTAACAGTTTTGGGCACTTTCGATGCTGCGATGCAAGAGCACGCTGCCCTGTTCTTTTTTGTGCCGCTTATAGCGGCAATGGCAGGTAACGTGGGCGTACAATCGTCGGCCATTGTGTTACAGGGTCTGGCAAATCAAAGCCTTAGCGGGTCGTTGTTAAACCGCCTTATTAAAGAAATTCTTTTAAGCCTTTTAAACGGTACCGCCCTTGCACTTCTACTTATCATTGGGGGTATCTTTCTGCTGGGCTTCGACTTCTGGTTTGGGGTTACCGTGGGCATTTCCTTGATCTCGGTAATTGTCATTGCTTCCCTCATAGGAACCTTTGTACCCATTATCCTGGACAAATTCGGTATAGATCCCGCAATGGCCACAGGGCCTTTCATCACTACCAGTAATGACATTTTTGGGATACTTATCTATTTTACCATCGCAAAACTTATCCTGGGCTTTTAAAGTCAGCTCCAATAGTTCCAGGGTTGAAATTTAAAAATTGATTTTTGGAATTGTTTTTGGTGCTTGGGATTTGAATTTTGGTACTTGTAATTTTAATTATGGGTGCTGCTGCGCACCGGGCCTGCCTGCCGGTAGGCAGGCTTTCCGCTGTATTTTTTTACCCTCCAAAAAAGGTAAAAAAGATGCCGCTTCAATCCCTGCCCCTGCTTAATTTATTAATTTAGATGCTTCAGAAAAAAAGTTGTTCAAATGGCAATTATAAAAGCAATTGATCCCCGGGAAAAGTTGACCCGCTTCAGTAATCACTGGCATCCGCGGCAAATAGGTGTTGTAAATGATATGCAGGTGCTCGTGGCAAAGGTCAAAGACGAGTTTGTGTGGCACCAGCATGATGACGAAGATGAACTCTTCCAGATCATAAAAGGGACTTTATATCTTCAGTTTGAAGATCGTACCGAAACCGTAAATGAAGGTGAGATCATTATAGTTCCAAAAGGAGTAAAACACTGCCCCATGACCAAAAACGGGGAGGAAGTGCATATCATGCTTTTTGAAAAGCTAACTACAAAACACACCGGAAATGTAGAAGACAGCCTCACCCAATCTGACTATCCTAAAATCTGATCTTTAATGACCATTCTTCACGCCGACTCCAATCACCCTGTTCTTTTACAGCAACTCGAAGCAGCAGGACACCAGAATATTGAAGCCTATAACCAAAGTGAGCAGGAGATCCTGGAAAATCAGCATCTATATGATGGAATCGTCATAAGAAGCCGGTTTAAAATAGACAAAGCCTTTCTCGATGCCGCTCCCAATCTCAAGTTCATTGCCCGTGTGGGCGCAGGGCTCGAGAGCATTGATGTGGAATATGCTGAAAAACGCGGAGTAAAACTTTTTTCTGCCCCCGAAGGAAATAGAAATGCCGTGGGAGAACATGCACTTGGAATGCTGCTGTCGCTGTTCAATAAGCTCAATCAGGCAGACCGCCAGGTGCGGGAAGGTTTGTGGTATCGCGAAGCCAACCGCGGAGTGGAGTTGGAAGGAAAAACTGTCGGGATCATTGGCTACGGAAATATGGGTAAATCTTTTGCGAAAAAACTTCAGGGTTTTGATGTAAAGGTGCTCTGTTTTGACATTTTAGAGGGGGTAGGTGATGAATATGCACAGCAGGTGGGCATAGAGGAATTCCGAAGGAAATGTGACGTGGTGAGTCTGCACACACCCTGGACCCCCGAAACCAACCAAATGATCGATACTGCTTTTATTGAAGCCTTTAAAAAGCCATTTTGGCTGCTCAACACCGCCCGCGGAAAAAGTGTCGTGACCGAAGATCTGGTTGCAGCCTTACATAACAAAAAGATCCTGGGTGCAGGGCTGGATGTACTGGAGTACGAAAAAGGCTCTTTTGAAAGCCTTTTTTCTGAAGCTACAGAAATGCCAAAAGCCCTGCAGGAATTACTGGTGATGCCAAATGTGATGCTTAGCCCGCATGTGGCAGGCTGGACGGTAGAATCTCACAAAAAGCTCGCAGATACAATAGCACATAAGATCATAGATCATTTCAAGGATCTATGATCGTACAGACAACCTATGGGTTGTCTTCATAATTCACATTAAGAGACATCTTATGGAAAAAAGAGTAACAGGCATAGGCGGGATCTTCTTCAAAAGTAAGGACCCAAAAGCAACAAAAGACTGGTACAACAAACATCTCGGACTCAATACAGATCAATGGGGCTCCACTTTTTGGTGGAAAGATAAGGAAGGTAACGACTGCTCCACCCAATGGAGTCCCATGGATGAGAAGAGTGGACATTTTAAGCCTTCAGAAAAACAATTCATGATCAACTACCGGGTTGAGAACCTGGAAGAGCTATTAAAATTGCTTAAAGAAGAAGGCGTGGAAGTGCTTGATGAGATCCAGGTAGCTGAAGAAGGTAAATTCGGTTGGATCATGGATTCCGACGGTAATAAGATCGAGTTGTGGGAACCAAATGACAAAGCTTTTTTGTAGAGATAACCTCAAGGCAGATTAATAAATGGTTTCTTGAATTTAATGGCCAACTCTGCAGACTTTAAATTGCGAAAACCTTTTATTTTAAAAATTTCCTAAAGAGCAGCTAACTTTTTCCCTACGGGAATAAGGCCTTACCTTTGCAGGCTCAAAAAAGGCATTTTGAAAGACTATTTTTATTTCCTTAAAGGTAATTTTAGAACCGTAGGCTTCGGCTGGGTGCTCACGTTGTTGTCAGGCTTTGGGCAAACCTTCCTGATTTCCCTCTACGTGCCCGAGATCATCAGGTCTTTTCAGATTTCTGAAGGTGCTTTTGGAGCTATCTATGCAGGCTGCACCATCGCAGCCTCTTTCATCATGCTGTCAGTGGGGCATACTGTAGATCATAAACCGGTAAAGAAGGTCACGGCTTATACCGTTGCGGGGCTCGCCATATCCAATATCCTACTGGGGCTTTCCCAGAATATCCTTTTACTTATAGTAGCAATAACAGGGCTGCGACTGGCGGGGCAGGGGCTGCTTACCCATATTAGCATGACCATCATGTCCAAACAATTTGTAGCCGATCGTGGCAAGGCCCTGAGTTTTTCATCTCTGGGTTTTTCCGTAGGGGAAGCTATTTTCCCGCTGATCATAGCTTTCCTAATCAGCTGGTTCGACTGGCGCATCGCAGCAATTGCAAGTGGAGGGGCATTACTGCTCTATCTCATCCGACTAAGATTCAACCGGCTCGAAAATTTTGATGAGAAGCTTTCCCGGGAGGGAAGTCCTTCCCCCTGGTCACTTTTAAAGGATTACAAAACTGTGGTTTTTGACAGGAGATTTGGTGTTATGATGCCGGCGAGTTTTATCCTCAGTTTCTCGGCAACAGCCATTTTCTTTTATCAATACGTGTTCGTTGAGAACAAAGGCTGGTCTGTGCAGCTTTATGCTACTTTTTTTACGGTATATGCTATTACCCGCTTTCTCTTCTCTTTATTTGGAGGGGTTTGGGTAGATAAATTTACTGCCCGAAAGCTCTTCCGGTATTACCTCATTCCGGTTAATATCGGTCTTCTTCCTTTTGCCTTTATGGATGGTATCCTGGGCGCACTAATATTCCTGATCACCGCCGGAATCACCATGGGTGTTTCGGGAACGGTAAAGACCGCCCTCATAGCCGAGCTATATGGCACCGGAAAAATGGGGGTGATAAGAAGTGTCTTTACAATGTTCTCGGTAATTAGCACCGCTTTAGGGCCACTGGTAGTGGGACTGCTTATGGATGCAGGGGTAAGCTTTGAAAACATTATGGCCGGAATTTTTGTCTTAATGGCTTTGATCATCCTGAATTCGCAGCGCATCAAAACCTACCAGAACCAACCCTCTAAATAACAGTTCACTGTTAATTGATAATTGTTTATTGCTCTTAGAGAATTAAGCGAGAGTATCCTCGATCTTCTGAACTCTACCTACTTCGCCGGTTTCGAGCCTCACTTTAATTCCGTGAGGGTGTATGGGAGATTTTGTGAGTATATCAGCCACGTAGCCATAGGTCAGCCTGCCCGATCGTTGATCCTGCTTCTGAACTATGGCTACCCGGCTTCCGGGAGTAATATCCTTTCTTGGAGGTTTCATATTTTTAATTAAGATTGCCCGGAGTATCTTTATACAAAGACTTGTTTTTCACCTCCTGCATCAAATGCTGATTTCGTACTTCTAAAATAGTACTTCTAACTCCCTAATTTCCCTGACTTAATTCTATCATAGCCGATTTAATTGGCTCTTTTCCTTCAATAGCTTCAAAGGTCATATTTTTCACAAGAGGATCTGCAAGAGACATGATGAGCAGAAAAGCCACATCATCCCGTGGTATTTCACCCTGGCCATCAAGTTTCTGGGACAGTTCAACTTTTCCTGTCCCCAGGTCATCTGTAAGTGCACCCGGTCTTAAAATGGTGTAATCGAGTCCGCTGTCGCGTAGGTGTTTGTCTGCTGTTGCTTTCGCATTTAGGTAGTGTTCCAGTTTTGGGTGTTTTGAAGGTTCATCGGCACCCATTGAACTAAGCATGATGAATTTTTTTACTTTGCCATTTTTAGCGGCATCAATGATCTTTATCGCTCCTTCTTCATCCACTTCTGTGGTCTTCTCAGGGCCTGTGTCCCCGCCAGAACCTGCGGCGAAAATTACCTTGTCAATGCCTTTCATCACCGGGTGAAGATCGTCCTGCTCCAGGTCGCCATGTACCCACTGCACCTCCATATCTTCAAAAATGCTCTTTTGCTCTTCCTTCCTTATCATGGCTACGGGTTCAAAACTCTGACTGTTATTCAGAATTTCAATGATCCTTTTTCCGGTACTTCCGGTAGCTCCAACTATTAAAATCTTTTCCATTTTTCGTTTTTTGTTTCTCAAACAGCAAGGTAAGCATCAAAAAAGCCAATTCCAACCGGCTTCGGGCATTTAGGCTATTCCTGGTTACGCTGCTGTTCCTTTTTTCGCATTTCGGTAACCTTGCGTTCCAGCTCCTGTTGAAATTCTTCCATCACCGGCCGCACGGTACTTTCCGGCAGGTCGGCTATGCGAATATACATGAGTCCGTCAACTGCGTCATTAAACAACGGGTCTACATTAAACGCCACAACTTTTGCATTTTGCTTGATGTACTTTTTAATAAGTACCGGAAGTCTAAGGCTTCCCGGCTCTACTTCGTCTATGATCTTGTCAAACTTGTTGAGGTCGGCCTGGGTTTCGTCAAAGACAAAATCTTTGTCCGCATCTTTTAATTTCACCCTAAATTCCTTCTTCGGCCTAATGTACTGCGCTACATAAGGATCGTAATAATGCGACCTCATGAATTCGATCATCAGCGATTTTGAGAAATTCGAGAACTTATTGCTTATGCTTACGCCGCCAATCAGGTACTTGTGCTTCGGAAATCGCAGAGTGCAGTGTACAATACCTTTCCATAAGAGGAATAACGGCATGGGCCGCTGTTGATATTCCGCAGTAATGAACGCCCGACCCATTTCAATAGATTCGCTCATCATTTTATGCAGTTCGGGTTCAAACCTAAAAAGGTCCTGCAGGTAAAACCCCGAAATTCCGTGTTCTTCATAGATCTCGGCCCCCATTCCCATTCGATAGGCACCTGCAATCTTGTTGGCCTCGTGATCCCATAAGAACATGTGGTAGTAATAATCGTCAAACTTGTCAAGATCTGTAGACATGTTTGTGCCTTCCCCAATAGCTCTAAAGGTGATTTCCCGCAACCGCCCTATTTCCTTCAGGATGTTTGGGATGATCTCCTTTTTTGCCAGAAAAACCTCATAATTCTTGCTTTCCAGCAAACGCTTGTCGAGTTTCCGGCAGGTCTCCACTTCAGCCATCATCAAATCCAGTTGCGTCTCTTCCACAATTTTTTTTGGAGGCTTCTGAATTTTAAAATTCTTCGGAATACCTTTCAAAAATGGCTTTTTTTCGAAGGCATTCGCCAGCATGTAAGTTTTCCGGCGTAAAAAGGCTGTAAGGGATTCAACGCTTGAGATCTCCTGTATATCCTGCGGCTGAATGGCATTACCAATCCTCACCTTTATTTTTCGCTTCTTTTGAGATAGCATCTCGCTAGGCAGCTTGGCGGTTCTAAGAATATCACTTATTGATGCAAGCCTGTAAAAGAAAGTGCTGTTCTTCGCATGAAAATATATGGGGATCACCGGGACTTTGGCTTTTTGTATAAGCTTCATGGCAGCAGGATCCCACGGCCGGTCTACAATCATCCTGTGGTCGCGATAGGTAGAAACCTCGCCCGCAGGAAAAATTCCCAGTGGCTTCCCGTCCCGCAGGTGCAAAATAGCCTCTTTGATGCCTTTTGTGCTGCTCTGTGCTTCCTTGTGTTCTTCAAAAGGGTTCACAGGCATGATGTAAGGCTGTAATGGATCAATGCGCTGCAACAGGAAATTGGCAATTACCTTAAAATCCTCCCGCTTTGAAAGCAATAGCTTCAGAAGTATCATTCCGTCTATACCTCCCAGGGGATGATTGGAAATGGTAATAAAAGGACCCGATTTTGGAATACGCTTCAGGTCTTCTTCGGGAATCTCAAAGTTAATCTCGAATGCCTTCAGAAGGGAATCAATGAATTGCGGTGCGGTCATATCTTTCCGCTTGTCGTATTCTTTATTGATCACCGAGAGCTTGGTGGTTTTAAGAACTATCCATCCCATAGAAGTTCCCAAAAATCCGAATTTTTCTAAATTCATCACTTTGGCAACTTCTTTTGCACTTACAATTCCCATTTAATTTTTATTAAAAGTTAAAAAACTAGGGTATGGCTACAAGCTGAACCGTTTCCCGGGTAATTTGCTTAAGAAGCACTTTTTTGTCTTTCTCCAGCCCGGCCACTGCTTTCTCATCAAAATGCCGGATGGTATAAAGCGAGACACCCGTGTTATAATTCACCCTAAAGGTTGCCTTTAAATGGCTTAACAACTTTTCTAAGTTATTAAATTTATTGTCAATACAAACCGAAAAGCTGATGGCAGAATTCTGAATAAGATCAACTTTGATCTGATATTTATGGAAAAGGCTGAAGATCTCACTGATATTTTTTTCCAGGATAAATGAAAAATCGAGAGAAGATAAAGAGATAAGCACCTGATTCTTTTTGACGATAAAACAGGGTATCTTCGGAAGGATTGGCTGGCCTTTCTTTACTGCGGTTCCGGGATTTACGGGATTCAGAAATGACTTCACGTAGAGCGGAATTTCCTTGCGCTGCAATGGCTGAAGTGTTTTTGGATGGATCACCGAAGCCCCGTAAAATGCCAGTTCAATAGCTTCTTCATAAGAGATGTGTTCCAGCAGCTGCGCATTCTCAAACACCCGCGGATCGGCATTGAGCACCCCCGGCACATCTTTCCAGATGGTCACACTTTCGGCATTAAGGCAGTAGGCGAAAATTCCGGCTGTGTAATCACTGCCTTCACGCCCAAGCGTGGTTGAGAAATTATTGGGATCGGCCCCAATAAAACCCTGGGTGATAGAAAGGTTTTCCCGGCGCACCAGCGAAGTAATTTGTGCCTGAGTTTCTTCCCACTGCACCTGTGCATCGCGGTAAGTATTGTCTGTACAAATACAGTTCCTGGCATCGAGCAGGTCGTTCTTAATTCCGCAGGAAGAAAGGTATGAGCTCACAATGGTAGTAGAAAGCAGCTCCCCGTAGATCACCACCTGGTCATACACAAAATCGTAGTTGGTAGAGCGGTTGTGACGGAGAAAATTCTCGAGCGCCTCAAATAATTGTCGTACTGCAACAAAAGCAGGATGTTCCCTGTTCTCGAACAGTCCCAGCATAATTTCCCGGTGGAATTCCTTTACAGGCTGAAGCGCATCATTAAAATCCCCTTTTTGAAGGTAATCATTTACAACAACTTCAAGTGCATTGGTCATCTTTCCCATGGCCGAAATTACCACGAGTTTTTCAGCGGTTCCTTCGGCTTCTAATACCTGCAGCACATTTTTTACTCCGCCGGCATCCTTTACAGATGCACCTCCAAATTTGAAAACTTTCATGCGTTGGTCTCTACATATTTAGTAATTCCGTTCTCATCCATCTGCACGGTATACCAGTCCTTCAATATATTGGCGCCGCTGCGGGCGTAAAAATCTATCGCATGCTGGTTCCAGTCCAACACCACCCATTCAACCCGCTTTAGGCCCTGGGCTTTTGCATACTCGATCACCTTTTTGTACAAGGCATTTCCCAGGCCTGTACCGCGTTTTTCTTCACGAACAACAAGGTCTTCGAGATGCAGGGTACGGCCTTTCCAGGTAGAGAAACGGTAGTACACCAAAGCCATTCCTTCAATTGTGCCATCTACTTCGGCTACAAAAACATGAAAGAGCGGATGCTCTCCAAAACCTTCGTTTTCAAGAGTTTCTACTGTGGTGATTACCGCATCGGGTTCTTTTTCAAAGGCTGCAAGTTCCTTGATCAACTCCAGCACTGCCGGCATATCTTCTTTTCTTGCGTCTCGAATAATGGTGTTCATAGTTGCAGTTTGATTGCAAAAGTAGAGATTTGATTTTAAGATTAAATTACGAAAACGTTGTAGTGACTTAAAATTATTTACTTTAGTTTTGTTTGATAAAGCACATTTTCTACTTCAATGGTCAAGAAAAATCAGACGTTAGGCGAATTCATAATTGAAAATCAGGCAGAATTTCCCTTTTCTTCGGGAGAACTTTCAAGATTGATTAACTCTATCAGGCTTGCCGCAAAAGTGGTGAATCACGAGGTGAATAAAGCCGGACTCGTAGATATTACCGGGGCAGCAGGAGAGACCAACGTGCAGGGGGAAGATCAGCAAAAACTGGATGTTTATGCCAACGAGAAATTCATCCAAACCCTTACTAACAGGGAGATCGTCTGCGGAATTGCTTCCGAAGAATCTGAAGATTTCATCACCATTTCAGGCCAGAACAATGATCATAAGAACAAATATGTGGTGTTGATGGATCCGTTAGATGGCAGTTCGAATATTAATGTGAATGTTTCCGTAGGAACAATATTTTCCATTTACCGGCGCATTAGCCCAATTGGGACGCCCGTGCAGATGGAAGATTTCTTACAGCCGGGCAATAAACAGGTGGCTGCGGGTTATATCGTTTATGGAACTTCTACCATGCTTGTGTATACCACAGGCCACGGCGTGAATGGCTTTACCCTCAACCCGGCCCTGGGGTCATGGTATCTTTCTCATCCCGATATGAAATTTCCCGAAAAAGGCAGTATCTATTCAGTGAATGAGGGGAATTACGTACATTTCCCAAAAGGGGTGAAGAACTACATCAAATATTGCCAGGAAGAAAAGGAGGACAGGCCTTACACCTCCAGGTATATAGGTTCGCTGGTGTCCGATTTTCACCGCAATATGATCAAAGGCGGAATTTACTTTTATCCCACTACTTCCCATGCGCCTCAGGGAAAATTGAGGTTGCTTTATGAGTGCAACCCTATGGCTTTTATCGCTGAACAGGCCGGTGGTAAAGCCAGCAACGGCTTTAGCCGGGTTATGGATGTGGAACCTACAGAGTTACACCAAAGGGTTCCCTTCTTCTGCGGAAACAAAGAAATGGTTGAAAAAGTGGAAGAATTCATGGCCAAAAATCCCGAATAACAGCAGCCTCAAAAATGCCATTTTTAAGGGGGCTTTTCCAGAACCAAGAGTCTTGCCTTTAAATTATTTCTCCCTGTTAAGCAGGTAGCGGTAGTCGTCAAAGCTCATCCCGCTAAAGATCTCCATAGAGCGTTTAATGATGTCTTGAGCCGCTTTTTGGGAGAAACCTATGCCAATGGCATATTTTTTCAGAAGGTCCACTTCCTGCTCTTCAATATCATGATCGGAATATATGATTTTAAATAGGTCATAAAGTCGCTCCAGCCGTCCTTCAACCGAGTTATTGGGGTGAATGGGAAAAGCGTTTGGGTTTTGCAGCACCTTCATGTATTCCTCTTCCGCAATATCCAGTTTGGTCGCAAAACGCTTTAACTGCGCCTCTTCTTTGGCATTAATTGGCCCATCGGCGGCAGCAAGGTTGACAATAGCGGCAAAATGCCCAAGATTCCTGAGGTGTTCCCCGGTTCCAAAAAGATCTGAAAATGACATAGCACAATATTTTACTCAAATATAGCAATTTACTCTTATTCTTATCATTAGGGGTTTCCCCGCCTAAAAGGGCGGGGGCCACGCCTGCCTGCCGGCAGGCTTTCCGCTCATAGTCCCTCGCCTTTGCAGGCTTCGGGAGCTATCCGCCGCAATTGCTAACCCTTCAAAAATGGCATTTTCAGTTCTAATTTTTTCCTAATGCCACAGCTGCCCTGCACAAAAAATCCTAACTTGAATTCATGCCGCTTAAAAATCAGAAAAAACCGCTGCTTTGTTTTGATAAAAAAGGGATCTACTGCGAACCTGCAGGGGTATATCTCGATCCGTGGAAGCCGGTAGACAAGGCGATCATCACCCACGGCCACGCCGATCATTCCCGGTGGGGGCATAAGCAGTATATCACCCACCACACCAATGTTCCCATTATAAAACACCGACTTGGAGAAATAGAGGTTTCCGGAAAGGAATACGGGGAGACATTCGTCATTAACAACGTGAAATTTTCGCTTTTTCCGGCCGGTCATATTATTGGCTCTTCCCAGGTGAGGGTAGAACATAAAGGGGAAGTGTGGGTGTTTAGCGGCGATTACAAAACCGAAGACGATGGTCTCGCAGTTCCATATGAGCCGGTGAAGTGCGATGCTTTTATCACCGAATGCACTTTCGGACTTCCGGCTTTCAAATGGCTGCCACAGGAGCAGGTGATGAATGATATTAATACCTGGTGGCAACAAAATCAAAGTGAAGGAAAGACTTCGGTGCTGTTTGGCTATTCCCTCGGAAAAGCACAGCGATTGCTGAAGTTTTTGGATCCGTCTATAGGAAGGATCTTCACCCATGGCGCCATTGAAAATATGACTGAAGTAGTGCGACCCTTCGCCCATCTTCCTGAAACCATCAGGATCACGAGGGAGACAAAAAAGGAAGAGCTAAGAGGCGGAATGGTGCTGGCACCGCCCAGCACTCACGGTAGTACGTGGATAAGGAAGATGGTACCCTTTGAAACCGGAATGGCCAGTGGCTGGATGGCCTTTAGGGGTGCACGCCGCCGGAGAGCCGTCGACCGCGGATTCGTACTTTCTGACCATTGCGACTGGCAGGGATTGTTGGCTTCAATTAAAGCTACAGGTTGCGATCGGGTGATCTGCACCCACGGCTACTCCGAGATCTTTAGCCGATTTTTAAATGAGCAGGGCTACGACGCCCGCACCGCCGAAACTCAATATGAAGGGGAGTTGGCAGAGATGAACTCTAAATCAGAAGAAAATGATGAAAATTAAACTAGACCTCAAAGGTTTTCAAAACCTGTGAGGTCTTGGATTGGGTTACCGGATAATGGATATTTTAAAAGAAGTGATTAGTGGTCGGTAGTCAGTAGTCAGAAAATAGACAGGAAAAATAATCAATTAGCAGTAAATAGTAAACAGTAAAGAACAAACAATAAACAATTTTCCAATTAACCAATCACCAATCACTAACGTGAACGAATTCGCAGCACTTATAAGGGAACTTGACAGCACCAACAAAACAACGGTGAAGGTGGCGGCATTGACACGCTATTTTCAGCGGGTGCAGAATAAAGATAAGGTGTGGGCGATAGCAATTCTCTCGCACCGCCGTCCGCCGCGACCCGTGAACACCACTTTGCTGCGGACATTTGCTGCCGAGCTAGCTAATATTCCGTTATGGCTCTTTGAAGAATCTTACCATATCGTGGGAGATTTAGCTGAAACTATAGCGCTGGTAATTCCCCCGGCAGAAGAATCCAGCGAGAAAAGCCTCACACAATACCTTCAGGAAATAATTGACCTCAAAGCAGCCACTGAATCAGATAAGAAAGCATACCTGCATGAGAACTGGGTCGCTCTCAATTATTACGAGCGTTTCGTTTTCACGAAGCTCATTACCGGAAGTTTCAGGATTGGCGTGAGTCAGAAGCTCATGACCCGTGCCCTCTCAAAAGCTACAGAAATAGATGAAGATGTGCTGGCATATAAGCTGATGGGCGATTGGGATCCTCAAAAAATCACTTTTCAAAAGCTCATTTTAGAGGAGAATGAAGAAGATTTTCTTTCCAAGCCATACCCGTTCTACCTGGCATACGCTATTGAAGGAGCTCCCGAAGATCTTGGTGATCCTTCCGACTGGTCGGCTGAACATAAATGGGACGGAATAAGGTCGCAGGTAGTGATTCGCAATAGAGAGATCTTTGTGTGGAGCCGGGGAGAGGAACTGGTAACCGATAAATACCCTGAGTTTTCTGTATTTTTGAAAGTCATACCGGACGGGACTGTAATAGATGGTGAAATTTTGCCCTTTCCTGAAGGTGGCATTGGCACATTCAATGACTTGCAAACCCGCATTGGCCGAAAAACTGTTTCCAAAGCCCTGCTGAAAAAGACCCCGGTGATCCTGAAAGCCTACGATTTGCTGGAATGGGAGGGAAAAGACATCCGGAATTTGCCATTTTTGGAACGCAGGCAGATCCTCGAGAAACTCCATTCCACGGTGAAAACTGAAGCACTGCCTTTTCATCTTTCAGAAACCATTTCCTTTAACAAATGGGAAGAAGCAACTGCCGAACGGGAGCGGGCCAGGGAGGTGAAGAGCGAAGGCCTTATGCTCAAACGTTGGGATTCGCCTTACCTGGTGGGGCGCAAAAAGGGAGATTGGTGGAAGTGGAAAGTAGCACCTTTAACCGTTGATGCCGTGCTCACCTACGCCATGCGCGGCCACGGGCGCCGTTCCAATCTCTTTACCGATTACACTTTCGCCCTGTGGCAGGATGATGAGCTGGTAACTTTCGCCAAAGCCTATTCCGGACTCACAGATGCTGAATTCCGCCAGGTGGATGCCTGGATAAAAAAGAACACCCTGGAACGTTTTGGACCAGTGCGTTCAGTAAAACCTGAACTGGTTTTCGAAATAGCTTTCGAGGGTATAGCCGAATCTAAAAGACATAAAAGCGGAGTCGCCACAAGGTTCCCGCGAATTTTAAGATGGAGACAGGACAAAAAAATAGAAGAAGCGAATACCATAGAAGAATTGAAGCAGTTGATCCCGAAGTGAGATTGTGGTGCGATGGACCACCCCGTCTCCGCTCCCGCGGATCCACCCCTCCTTAAAAAAAGGAGGGGAGCCTTTAGGAATAGCTTTGCTGTTCTGCGTGAGAAATTGGGGTTAGAAAATTATGAAGTGTAGTAGAATCAAAAATAGTAGCACAAATAGCTCCTTCCCTTGCTAAGGGAAGGTGGATCCGGCGAATAGCCGGAGACGGAAGGGTCCCCTGGGAACACGAATCACTCTTTGAACCACTGAAAACCAAAGACGCAAAGCTCCAACCACGCAGAATCATGAATAAGAGAGAACTCATAAAACTCGCCAACGACTGGTTCAAATCCCAATCCTGGAAATCCTTTGCCTTTCAAAAGGAATCCTGGAACTCATTTTTAGACGGGAAGCACGGACTCCTCAACGCCCCCACCGGAAGTGGAAAGACCTACGCCCTCTGGATTCCTATCGTGCTAGATTACATCAGGCAAAATCCAGATTATAGAACCAAACATAAACCCGGACTGAAAGCTATCTGGATCACACCGCTGCGGGCACTATCGGTGGAAATAGAGCAGGCGGCAAATCGCTTTGCGCAGGACATTGGCAGCGGACTCACAGTTGGAATCCGAACTGGTGATACTTCCCAGAAACTGAGGGCGGCCCAGAAGAAGCAAATGCCCGACCTCCTTATCACTACACCCGAGAGTCTGCAGCTGTTGTTGTCCTCCAAAGGCTATGAAAAAACATTTAAAGATCTCAATGCCATCGTAATTGATGAGTGGCATGAACTGTTGGGCACCAAACGTGGAGTCCAGATTGAGCTGGCGCTTTCCAGACTCAAAACTGTGGCTCCAAAAATGAAGATATGGGGGATCTCTGCCACTATTGGAAATTTACAGGAGGCAAGGGAAGTGCTTCTAGGACCGGAGTCAGAAGCTTTCGAAAATTCTGTTTTGATACGCGCTGATATTAAGAAAAAGATCACGGTAAAGTCCATTATTCCGGAGAAGATGGAGACTTTTCCCTGGCGGGGACACCTGGGATTACATCTTATTGATGAGGTGGTGCCGATTATTAGGAATTCAAGAACCACTTTACTTTTTACCAACACACGATCCCAGTGCGAGATCTGGTTCCAGCGGATACTTCAGAAGTACCCTGAATTTGCGGGAGAACTGGCCATGCATCACGGTAGTATAAATAAAGATACACGGCTGTGGGTCGAGCAGGCGATAAGGGATGAGCAGCTTAAGGCGGTGGTGGCAACTTCCAGTCTTGACCTCGGAGTGGATTTTGCGCCGGTTGAGACCATCATCCAGATCGGCGGACCAAAAGGAGTGGCGCGATTTCTTCAGCGGGCGGGACGAAGCGGACACCAGCCGGGCAAGGAAAGTGTGATCTACTTTTTACCTACCCATGCGATGGAGCTTATTGAGGCTTCAGCTTTACAAAAAGCTGTAAAAAATACTGTGGTGGAAGATCGGATCCCTTATTTGAATTCATTCGATGTTTTAGTTCAGTATTTAACCACTTTGGCAGTGTCTGACGGATTTTTTCCGCAGGAGATCTGGCCCGAAGTCAAATCAACTTTCTGCTATCAGGCGCTTTCCGAAGAGCAGTGGGAATGGCTGCTCAACTTCATCACTCAGGGGAGTCAGACGCTGCAGGCCTACGATGAATACAAAAAGGTGGAGATCGAGGAAAATGGTTTATTTAAAGTCAATAACCGGGCTATTGCTATGCGGCACCGGCTGCAGATAGGTACGATCGTGAGTGATGCTGTATTGGCAGTGAAATATTTGGGCGGCGGCTACATTGGGACTATTGAAGAGTGGTTCATTTCCAAATTAAATCCGGGAGACGTCTTCACCTTCGCAGGTAAGAACCTGGAGCTGTACCAGATCAAGAACATGCAGGTGATCGTGAAGAAGTCAAAGGTGAAAAATTCCCGTTTCCCGAGTTGGGCAGGGGGGAGAATGTCATTTTCTGCACAAATGAGTGAGCTGCTGCGGGAGGAAATGTTTGTGGCTTCTGAACTCGATGTCACCCCGAGCGAAGTCGAGGGGTCTCTCGCCGCGAAGAATCAAACTTCTATTGAGCTTGAGGCGATGCACAACATTTTTCAGAGGCAAAAGAGAGAATCCATTATTCCGAAAAAAGATGAATTCCTGATTGAAACCTTCAAAACCCGCGAAGGTTACCATGCTATTTTTTACCCTTTTGAAGGCCGCTTCGTTCATGAAGCCATGGCCAGTCTGCTCGCCTACAGGATTAGTTTGCTATCGCCCATCACTTTCTCCCTTGCCTTCAATGACTACGGCTTTGAGCTGTTGTCTGACCAGCAAATTGATATGCAGCAGGTCTTTGATAACGACCTTTTTTCTGCGGAATACCTCATGGATGACCTGCAAACAAGTTTAAATGCCACCGAGATGGCAAGAAGAAAATTCAGGGACATTGCAGTAATCGCCGGAATGGTGTTTACGGGCTTTCCGAATAAGATGATCAAGACAAAGCATCTTCAGTCAAATTCGCAGCTGTTTTTCAGTGTTTTTAGGGATTACGAGCCGGACAATTTATTGTTTCAGCAGGCGTTTAGGGAAACATTCGAGCATCAGTTGGAAGAGGGCAGGTTGAGAATGGCTATGGAGCGCATTTCGGAACAAAAATTGGTTTGGAAACAATGCGAAAAACCCACACCTTTCGCATTTCCGATCATCACCGACAGGATGCGCGAGAAATTGTCTTCAGAAAAACTGGAGGATCGAATTAAAAAAATGATGGCACAATGGGGTGACCTGTAGCTTCAAAAATGACAAAAACGCTTAGTCTTTATAATCAGAATTTTACTTTACATCCATCCGGAGCCATGTTCTGGGAGGAGGAAGACCTGCTGGTGATAAGTGATGTGCACCTGGGGAAGGTGTCGCATTTCCGGAAGTTTGGTAGCGCAGTACCCCAAAATGCAATTGCAGGGAACTTTCAGAAAATGAATGAGGTCATTGCCTTTTTTAAACCCTCAAAAATAGCATTTTTGGGAGATCTTTTCCACAGCTCCCTGAATAAGGAATGGCTGTTATTTGAGCACTGGCTCGAAAATATGTCTGCTGAAGTTATTCTGGTGGAAGGAAACCACGATATTATTTCACCGCTTAAATATGAGGCACTGGGAGTTTTTGTCACCCCAGAAATTGTGCTGAAAAACTTCCTCTTCACCCATCATCCCGAAGAAAGACCCGGATTCTTCAACTTTTCGGGACACATTCACCCCGGAGTCAAAATTAGAGGTCGCGGCAGGCAGCAGCTTAAACTGTCCTGCTTCTTTAAATCTAAAGATCAATTGATCCTGCCCGCCTTCGGCGAATTCACAGGAAAGCACATCCTCATTCCGCAGGGTGATGATGAGGTTTACGTGGTGACGAAGGAGGAAGTGATTTGTCTCAATGATTAAGGATTAATAGAATACAGAATCAAAGCCAGATTAGATTTTTCAGGTGCTCAAACCAAAAAGAATGGCACCGGAATGAAAAGCCAATTTTTCACCCCAACCCTAAAGGGAGAAATTGGCTTTTCATTCCAATTAAAATTTCAAAGGCTTTTTTGCCACCCTTTAGTCCCGATAGGTATCGGGAGGGGTAAAGCAAAAAAGAAATCAGAAAGGGATATTGGTATCTTGAAATTAAATTACCTGAAAATGCTGAACAAGGAAAAAGTAAAAGCGCAAATTGAGAATTTTCCTAATGAATTTTCTATAGATGATCTTATGGAGAGGTTGATCTTTATGGAAAAGATGGAAAAGGGAATTCTCCAGTCGGAGGGGGGTGAGGTGATTCCAGATACCGAGTTGGAAAAGGAGATGGGAACCTGGTGAAAAGCCAATTTTTTACCCCAACCCTAAAGGGAGAAATTGGCTTTTCATTTCCAACAAAAAAATGGAAATACTTTTTTGCCAATCTTTAAGGCAGGGGAAGGCAAAAAAGAGTATGATCTAATCTGCAAAATCAGCGAAATCAGCGGGGAATATTACTGAACTAACGCCTAATAGCCAACGGCCAATAGATTAAACTCATAACTCTGAACTTTCTAACTCATAACTGTATTTTAACTTCTGTTTAAAACTCACCTCCTTTAGCCTTTGAGCATTAAGCTTTATCTTTGCAAAAAATAAATTTTTTGAGTAAAAATTCTATTGCCCAAAGCTTTGCACAGTCGGCTCAACAGCTTGAACTGGGGAAAGCGCTTGCCCTGCCGCGAACTCACGTGCAGTTAAAAGGCCTCGTAGGCTCTGCACTATCTTTTGTCATTGCCAATGCTTTTGAAGAAGCTGAAAAGCCTTTTTTGCTGATCTTCAATGACAAGGAAGAAGCTGCCTACTACCTGAATGACTTTGAGCAACTACTGGGTGATAAGAATGTACTGTTCTACCCCGGAAGTTACCGCAGACCTTACCAGCTGGAAGAAACCGACAACGCCAATGTGCTGCTTAGGGCAGAGGTGCTCAACCGCATCAATTCCAGGAAGAAACCTGCAATAATAATTACCTACCCGGATGCCCTTTTTGAGAAGGTAGTAACGCGGAAGGAACTTGAAAAAAATACGCTGAAGATCAAGGTCAGCGATGAACTTTCTATAGATTTCGTGAATGAGATCATGTTCGAATACAAGTTCAAAAGAGTGGATTTTGTCACCGAACCCGGAGAGTTTTCAGTTCGAGGGGGAATCCTGGATGTGTTTTCTTTCAGTAATGATGAGCCGTACAGGATTGAATTCTTTGGCGATGAGGTGGAAAGCATCAGGACCTTTGATGTGGAGGCCCAGCTATCTACAGATCAGGTGAAGAAGATTACTGTAATCCCGAATGTGGAGCATAAGCGGCTTCAGGAGGTGCGGGAAAGTTTTTTAAAGTACATTTCAGATCAAACGGTGATCTTCAGTCAGGATCCTGACTTGCTGTATGATCGAATTGACAAGCTCTTCAGCAAAGCCAAAGAAGCTTTCAAGAACCTTTCCGAAGAAATAAAACATAACGAACCGGAAGAATTGTTCTGTAATTCGGCACTGTTGAAGGGGCAGATGCAGGAATATTCGCTGGTGGTGACCAATTCCCATCAACCAGAGGATATTGCTGAAACAATTACCTTCAACACCAAACCCCAGCCATCGTTCAACAAGAATTTTGAACTGCTTATTCAGAATTTTAGGGAGAACAGCGAAGACGGTTTTACCAATTATATTTTTTGCGTAAGTGAACAGCAGGCGAAGCGTTTTCATGACATTTTTGATGATGTTGACCAGGAGGTGAAATATAAAACTGTGGTGCTTTCAATGTACCAGGGTTTTGTTGCTGAAGGCCAAAAAATGGTGTGCTACACAGATCACCAGATCTTTGAACGTTACCACAAATTCCATTTAAAAAATGGGTACGCCAAGAAACAGGCGATTACTCTAAAGGAGCTTACAAATCTTGAAGTCGGCGATTATGTGACGCATATTGACCACGGAATTGGGAAATTCGGCGGACTCCAAAAAATCGATGTGGAGGGCAAAAAGCAGGAAGCGATCAAGCTCATCTATGGCGAGCGCGACATCCTGTACCTGAGTATACATTCGCTGCACAAGATCTCAAAATACAACGGTAAGGATGGAAAGCCACCAAAGATCTATAAACTAGGCAGCAACGCCTGGAAAAACCTGAAACAAAAGACCAAAGCACGTGTCAAGCACATTGCCTTTAATCTTATTGAACTATATGCCAAGCGCAGGCTGCAGAAAGGCTTTGCCTATGGTCCCGATTCCTATTTACAGCACGAGCTGGAGGCCTCATTCCTCTACGAAGACACGCCCGATCAAAGCACCGCAACATCTGATGTTAAAGCCGATATGGAGAACGAGCGTCCCATGGACCGACTCGTGTGCGGGGACGTGGGCTTCGGAAAGACGGAAGTTGCCATTAGAGCTGCTTTTAAAGCAGTAGACAATGGAAAACAGGTTGCAGTGCTGGTGCCCACGACAATTCTCGCATTTCAGCATTACAAGACTTTTACTGAGCGCCTGAAGGATTTTCCCGTGACTGTGGATTACCTGAACCGTTTCAGGACAGCGAAGGAAAGAAAAACCACCCTGGAAGAGCTGGAGAACGGAAAGGTGGATATTGTTATTGGAACCCATCAGCTGGTGAACAAGGCGGTGAAGTTTAAAGATCTCGGTCTCCTGGTTGTGGATGAGGAGCAGAAATTCGGAGTAGCTGTAAAAGATAAGCTGAAGACCATCAAGGAAAATGTCGATACGCTTACTCTCACGGCAACACCGATACCGCGTACGCTGCAATTCAGTTTAATGGCGGCACGGGATCTTTCTACGATAACTACTGCTCCGCCAAACAGATATCCGATTGAGTCGCACGTGATAAGATTTTCAGAAGAGACCATTCGTGATGCAGTATCTTATGAGATTCAGCGGGGTGGGCAGGTATTCTTTATTCACAACCGGGTAGAGAACATTAAAGAAGTCGCCGGAATGATACAGAGGCTGGTGCCTGATGCGAAGATCGGTATCGGTCATGGGCAAATGGAAGGTAAAAAGCTGGAACAGCTTATGCTGAAGTTCATGAACGGGGAATTCGATGTGCTGGTTTCTACCACCATAGTGGAAAGTGGACTTGACGTGCCGAATGCCAACACAATCTTTATCAACAATGCAAATAACTTCGGACTTTCAGACCTGCACCAGATGCGCGGGCGTGTAGGCCGAAGCAACAAAAAAGCATTTTGTTATTTCATCACTCCGCCATATTCTGCCATGACCGATGATGCCCGGAAAAGAATCACTGCCCTGGAGCAGTTCAGTGAACTCGGCAGCGGCTTTAATATTGCAATGAAGGATCTGGAAATTCGTGGTGCAGGTGACCTTTTAGGAGGGGAACAAAGCGGGTTCATCAACGAAATTGGTTTTGATACTTACCAGAAGATCCTGAACGAAGCTATAGAGGAACTGAAGGAAAATGAATTCAGGGATCTTTACCAGGAGCAGGAGAAAGAGGACAAGGAGTATGTGAAGGACACGCAGATCGATACAGATTTCGAATTGCTGTTCCCCGATGATTATATCAACAACATTTCTGAAAGACTTAATCTTTACACCCAACTCAACAACCTGAAAACGGAAGAAGAACTTCAAAAATTTGAAGCCGAACTGGTAGACCGATTTGGAGAACTACCAACTCAGGCCGAAGATCTCCTGAACAGCGTCCGCATCAAATGGATTGCCTCAAAAATTGGAGTCGAGAAAATAATAATGAAGCAGGGGAAACTGATAGGCTATTTCATTGCCGACCAGCAGTCGCGTTTCTACCAGAGCAAAGCCTTTACAAGAGTACTGCAATACGTGCAAACGCATCCGCAGAGCTGTACGATGAAAGAAAAGAAAACCCGCAGCGGGTTGAGGTTATTACTTACGTTTGAGAAAGTGACTTCGGTAGACAAAGCTTTAAAAGTACTGCAGCCGCTGGATGTGAAGACAATGGTTGAGGTGGAGGAAGAATAAAACCTCTCAAAAATGACATTTTTGAGAGGTGGTGTTCTAATTATAGTACACTGGAATTAGGACATTGATAAGCCTTTAGAGTCCACAATAGTCCATTTATCACTAATCCTCCGAAAAAAATATATTGCTGTAAAGGAGGCCAATCTACTTGTTCCTACACTGGCGATGACAGCCGCTTCATTTCCTGCTTCATTAAAAGAGATTCTGGAAAAGGATAGTAATTTATTTATTTGATAATAATCTGCTGAGAATTCTCTTAGATGCTGTTCTCCAAATTCTACGACAGAATCGCTTCTTAATGTTCTTAATTCTGCAATATTCAGAGGTTTTTGATCTTGCAAAGAATTGAGGCGGTGAATTAATTCTCTCTTACTAAAATTAAAATCCATAATATCCAACCTGGATTCTAAGGGTTGCATGTTTGGGATTATACCCACTATCTGCTTGCCAGCCTTCAATGAATCTATGATGGAAGTGTACTGGTTTAAAATTCTTAAGGAATCTTTTTTGTCCATGCCTTGAAAATTTGGCGGTGGGGGCGGTATTTTTTTTGCCAGGGAATCATATAACACGGATATAATTTCCTGCTCCGCCAAATTTTTATTCTTAGTTAAATTATCTTGACAAGCCGCCAGGAAGGTTAAAAGAATAAGGAGCAGGTAAATTTTCTTCATGACTTAATTTTTAGAAGTTTATTTAAAAACCTGCATTTAAGGTAGCGAGGCAGTGTCCTGCTGCGACAAAAATGCAATGCTCCAAATTAAGAAGTTTTTTTTTGTATTTTCTATTAAACAAACTTCTTCGTGAGGAGCTGCAATATGTGCAAACGCATTCGCAGAGCTGCACGATGAAAGAAAAGAAAACCCGTAGCGGTTGAGGTTGTTGCTGACATTTGAAAAAGTGACACGGTAGATAAAGCTTTAAAAGTGCTGCAGAAGGCGAAAGTGGAAATGGAGGGAAAATAAAACCTCTCAAAAAATGATTTTTTGGAGAGGTTGTTCAATAACTAAGGAAGAAATTTTTATTCAATTAATAAGGTAGAGCCAAAATAAAATTCCCAGCCTGCCGGTAGCTTTTTGTATACCTCTAAACCTTCAAATCCAGGCATAGTTACAAAAATAATTGCCAATTGGTGGTCTTTTGTGAAAATAGGAATTGAAGCTTTAATGGCCTTTTTTGACTTGGTAAGATGGAGCGGCGTTAAAGCTATCTTCTTCCATTTAATATTTTTTTGTTCTATTTGGGATAACATATAATACCTATCATCTTCTGTAAATAATTTTTCAGTGTTGATTTTAAATTTTTCATTAATTATAGTGACAGCACTATCTCTTTTGTGAGATGCAACAAGATTGGTTAATGAATCGATTTTTTTCAACCATCGTTGCATATAATTCTCACTATAATTATCAATAATCAAACTCCCTGGTTTTTCAATAAATTTTTTTCGAGATATATCAGGGTTATTAGGACTTATGTTGACCGATTTAAAATAAAGTCCTGATGGTATTGAGTGCTTTTCATTAAAGGCTTTCAAAACATTAGTAATTTCTCCGGAATTCTTGATACTTCTTACTGTGCTGCAAGAAAGAAATAAGATTCCTAATAATATTGTTAATTTTATTCTATTCATATTTAAGGACATTTCTCACCTTTTGCATTGGTTGTTGCTTTATTTATTGCATCTCCCTCAGCTTTATTAGCTTCTTTAATTAATTCTTGAAAATCCTCATCCAATTTGTCAAAGGCGGTAGTTTTTAACATATCACCAGACCAACCTAATGCTTCATAATAATTTAAAATGTGGTCCAAGGAATGATTGTCCCATGATGCCAAAGAAGCGCCTATGGCTTCTGTAAATTGTGTCATAAACTCATGTTCACCTAATTTACTTTTTTCTGTTCGATATCTATTTAGTTTTTGCATGAAAGTTGTCGTGGGATCATCTTGGTATAAATAACCTAGATAAGCATGAAGACTTTCATGAATGATCGTACGTGCAATGGCAAGTTGACTAGCGTTTTCAATATAACCTTGGTCTAAAGTTATGGTAAACGTAAATTCTCCTAAACGATTGGAGCTTGGAGAAGTATATGCATTACGCGCATGCCCATTAGCGTTAGTTGCATCTCCAATTTTAAAATTTAAATGATATTCATTAGATGTTTTGAAAAGATCTAGAATAATTTGTGAAAGATGGCTTACTTCAGTACCTAAGTCAGGAATAACTGACAATTGAGAGTCTTTCACCTGTAATTTTTCTATAATACCTTCTACACAATCATTATTCAAATTGTCTGTATTGATTTTATCCTCTTCCTCTGTGGGCTTCTCTATTTCTCCAAAACAGTTTCCATTACTATCCATAATACATTCTGTGTTGGTTGGGTCCTCCTCCTTTTCTTCCAGTATAGGGCTTGTGGTAGTACCTCCACTGCTTGTACCTCCACCTCCACCAGAGTATGATCCCTCACTACCATCATCAATTGACTCATTTGTTCTTTCTTCTGGTGTGTAAGTTGTTGTGCAGCTTTCGGAATAAGTAATAAGACATCTTTCTGTAGAACCTGAACCTGAACAAATCTCATTTCCAAATGTATATGTGCAGGTGGTAGAAAAACCTTTTTGAATTGATTTTGTATGAATTTGTTTCCCGTTTTCTAATTCCATTTCCCCGATTTTTTCTCCCTCAATAGTATAAAATTCGATTAATCCTGAATAGGGTAGAAGTTTATCTTTTGAAAGGAGCCATTTTGGATCGGGTTTATATCTTAAAATTCTCATGGTGAATTCCTTACTATTTAATTCATTAATCACCAGGTTATCAAAATAGGTCTCATTTATTATCTCTGTTGAGACCTTGCTTAATGGAACGGTATAGCTAAAAAATCCATAATTATTTTTTATTTTTTTACTAGGCACATTGGTTTTGGCACTCCCGAAACCTGTATGGGAATCAGATTTTTTAGTTGCTGTTTTTCCCTTAATATTTAAAAAGCTCTTGTGGACGTATGAAGGTAATTCTTTATAGTCTATTTCTTCAACACTATAGTTGATTTCGTCGTTTGATGCGGTTAGAATTTCTTCTTTCTCACAGCTAATTAATATTACAATCGATAAGAGCAGGTAAATTTTCTTCATTTCATAATTTTTAGAAGATTATTTAAAACCTGCATTTAAGGTAGGGGGGCAGAGTCGTGCTGCGACAAAAATGCAATAGATAGGGCAATCTCTCTTTTTTTTTGAATTAGGCAAGAAAAATTTTATAAAAGTGGTCTTTGTGATTTTTTCATTCTAAAAGCTGCGCACCATGAAAGAAAAGAAAACCCGCAGCGGGTTGAGGTTATTACTGACGTTTGAGAAAGTAACTTCGGTAGACAAAGCGCTGAAAGTATTACAGCCCCTGGATGTGAAGGCGACCGTGGAAGCCTCCTAACCCTGAAGGGAAAGTAATATGGAGCAGACCTCACAGGTTTTCAAAACCTGTGAGGTCTTATAAATTATAAAAAAACTACTCTTTATAAGCTTCGGCATAAGGAGACCAGATCTCATAGATAGGGTCGCCTTTAGAGCTTTTACCGCTGTGATGCCATTCTCCATCTTTCACTTTGTAATCAAAATTCAGGCTGGCGCCAACGCGGTTGTCATCTCTTGAGAAGAATTCAATATTTTCTGTGTATTTGCCGTCTTCAGCTGTGTATGTGCCGCCTCCGGTTCCCGAGAAATCTCCCGTTTCGGAATTAAATGCCACCCATTGAAAGCGGTCGCCGCCAAGTATCTTTATGGTTCTCCTGGCGCCGGGCGTACTGCGGTTAAGTTCCCCGTCGCGTTGTCTGCCTGTGATCACCCAGTTTCCGGAGAGGTCGTTGGTGTCGTCTGATATTCTTCTCCAGGTATAGGTAGTGCCATCTTCAGCCGTAAGGTTGAGCAGGTTCTTCTGAATTTCAACCGGTTCATACTGTCGGGTTTCTCCTAAAGTCGTGATATCTTCGGTATTGAAATCGTAGGTTTCGGTATAGAGGTCGTCTAAGGTATATTCCCCGCCCGCAGCGCTAATGAATTTATTTGTACCGGCTTCTTTGGTGCCCTGTGCAAAATAATTGTCCATATAGATCCTTACCGTCTCCCGGTCATTAACAGGCTGATGATCTCTTTCTACAAGAACCCATGAACCCTCCAGGTTCTGGGCAGTTGCCATACTGAAAAACATCAGCAAGGGCAGGAATAGTAATTTTTTCATGTTCAGAGAATTAGCTCCTCTAAAATACTGAATTTTTCAGAAATTATTCCTCTTCGTCTGTATAGGTATCGTATTCAGGATAAAGGAAATTGTTGTAAGGAAAACGGGTGATGTGAATCTCTCTTACTGCCTCATAAACCTTTTTCCTGAACTCTTCCATATTCTCCTTGTTGAGGGCCGAAATGAACAGCACATTATCGCCAAGACGGTTCATCCAGGTGTTTTCCCATTCTGCCAAAGTGTAGTGGGAGCTTGTTTTTTCGGTCATCAGGTCATCTTCCTCGATCTTTTCGGCTTCATAAGCATCAATTTTATTGAAGACCATCAAAGTCGGTTTTTCACCACTTTTGATCTCGGCCATAATCTGGTTAACCGAAGCAATATGATCCTCGAACTGCGGATGGGAAATATCTACCACATGCAGCAAAAGATCGGCTTCGCGTACCTCATCAAGCGTAGATTTAAATGATTCTACCAACTGTGTCGGTAATTTTCTAATGAACCCAACAGTATCTGTCAGTAAAAAAGGGAGATTGCGGATTACCACTTTTCGAACCGTAGTATCGAGGGTGGCAAAAAGCTTGTTTTCAGCAAAGACCTTACTCTTGCTAATCACATTCATCAATGTAGATTTTCCAACGTTGGTGTAACCTACCAAAGCCACTCTCACCAGTTGTCCGCGGTTTCCACGCTGCACTTCCATTTGTTTGTCAATGGTCTCCAGCTTTTTCTTGAGAAGGGCGATCTTGTCACGTACAATTCGGCGGTCAGTTTCAATCTCGGTTTCCCCGGGACCTCTCATTCCAATACCCCCACGCTGGCGTTCCAGGTGAGTCCACATCCCGGCAAGTCTTGGAAGAAGATATTGGTACTGCGCAAGCTCTACCTGTGTGCGGGCGTAGCTTGTTGTGGCTCTCTGGGCAAAAATGTCAAGAATAAGGTTCGTTCTGTCCAGCACCTTGCAGTTAAGTATCTTTTCGATATTTTTTTGCTGCGCAGGAGAGAGTTCGTCGTCAAAAATGGCAGTTCCTATCTCATTTTCAGAAACAAAGAGACGCACTTCTTCCATCTTCCCCGTACCTATAAAGGTTTTTGGGTTGGGCATGTCCATTTTCTGCGTAAAACGCTTTTTGACCTCGCCTCCCGCAGTGTAAGTCAGGAATGCAAGTTCGTCAAGGTATTCTTCGAGTTTTTCTTCGTTCTGCTCGCGGGTGACGATCCCAATGAGCACAACTTTTTCGTATTCTAAATCGTTTTTTTCTAACATACAAGCTGAGCTATGGAAACAAAGTTACACAAATGATTTTTACAAGCCGAAGCCGCGAACTGCGAGAGCTCTTAAACATTAGCTAAATTTAAGGCTGAAAAATTTCTTCTGAAAATGCCTTTTTTAGAAGGTATAGGTGAATCCTGCTCCAAAAACTTCCCTTACCTGAAATGCGCCTACAATATTATCATCGTAAATGGCCTGAAAGATCAAGTTAGCCGAAAGATATTTGTTGATCCCCATATCGAGGTTGAGTAGGTAATCAATATCAATATTTTCGGGTTGGTCGAGATAATTGGAGTACAGGCTAAGATTATGCTCCATGGTAACATTGGTCATCACCTCATATTTGAAATAAGAACTTACCGAAGCCCCCAGTTCAAAGCGGCTACTTTTGTTGGTATCAACACCGTAGTAGGAGCCGTCAACATATCCGGGAGTTGAAGTAAAATCTGGGTCTACAAAGATAAACCTTGCTGTGGCAGGTGCCAGGTTAAACCAAAAATCCTCACTTTTTTTCCACATCATACCTGGCCCAAACTGAAGGTAGGCTGGAGAAATGAAATGCGTGGTTTCACGGCGGACAGGCAGCCCGGTTTCCTGATCCTGAGAATACACATAACCTTTGCTGAACTGCGTTCTAAAATTGGTGAAAAAGGAGTAATACCAGTTGGAGTTTTCCATTTGTTTCCCCAAGATACTGTTGATCTCGAGACGGTCGCTGGTTTTGCGGGTAAATTCATCCCCCTTCAGTTTTGTAAGACCGTAGTTGGCAAGGAATTTATTGTCCCAGGTCAAATTCCCTTTTCTATAATTCAGGCTGTAATCAAGCACCAGGTTTGCAGCCATACTCGAAGTTCCGCCGCCGGTCCATTCCGCATTAAAAGCCGACTGGTTAAAGAGTAGCTGGAATTTTCCTTCGGAAGACCAACCATCAGGCGGAGTGTCATTCTTGTCGTTATTTTCGTCCTGGGCGTTTGCCACAAATCCGAATAAAATAAAAGTATAAAGTAAAAATTTCTTCATGTACTACTTTTTAAACAGCGGTACAGATGAACAGGCTTCGCCATACATGATGCTTTTTGCTACCGGCTGAAGTTTATTAATAAGTTGCAGATATGCATTTTGAGGTACAGGGCGGCGCGAGCAGCCTTTTATAATTACCGGCAGCCCTTCATATTTAGAAACATCAAGGTTTTGCAGGATCTCTGTATAAAGTACTGTTTCGAGCATTGACAGGTCTCCCGTAACCACTTTTTTGGCATATGGAGCAAGGTAGGTACTGAGCAGCATATAAGCCCAGCCCGGAATAATGGCATCACTGGAACAGGTAAGGGCAACGTACTTATTGCTGTACTGCGACCAGTCGTGTTCTTTTGCAGTAGCCCTAAAGTCTTTTTCCCTAAGCACAAAACCTTCCAGAAGCCAGTCTTTTATGTCAAAGATTACCCGCTCGCCTGCAGGATAAAGTTCCTCCAGGTCAACAGTTACAAGTTTGCTGTTTGCTACGCGGTTTATAATTTCTTCAGCCATAAAAATTTAAAAGATAGTTCTGTTTATTAAAGCATTCCCAGTTCAAGCTTTGCTTCTTCGCTCATGAGGTCCTGGTTCCATGGCGGGTCAAAAGTGATCTCTACTTCACAGTCTTTTACCTCGTCCATAGATTTTACCTTCTCTTCTACTTCCATAGGAAGAGATTCGGCTACAGGGCAGTTGGGAGTAGTTAGGGTCATAAGGATCTTGATCTCGTTGTCTTCATTGACCATTACGTCATAGATCAACCCCAGTTCATATATATCTACCGGAATTTCGGGATCGTAAATGGTTTTCAAAACCCTTACGATCTTTTCTCCTAAAACTTCGGAATTTTGTGCGTGTTCCATCTTAATTTAATTGGGTTTGATATGCTACTGCATACATTTTTAACTGCTTTATCATGCTCACAAGACCATTGGCCCGGGTAGGGGACAAATGTTCTTTTAAGCCAATCTCATCGATAAAAGCAGTATCAGCTTCTATAATATCTTTGGGATGCTGGTTAGAATAGGCGCGAATGAGAATAGCGATGATGCCTTTGGTAATAATGGCATCACTATCGGCTGTAAAAACAAGCCTGTCTCCTTCCAGTTCGGCATGAACCCACACTTTACTCTGGCAGCCTTTAATAAGGTTGTCTTCTGTCTTGTACTTTTCTTCTATGAGCGGCAGAGACTTTCCAAGCTCGATCATGTGTTCGTAGCGTTGCATCCAGTCATCAAACATCTCGAATTCATCTACAATCTCGTCCTGTATTTCTTTTATGTTGCTCACTACTGTTCTATTTTAATTAAAGTCATTAAAGGTACATCATTGTTGGAATAAATAACAAATTCATTGCCAGTGTGATCCAGTTTTGAGACCTTCTCGAAGGAAGACAGAATTTGTCTTTCTACCTCCATTTTTCCCTTGCAGTACTTTCTTGTATTCATAGGGGTGGAAAATTCCAGATTGTTCCCCTGCTGATTGTAATGCGCTGAAAAATCATTACAACCCGTATTTCCCGAAAGTTTACTTGCCATAGGATTAAAGTTGAAAACAATATCTCGGGGCAGAGATTCGTGGCCGGGAATTGTTATCACCCTGTAATTGCCATCAAGAATTTCTTCTGTAACAGTGTCTATGGTATTAGCACATGAAAGGGAAATTACAGAAAGTATTAAAAGCAGTATTTTCTTCATTTACCGTAATTTAAGACAGCATTTGTTTTGCTTTTTTTACTGCTTCAACAAATGTATCTATTTCTTCTTTAGTGTTATAAAAAGAGAAAGAAGCTCTTACTGTACCGGGTATCCTGAAGAAATCCATTACCGGTTGAGCGCAATGATGGCCTGTTCTTACGGCAATTCCCAATTTGTCTATAATGGTGCCAATGTCGTAAGGATGGATCTCTCCAATGTTGAAAGAGATGACCGCTGTTTTGTCTGAAGAAGTTCCGTAAATTTTCAAATCTTCTATTTCCAGCAGCTTTTGGGTAGCGTATTCCAGGAGCTCATGTTCATAGGCAGCAATCTTTTCAAAACCTATATTGTTCATGTAGTCAAGGGCCGCTCCAAAGGCTATCCCGCCGCAAATATCGGGTGTTCCGGCTTCGAATTTGTGTGGCAAATCGGCATAGGTGGTTTTTTCAAAGGTCACCGTGGCAATCATTTCGCCTCCTCCCTGGTAAGGCGGAAGTTTTTTAAGCCATTCCTCTTTTCCGTAGAGCATACCTACTCCCGTGGGGCCGCACATTTTATGAGCAGAAACTACGTAAAAATCCACATCGAGCTTCTGTACATCTGCTTTGATGTGAGGTGCCGCCTGTGCGCCATCTAAAAGCACTGCTGCACCTACAGCATGAGCCTTCTGGATGATCTCTTCAACCGGGTTCACAGTTCCCAAAGCATTAGAAACATGATTGACAAATACCAGCTTCGTTTTTTCAGAAAGCAGTTTTTTGTACTCCTCCATTTTAAGCATCCCTTCATCATTCATAGGGATTACCTTCAGCTTTGCACCGGTTTTCTCACATAACATTTGCCAGGGTACAATATTGCTGTGATGTTCTAAAGCTGAAACGATGACCTCATCGTCTTTCTTTAGAAGGGAAGCAAATCCACTTGCCACAAGGTTTATAGCGTGGGTAGTACCCGAAGTGAGAATTATTTCGTGGGCCTTAGCTGCATTAAAATGCTCCTGAATTTTTATCCGTGCCTGCTCATAAGCATCAGTAGCTTCCTGAGACAGGGTGTGAACTCCGCGGTGAATGTTCGCATTGTATCGCGTGTAATAGTCAACAATAGCATCAATTACCTGCTGCGGAGTTTGGGAAGTTGCCGCATTGTCAAAATAAACCAGCGGTTTTCCATTCACCTCCCGGGAGAGGATGGGAAAATCTTTTCTTATGGCTTCCACATCAAAGTGGGTTTTGGTAGAGGCAACTTTCATGAGTAAGTTTTTTGTTTCGGGTTACAGGCTGTAGCCCACATTCACCCCAAGTTTCAGGGCAATGATATTGGTGATCCTTGCTTTAAGCTCCGGAATTTTTACACTTTCAAGTACATTATTGGCAAAGGCGTACATTAAAAGTGCTCTTGCTTCTTTTAGCGGAATTCCGCGTGAGCGCAGGTAAAATAAAGCTTCATCGTCTAATTGACCAATAGTACAGCCGTGGCTACATTTTACGTCATCGGCAAAGATCTCCAGCTGTGGCTTGGAATTAATTGTCGCTTTATCGTCCAGCAATATGTTATTATTCGCCTGAAAAGCATTTGTTTTCTGAGCCTCTTTATTAACCACGATCTTTCCATTAAAGACACCTGTAGAAGACTCGGCGAATACGCCTTTGTAATCCTGATGGCTCTCACAGTTTGGTTCGGTGTGATGCACTAAGGTATTATGGTCTACGTGTTGCTTGCCGCCAATTACCGTAATCCCTTTTAAAGTGGAGTCTATGCGCTCTCCTTTTTGGTAGTAATTAAGGTTGTTTCGGGTAAGGTTTCCACCAAAAGAAAAGGTATGTACAGAACAGTGGCTTTCCCTGTGCTGTTCAATAAAAGTATTGTCAATTAAAGAAGCATTGTGATTGTCGTTCTGAATTTTGTAATAGTCAACAATCGCTCTTTTATCGGCAAAGATCTCAGTAACCGAGTTGGTTAACACAGGTTGATCTGTAAGACTTTGATGCCTTTCAATAATTTGCACATGCGAATTCTCCCCAACAACAATAAGGTTTCTTGGCTGCACCAGTAAGGCCGATTCATTACCGGTAGAGAAATTCAGCACCTGTATGGGCTTATCGGCCATTGTATTCTTCGGAATATTGATGAAAGCACCTTCTCTCGAAAAAGCAGTGTTTAAAGAGGTAAGACTTTCTTTTGGGGCCACCGTATTGAAGTAGTTATCAATAATTGGCTTGTATTTCGAATTGTTCAATGCCGAAGACATCAGGCAGGCATCGATTTTTTCGTGTGTTGTAGCCGAAAGGTGTGAAGAATAGATCCCATCGATGAACACGATCTTATAGGTATCAATGTCATCTATGAAATACTGCTCAACATCGCGGTAATCAATGGTGTCATGTTTTTTTGGAAATACGGTGTAATCGTGCTTCAAAACCTTGTTCAGGGAAGTGTATTTCCAGGCTTCCTGTTTTCTTGTGGGGAAGCCCATCTCTTCAAAATCCTTAATGGCCCGGCTTCTTATGTCGTGAATATCACTATTCATGTTCACGTTCTCTTCAAAAGCCAGAAATGAGGATAATAATTTATCTTTTAGCTCCATTGTTCTTTTTTCTTACTCCCCAAAAAGGGGAAAATTAAAGGGCCTTCTGGCGCCTTACGCTCCTACTTCTTCCTTAACCCAGTCGTAACCTTTTTCTTCCAGCTCGTAAGCAAGTTCTTTTCCTCCAGATTTTACGATCTTTCCGTCAAGCATCACGTGTACATAGTCTGGGATGATATAATCGAGCAATCTCTGGTAGTGAGTGATCACAAGTGTAGCATTATCTGGTCTTCTCAGCTTGTTAACACCGTTAGCCACGATACGCAGGGCATCAATATCCAATCCTGAATCTGTCTCATCGAGAATAGCCAGTTTTGGTTCCAGCATAGCCATCTGGAAAATTTCATTTCGCTTCTTTTCTCCTCCCGAAAAGCCTTCGTTAAGGGAACGGGAAAGGAATTTACGGTCTATTTCAAGTAGTTCAGACTTATCACGGATCATCTTCAGCATTTCATTAGCCGGCATGTCTTTAAGGCCTTTCGCCTGCCTGTTCGCATTGATCACTGTTCGCATGAAGTTGGTCACGGTAACCCCGGGAATTTCCACCGGATACTGGAAAGATAGAAATACGCCTTTATGCGCCCTTTCTTCAGCATCAAACTCTGTAAGCTCTTCTCCTTCAAAATTGATCTCTCCGCGGGTTACTTCATACTCTTCTTTTCCGGCAATTACCGAAGAAAGTGTACTTTTTCCTGAACCGTTGGGCCCCATAATAGCATGGATCTCTCCTGCATTTATAGTGAGGTCTATGCCTTTTAATATTTTAAGGCCTTCTACTTTGGCGTGTAAATTCTTTATTTTAAGCATAATTTCAATATTTCCTGAATCCTCAGGGTTTTTCGATGTCTTTTTTAATTCTTGGCGCAGCTGAAGTATCGGTCTCTTTAGTCGAGATTTCTAGGATCTCTTTTATCTCTACCAGTTCTTCCCAACCTTCCTGTCGCGGATTTTTAATGATGCGGGCTTTAACTGTAACCGGCACCATGTCAAAATCATCTTGTTTGAAGTTCGCAACACTGTCGGCCAGTTCGCGACTCAATGAATCTATTTGTACTCCATAAATGAAATCTTTACCCTTAAGCACTGCAGCATCTGCAAGAAAGATAAATTCTCCTTTTATGGTTGGTATGCTGTCTTTTGCTACTACAACCTGTGGCTCAACCTCTGTGGGTTCAGAATCTTCCCCGCAGCTATTGAGCATGAACAGCCCTGCCAGTAATGCAAAATATATTTTTTTCATAATTGTTATCCTACAGATCCTTCCAGGGAGATCTCCAGTAATTTTTGAGCTTCAACCGCAAATTCCATTGGAAGTTTGTTTAGTACTTCTTTGCTAAACCCGTTTACAATAAGGGCTATCGCTTTTTCGGTATCAATTCCTCTCTGGTTACAGTAGAAAATCTGGTCTTCCCCTATTTTGCTTGTTGTAGCCTCGTGTTCAACTTTTGCTGTCTTGTTCTTCGCTTCAATATATGGGAAGGTGTGGGCTCCACATTTATTCCCCATTAGCAAAGAGTCACACTGAGAGAAATTTCGGGCATTTTCAGCCTTACTGTTTATTTGCACGAGTCCGCGGTAGCTGTTCTGGCTTCTTCCGGCCGAGATCCCTTTAGAAATAATTGTACTCCTGGTATTCTTTCCAATATGGATCATTTTAGTTCCTGTATCGGCCTGCTGAAAATCATTGGTAACCGCGATAGAGTAGAATTCTCCTACCGAATTATCTCCCTTCAATATACAACTTGGATATTTCCAGGTCACAGCCGAACCGGTTTCTACCTGCGTCCAGCTTATCTTGGCGTTCTTTTCACAAATTCCGCGTTTGGTCACGAAGTTATAAACTCCACCTTTTCCTTCTTTATCCCCTGGATACCAGTTCTGTACGGTTGAGTACTTGATTTCGGCATCATCTAAAGCGATAAGCTCCACAACTGCAGCGTGCAATTGATTCTCATCCCTTGATGGCGCAGTACAACCTTCCAGATAACTCACATAACTACCTTCATCGGCAACCACAAGAGTTCTTTCAAACTGCCCTGTTCCGGCCTGGTTTATTCTGAAATAGGTAGACAACTCCATAGGGCAACGCACTCCTTTTGGAATATAACAGAAAGAACCATCACTAAATACTGCGGAATTCAATGCAGCATAGAAATTGTCTTTTTGAGGCACTACAGTACCAAGGTATTTTTTTACTAATTCGGGATGCTCCTGAATGGCTTCACTTATAGAACAAAATATGATCCCTTTTTCTGCCAGGGTTTTTTTGAAGGTCGTGGTTACAGAAACAGAATCCATTACCACATCTACTGCTACCCCTGCAAGTTTTTTCTGCTCATCAAGAGAGATTCCCAGTCTTTTAAAGGTATCCAGCAATTCGGGGTCAACTTCATCAAGACTGTCATATTTTGGCTTTTTTGAAGGCGCAGAATAATAAGAAATGTCCTGAAAGTTGGGTTTTTTATAATGCACATTTGCCCATTCTGGCTCGATCATTTCCTGCCAGGCCCTAAAAGCTTCAAGGCGCCAGTTGGTCATCCATTCCGGCTCATTTTTCTTGAGGGAGATTGCCCGCACAATGTCTTCATTGAGTCCCACAGGAAAAGTTTCAGATTCAATGTCGGTGTAGAATCCGTACTTATACTCTTTATTGTCGAGCTCCTTTTTTAAATCATCTTCTGTATATGCCATCTTTCTGAGTTCCTGGTTTAAGGTTTAAAGTTCAAGGTTCTACCCTTTGAACTTTGTTCCTTTTAATTCGCTTTTTTGCAGATAGTTAATAAAAGAGCTTATCTGCTTGCTCAATAAAATCAATTTAGTGTAGAGGAGGTCGAATTCCTCTTTGGGAAGGTAATTTCTGTCAAGTGCACGATGTAATTGAGATCGTGTTTCTCCACAAGAAGCTTTCGCTATGGCCAGAAATTGAATAAATTCCCTATTACCATTCCTTTCAAATCCTTCAGCAATATTATCCATAACAGATCCTGAAGAGCCGTTCATTTGGTCGTAAAGTTTATAATCAGATTTCAGGTCGGAATTTTGTCTGATCTTAAAGATATCATTGCATATACCACGTGCACTTTTCCAAATCTCCAGATCTTCAAAATTACTTACTGTGCCCATCAACCTTAAACTTTAAACCTTGAACTATGAACCTACAGCGAGAATGATTCTCCACATCCGCAAGTACGCTGGGCATTGGGATTGTTGAATACAAATCCTTTACCGTTGAGGCCGCCCGAATATTCAAGGATGGTTCCCGCCAGGTATAAGACGCTCTTTTTATCGACAACAATTTTAATATCGTTGTCTTCAAAAAGCTTGTCGCCTTCTGCCTTTGAATGATCAAATTTAAGGTCATAGGACAGGCCCGAACATCCACCGCTCTTCACGCCCACCCGAACAAAATCCTGCATGGCATCAAAACCATCTTCCTGCATAAGGGAGGTTATTCTCTTTTTGGCGTTTTCACTTACCTTTATCATCGCTATAAAGATTAATTCTAAATTAAATGCAAATATAATACAAACAATAGGTTTTACCATGGTAAAAGCTATCAGAAAAAAGAATTCGGGCATTGGCATCGGCTATTTACCAGACTTCACTAATTTCTTCGGATTATTTGTGTAACTTTTTCATTTTCAGAATTAAAGAAAAATATTTTTAATTCTTCTCCTTCCAAAAATGGCTTTTTGAAGACATCTTTCTTTAAATGAACATTTAAGCCTTAATTTTGCCAAAACTCATGTAACAGGATTATGTTTGAAAACAGTAACGAAAGCAGAACAAGCCTTTCAGAATATGGTGAATTTGGACTTATTGATCACCTAACCCGTAACTTCGGGATCACCCCCGAAAATACTATTAAAGGCATTGGGGATGATGCGGCAGTGCTAGATTTTAAAGATGAGAAAGTAGTGGTTACTACCGATTTTCTGGTGGAAGGTGTGCATTTTGACCTTGCTTACATGCCGCTGAAGCATTTGGGTTACAAGGCGGTAATGGTCAATTTGTCTGACTTGTATGCGATGAATGCAAAAGCCCGTCAAATAACCATTTCTATTGCTGTTTCTAATCGTTTTCCTGTAGAAGCTCTTGAAGAACTTTATTCGGGCATTGAGCTCGCTGCAAAACTATATAAAGTAGACGTGGTAGGAGGCGATACTACTTCTTCAAATTCGGGGATGGTGATTAGCGTTACTGCACTGGGTGCCGCAAAGGAAGAAGAGGTGGTGTACAGGAGTGGAGCCAAAGAGAATGACCTTTTGGTGGTTACAGGAGATCTTGGTGCCGCATATATGGGCTTGCAGGTGCTCGAAAGGGAAAAGCAGGTCTTTAAGGTGAACCCTAATTCACAGCCCGATCTTGATCCTTATACTTACCTTATTGAACGCCAGCTTAAACCTGAAGCCCGACAGGACATCCCGCCTTTGTTCAAAGCGCTTGACCTTCAGCCGACTTCAATGATAGATATTAGCGATGGTCTTTCTTCTGAAACCATTCATTTGTGTAAAAACTCCGGAACAGGAGTTAATTTATTTGAAGAGAAAATTCCGTTAGATCCGGCGGTGATTTCTGTGTGTGAAGAATTTCAGCTAGACAGTACCACCATTGCTTTAAGTGGTGGCGAAGATTATGAGCTGCTGTTTACTATAGATCAAAAAGACTACGACAAGATCAAGGGGAATCCTAATTTTACAGTGATTGGGCATATGACCCAACAAAGTGAAGGAATGCATCTGGTCACCCGTGCCAACCAGAAGATCGAGTTGATTGCCCGGGGCTGGAATGCCATGGATAAGAAGGACTAAGAAGCCCTGGAAAGGTCTTTTTCAGTAAAAATTTTTCTCGAACACCTACGCTTGTGGATCTTTGCGATGTAAGCATTGGTTTCCCGGAATTTAGGAGTGAGTTTAGCGATAAAGCCGTGGGCGGTATCGGTCATTTCCTGTCCGCAACGGGTGCATTTGTACTCTTTGATATGGTCGGTTATTCTTTGTGAAACCGTGAAGTTATGGCTAAAGACAGCACATATTCAGGCGTTGGGAGAAAACAAACGAGGGATTTTATTTTCCATTTATAGGGTTTATCAGGGTAATTTCAAAGTAGGAATGTAATAAAACTTTCCTAAAAATCAGTTAAATACCTCATTTTTTCGATGAAATGCACAATTTCCTGAATTGCTCTTTATTCTCGATGTAAGAAAGATGGCCTCCCGAAAACAGGAAAAATTTGCAGCCACAGTCTTCCGCAAGATTTCTTAATTCAGAAATGTCAACCAGGGGGTCTTCGCTGCCGGCTACTATTATTTTTTGTCCGCTGTAATTTTTAAGAACTTCAATTTTTTCTGAACGTATTTTCATGCCTTTTAGAGCTGCAGTGATTCCTTCTGTTGGAAAACTCATAGCTTTATCTTTGAGTTCGTCAATTTCTTCGGAAAATGATGCAGTGTTGAGAGGGGATAACAGGTTGTTGATAGCCATGCTGATGTACGCATGTTTATTTCGCTGTACCAGTTCAACAGAGCGATCCCTGATCTCTTTTTTCTCTTCGCTGTCGGACTGCGGGGTAGAATTGAGCAGCATAAGATCCTGAACCATTTCAGGATGTTGCTCCAGGAACGCCAAAGCCACATAGCCGCCCATAGAATGACCTATAAAATTGCCCTTTTTGACACCTGTGGCTTGCAGTACGGCATAAACGGCCTGAGCCATTAATTCCATGCTGTGGACTTCAGAAATTACACCCGATTTCCCATGTCCCGGGAGATCAATCGTAATGATCTTTCCATACCGTGAAAAATCCGGCAGGAATTCCTCCCAAATATTTGAAGATTCCAAAAAGCCGTGAAGCAGGACCGTGGTTTCTCCTTCCCCAACTACCGAGTAATGGATTTCTGCTCCCTGAAAGTTAATTTGCATACTTCAATTTTAAATAACCTATTGGTTAGTGGCAAATTGTTGATAGTCAATTTGGTGATAAAAAAGAGCCGCGAATGCATAAAATATTTAGGCAGTCGCGGCATAACTCATAATTCTAAACTCATAACTTATTTAGCTGTTCATGATCTCTTCAATCTCATCGGCTTCTATCGGGATGTTGCCCATAAGGTTGAAAGGTTCTCCTTTTTCCTGGATCACCACATCGTCTTCAAGACGTATTCCGAAGCCTTCATCTGGGATATAAATTCCGGGTTCTACGGTAAAGACCATGTTTGCTTGCATGGGCTCATAAAGTAATCCGTAGTCATGCGTGTCAAGACCGATATTATGAGAAGTACCGTGCATGAAATATTTCTTGTATGCCGGCCATTCAGGATCTTCATTTTGAACATCGGCTTTATCAAGTAACCCTAGGCCAAGTAATTCAGATGTCATGAGCTTACCAACTTCTTTGTGGTATTCGGCCCAATCGGCGCCGGGAACAAGCATTTTTGTGGCGTCGTTCTTAACGCGGTTTACGGCGTTGTAAACTTCTTTTTGGCGTTTTGTATACCTTCCAGAAACAGGAATGGTCCTGGTAAGGTCGCTTGCATAATTCGCGTATTCGGCACCTGTGTCCAGAAGAATCAGTTCCCCTTCCTTACACTGCTGGTTGTTCTCGATGTAGTGGAGCACATTGGCGTTATTTCCGCTGGCAATAATTGGGGTGTAGGCGAAACCTTTAGAGCGGTTGCGAATCATCTCGTGCCAGTATTCGGCTTCAATCTCATATTCCCAAACCCCCGGTTTTACGAAATTAAGCACCCTGCGGAAGGCTTTTTCAGTAATATCACAGGCCGTTTGCATCAGTTCAAGCTCAATAGGATCTTTAACCGAACGCAGCCGTTGCAGGATAGGGTTACTTTTTGCCACCTGGTGAGCAGGAAATTGCTGCTTGCACCACTTTATAAACCTGGCTTCGCGGGTTTCTGTCTCCACATTAGCCCGGTAATGTTCGTTGGTATTGAAATACACAGTGTCACATTGGGTCATTACTTCAAAGAATACTTTTTCAAAATCTTTGAGCCAAAAGACATTTTTGATACCTGATACTTCAAAAGCCTTTTCTTTGGTAAGTTTCTCGCCTTCCCACACTGCAATGTGATCATTGGTTTCGGTGAGGAAGAGCATTTCCCGGTGCTTTTCTGAAGGCGCATCGGGAAAAATCACAAGTATGCTTTTGTCCTGGTCTACCCCGCTAAGGTAGAAAAGGTCTCTGGCCTGCTGAAAGGGCATGGTGCTGTCTGCCCCAATTGGGTAAATGTCGTTGGAGTTGAAAACAGCAAGGCTTTTAGGTTGCATCTTTTCAGCAAAATTCTTCCTGTTTTTTATGAATAGTTTGCGGTCTATTTGGTGATATTTCATGGGTATTATTTAGTGTGTGCAACAAATTTAAAAAATTTAAACCGAGCAGCGGTGGAAAACACGGCCGACTCGTTGATTTGATCAATTCATTTTAGGGCAAAATTGCTTATAGTTTTAAAAAAACGTTTGAGCTCCTGTCGCTGTAGTAGGGTTTTAGGTATTCATTCCTTTAAATAACAGCCTTTTGCAGCTTCTTTATATTTGTTCTAAATAAAGCGTAATTGGAGGTGAATGTTTGCTAATGAAGTGAAAGAGCGTATTTTTGCTTTTACTTTATTAAAAATAATCACAAATTTTATGGCAAAATCTGCGCTATTAAAGTCATCGCTTGCTAAAAAGTACTGGATGGCTTTCACAGGCCTGTTTCTATGTTTATTCCTGGTAGGCCACCTTGCGGGAAACCTGCAGCTGTTGGCTACGGGAGAGGGTGCGAGAGATCAATTCAATGAATACGCGCTTTTCATGACCACCAATCCTATCGTTAGGGTGCTGTCTATAGTAACTTTTGCGAGTATACTTTTTCACGTCATTGATGGGATCGTTCTTACAGTGAATAACCGCAAAGCACGCCCTCAGGGTTACGCGAGCTTTAAACCGGCTACAAACTCAAAATGGTCTTCAAGAAACATGGGAGTTCTTGGAACAGTGATCCTTGCGTTCATCGTGATCCACTTAATCAACTTTTGGGGAGAAATGAAATTTGGAGGTTTGGATGACACTGTTTATCAAACTGCCAATGGGGAGACTGTGAAAGACCTTTACACGCTTACGATCATGACCTTTCAGGATGCTGAAATGGGTCTTATCTGGGCTATTATTTACCTTATTTCCATGATTGCTATCGGTTTCCACCTGTATCACGGGTTTGGCAGCGGATTCCAGTCTTTGGGAGTAAATCACCCCAAGTACAATAATTTTGTACGGAAGACCGGAGTGGCCTTTTCTGTTATAGTGCCACTGTTGTTCGCTATCATTCCGTTTTACATCTATTTTGTACTCGAAAAAATATAAGCTATGGGAGTATTAGATTCTAAAGTACCACAGGGGCCGTTGGCCGATAAGTGGGTCAATCATAAAAATAAGATCAATCTTGTCAATCCCGCCAACAAACGGAATATTGACATCATTGTAGTTGGTACAGGTCTTGCCGGGGGTAGCGCAGCCGCTACTTTAGCAGAGCTGGGATATAACGTAAAGACATTCTGCTATCAGGATTCTCCACGCCGTGCGCACTCTATTGCCGCACAGGGAGGAATTAACGCAGCAAAGAACTATCAGGGAGACGGGGATTCAGATTACCGTCTTTTCTACGATACTGTTAAAGGAGGAGATTACCGTGCCCGGGAATCGAACGTTTATCGTTTGGCTGAAGTTTCCGGTAACATTATCGACCAGTGTGTAGCTCAAGGGGTTCCCTTTGCACGTGAATACGGTGGATTGCTCGATAACCGCTCTTTTGGGGGGGTACTGGTTTCCCGTACTTTTTACGCAAAAGGTCAAACCGGGCAGCAGTTACTTTTAGGGTGTTATTCGGCCATGAACCGCCAAATTAACCGCGGAAAAATTCAATCTTACACCCGTCATGAAATGCTTGATGTGGTGCTTGTAGGTGGAAAAGCCCGTGGTATCATTGCCCGTGACCTGGTGACCGGCGAAATTGAAAGACACAGTGCACATGCTGTGGTAATTGCTTCAGGAGGATACGGTAACGTGTTTTACCTTTCTACCAATGCGATGGGAAGTAACGTTACTGCCGCCTGGAAAGTGCACAAAAAAGGAGCTTTCTTTGCCAACCCTTGTTTCACGCAAATCCACCCAACCTGTATTCCGGTTTCCGGAGATCATCAGTCTAAATTAACCCTGATGTCTGAATCCCTTCGGAATGATGGTAGGATATGGGTTCCGAAAAAACTGGAAGATGCAAAGGCCATTAGGGAAGGAAGGCTGAAGCCCACCCAACTGGCCGAAGAAGACAGAGATTACTACCTGGAAAGACGTTATCCTGCGTTTGGTAACCTGGTACCTCGAGATGTGGCTTCAAGAGCTGCAAAAGAGCGTTGTGATGCCGGTTTCGGAGTAAATAAAACAGGAGAAGCTGTTTATCTTGACTTTAGCGCTGCTTTTATGCGCTACGGAAGAGAGGCGGTTTCTACACAAAAAATAGAGAATGCTTCCGAAGAGCAGATTCGGGAGCTTGGAAAAGCTGTGGTTGAAGCTAAATACGGAAACCTTTTCCAAATGTACGAGAAGATCGTAGATGAGAATCCGTACGAAACCCCAATGAAGATCTATCCTGCCGTTCACTATACAATGGGAGGTCTTTGGGTAGATTATAACTTACAAACTACAGTTCCCGGACTTTATGCTGCAGGGGAAGCAAACTTCTCCGATCACGGTGCTAACCGACTTGGAGCTTCGGCTTTGATGCAGGGGCTTGCAGATGGATATTTTGTACTTCCATACACCATGGGAGATTATCTCGCCAACGACATTAGAACCGGAAGAATTCCAACCGATTCTCCCGAGTTTGATGAAGCCGAGAGAAAGATCCGTGAGCAACTTGAGCGTTTTGTGAATACCAAAGGAACAAAGTCGGTTGACTATTTCCACAAGCGTCTTGGAAAGATCATGTGGGATAAAGTTGGTATGTCTAGAAATGCTACCGGATTGAAAGAAGCTATTTCAGAAATTAAAGCTTTGAGAGAAGAATTCTGGAAAGATGTACGTGTTCCGGGAATCGTTGACGGCATGAACCCCGAGCTTGAAAAAGCCGGAAGGGTAGCCGATTTCCTTGAACTGGGAGAACTTTTCGCCAAAGATGCACTTCACAGGGAAGAGTCTTGTGGAGGCCACTTTAGGGAAGAATTCCAGACCGAAGAGGGGGAAGCCCTTCGTGACGATGAGAACTTTATGTATGTAGCCGCCTGGGAATACACGGGAGAGCCTGCAGATGCAGTTTTACATAAAGAAGACCTGGTCTACGAAAATATTGAAGTTAAAACGAGAAGCTATAAATAATTTGAAAATTTGAAAATGAGGGAATTTGAAAATTAACTCATCATCAAATCTTCAAATCTTCAAATTAAAAATATGAATCTTACACTAAAAATATGGCGTCAAAAAGATGCCACTTCAAAAGGGGCAATCCAAACCTACCAATTGGGAGGGGTTGAACCCGATATGTCTTTTCTGGAGATGCTCGATGTTCTAAATCAGGAGTTGATTGACAAAGGAGAAGAGCCGGTGGTCTTTGATCACGATTGCCGTGAAGGGATCTGCGGAACCTGTAGCTTGCAAATCAATGGAGAGCCTCATGGGCCAGACAGGGGTGTTACTACCTGCCAGTTGCACATGAGAATGTTCAAAGATGGAGATACCATCACTATTGAACCTTTCCGTGCAAAGGCCTTTCCTGTGATCAAAGATTTGGTTGTAGACCGCACTTCTTTTGAAAGAATTCAGCAGGCAGGAGGATATATTTCAGTAAATACCTCCGGAAATACGCAGGATGCGAACTCTATTCCAATTGCAAAAGATAAAGCAGATGCAGCATTTTATGCGGCTACCTGTATTGGATGCGGGGCCTGTGTGGCAGCATGTAAAAATGCCAGCGCCATGTTATTCACTTCGGCCAAGGTAAGCCAGATGGCTTTATTGCCTCAGGGAGAAGTAGAGGCCGATCGTCGTGTGCTCGCTATGGTGGAGCAAATGGACAAAGAAGGATTTGGTAACTGTACCAACACCGGGGCTTGTGAAATAGAATGCCCTAAAGGAATATCTCTTGAGAACATTGCCCGTATGAACAGGGAGTACTTAAGAGCCAGCGTAAAATAGCGTTTTTGACAACTTATATTTCTGAAGATCCCGGACTTTGCAGTTCGGGATTTTTTTTGGAACTTATTGAAAAAACTAATGGCAGGAGTCAGCAATATATCTTCCAAACTTCCGAAGCATAAAACCAGTATTTTTTCTGTGATGTCAAAAATGGCATTTGAACATGATGCTGTCAACCTCTCGCAGGGTTACCCCAATTTTGAAACCGACAGGCAGCTCAAAGAGCTTGTTTATAATGCCATGCTCGATGGGTATAACCAATATGCGCCGCTTGCAGGAATTACGCCACTCCGGGAGCAGATTGCCGATAAGATCGAGAGCCTGCACGGTAAAAAGTATGATAAAAATACAGAGATTACGGTAACCGATGGGGCTACCCAGGCTTTATTCCTGGCTATTACAGCCTTTGTGAACCCCGGCGATGAAGTTATAGTGCTTAAACCGGCTTATGATTCTTACGAACCCGCTATTAAGCTGAATGGAGGTATTCCGGTACTGGTACAGCTCGAAGGAAAAGGGTATAAGCTCAATGTTGATGAGATCAAACAGAAGATCACTCCAAAGACCCGGATGCTCATTATCAACACGCCTCACAATCCCAGCGGAAATGTCTTCAGCAAAGAAGAAATGCAACAGTTGGAAGCTCTTTTAGAGGGTACAGATATTATTATTCTGAGTGATGAGGTCTATGAGCATATCATTTTTGATGAAGCTAAACATTACAGCGCCTCGGCTTTTCCTAACCTCTCAAAAAGGGCAATTGTGTGTGCCTCTTTTGGAAAGACTTTTCACAACACCGGCTGGAAGATGGGTTATTGTGTAGCGCCCGAAGAACTTATGGCCGAAATATGGAAGGTGATGGAAGTTAACGTCTTCTGCGTACATCATCCTACCCAGAGAGCGTTCGCCGAATACCTCAAAACACCCCAGCATTACCTCGGGCTCAGAGATTTTTATCAGGAGAAAAGGGATAAATTTCTGCACCTCATTAAAGACACTGCTTTTAAAGCTGTTCCTTCAAAAGGAACTTACTTTCAGCTTCTGGATTATTCAGAAATAACAAATGAGCCCGACGTGGATTTCTCCCGCAGGCTCATTAAGGAATTTGGTGTTGCAAGTATCCCGGTTTCAGTTTTTAACAAAGGGAAAGAAGATCACCGGCAGTTGAGATTCTGCTTTGCCAAGACCGATGACACCCTGGTAAAGGCAGCAGAAATCCTCAAAAAGGTCAAATAGGGTCTATTCTTCCTGGTGTTTTCTAAGGCTGTCATTGATATAAGACCGCACAATTTCTGTAGTTACCCCAAAAACCACATGGGCAATTAGCTCATGTGCCTGTGTCTTAAAAGGTACTTTTTCGGGACTCTCGTCAAGGCCCATAAGCGGTAAGCTTGTTTCGTGGGTTGACGCCCATGTGGTAGCACCTAAAATTGCACCGTCAAGCATGTTCATCTGGTCTTTGTCCCTTTTTCCGTAGCCATAAATGGCACCTACAGTGGCTCCCAGGGGCAGGTTGACCAGTTGTTCCACAATACCTTCATTTTCGAGCTTTATAGGAGAGCCTATCAGTTTTGTCGAGAACTTATCCATCACCTTGATCTGGGCCGAACGTTGATCGATCTTTCGTACCTCCAGGAAGCGTTCTACGCCTGCTTTTACAGCAGTTCCTACAAGTCCGGCCACGAAACCGGCAAGGATTCCGCGTGAGGTGTTCGATGGAAATGAATCTTTTTCAAAAAATGATTGTAAACTCATAGCTTTAATTTTTTCTTTTTAAAACTATTCAACTTCACCCGTCAATGCAACCATTTAACATGCATTTAGCAGGGGAAAAAGCATTTTTTATACCTTTACATATGGCAGAAATTTTAAACACCGCACTCCTTCAGGCGAACCTGGAATGGGAGAAAATCGAAGACAATAAAGCCCTTTTTGAGAGGAAAATAAAAGAACTTCCGCAGGAAACCGATCTTATTATCCTGCCCGAAATGTTCTCTACCGGCTTCTCTATGAATGCCGAAAACCTTGCTGAACCCGACAAGGGGCCCACCTTTAAATGGATGCAAAAAATGGCTTCAGAAAAAGATGCAGCTGTTACCGGTAGCCTTATCATTTCTGACGGAGGCAATTTCTACAACCGCCTGTATTTTGTTTATCCTGATGGTGCTTCTCAAAAATATGATAAGCGGCATACCTTCACCCTGGCCAAAGAGGACGAAACTTATGCGTTTGGGCGTGAAAGGCTTATTGTTGAGTACAAGGGTTGGAAGATTTGTCCGCTGGTGTGCTATGATCTTCGCTTTCCTGTGTGGGCTCGCAATACCGAAGATTATGACTTACTTATTTACGTTGCTAACTGGCCTGCAGCCCGGGTTGTAGCCTGGGATGCTCTTTTAAAAGCCCGGGCCATTGAAAATATGAGCTACTGCATTGGTCTTAACCGCGTAGGCCGGGATGGGAGCGACCTCAATTACGTGGGGCACTCGGCTGTTTACGATTGCCTCGGAAAACAGATCTCTTCAAACCTGCAGGAAACTGAATTCACCGAGCTCGTAAAGCTCAATAAGCAGGATTTAATAGAGACCCGTTCCCAGCTGAAGTTCTTACAGGATCGCGACCGGTTTACTATTACAGATCTGGAGGAGGAATAATTGCTACAGGACTGGCATCAAAGGTATAGTTGTCATCCCAGTTTGCCCTTACGTTTATAGGCTCGGGGTAATACACTACAGTTTCGGGCTGCTTCCTTTTTAAGAAACTTCCTGTATCCCAAATATTATTTTCATTGCGGTCGTAGATGAGCCTTAACAGGTAATTCCCGGGTTTAAGGTTGTTGAAGTTGATTACATTAGTGCCGGTAGAATACTTTTCGGCAATGACTTCTCCTTTTTCTGTCGTGACCTGCACGATAACCGGAAAAGCTTCAACTCCTGTGAGGTTGACAATAAGATTTCCGCGATCGGCCAGGGCAGGAGTTCCCGTCTGGGCCGTAATGGTGTCGTTCTGCCTTCCGAAGAAATCTGTGAAAGCACCGGGCAGCGCTGTGAGTTGGTATTTTTGTTTTTCAGCTTTTTCAAAAGAAAGTCTGTAGACATTATTCCACTTGTCGTAGGTGCCGGTAAAGGGAACGGGAATAGTATCGCTCCTGGTAAGGTTTATAAGGGAGTCCTTTACCTCTTCGAGGGGCACCGTGGGAATTATTTTTAGATCTTCCTGAAAACCGAGCGTCGACTGGGGTTCTACACTAAAAAGTAGGGTATCCCTTTTTGCATTTCTCAGGCGGGCAATAATTGTATCGCTCACCCGTGGGGTCTCTACAAGGAATTTAAGCGTGTCGCGTTCTGCAAAAGGTTTGTACCAATAATGCAGCGTGTCAGTCACAGGATCTTTTGTGATCCTGTCTTCAAAATCGGCAGGTACATCAAATGGTGTAATTGAGATACTGTCGGCCACTACTAATCCTGTATATCCAAAAATGAGGTGCTGTTGTGCCTTTACCTGGGGTCTTTCAAATTTTCCTTCGAGTATTTCGGAAAACAGCGTGAGGTCGAATTCCTCATCTGTGGGAATCGTGATGTATTCATCTGCAAATGCAACCTTGTCTGTACGCGGTTCAAAAGTGTAATTGTTGTTCACATCACGCATGGCCACCAGTTGATAAGTGCCCTGCTTAAGATTGTTTAGTTGAAAAGTGGTGGCACTGTCAAGGGTATTGGTAACATATCGTGGCACCCGGGTGTAGATCACAGAATCTGAATAAGTCGAATCTACTTCATAAAGCATCACCGAGATAAATGGATCGGGCGCCCGAAGAATTGCATCCTTCACGCTGCCTCGAAGGGAAAGGGAATCAATATAAGGGCCCGTAGAAAAGGCGTAGGTGAAAAAACTGAGGGGGTTAGACTCATTGTTGTCTGTAATGCTTCTTCCGAAGTTAATAGTATAGGTAGTGCGTGGTTCTAAAGTGTCATTAATTTTTATGCGGATAGATTTGCTGGCCGTTCCCAAAGGAGTGATCTCGGGCCGCGGATCCATTGGCGGCGAAATAATTATTTGTTGCTGTGGGTTTGACAGCTTGATGTATTCGTTGAAATATATCCTGATTTCATCAGAATTAAAACTGGTGGTAAAATTCTCCGGCTTTGCCCTCACATATCTGGGAGGCTCCATATCACGCGGGCCGCCATCGGGCGTACCTCTTTTAGCACAGGCCGCAAAGGCGATAATAATAGTAAGGATGAGCAGGAAGTTTACACCGGCACGTTTCATAAAACGAAATTTGTTACAAAGAAACAATTTATTCTTTTAATCCTGAAGCCGCTAATGTGTAACGGCCATAGTGGCTATGCTAATTCTCAAGTTGGGAACCTGGAGCAGTTTATGAGCACAGGCCTCAAGAGTGGCACCGGTGGTGACAAGGTCATCTACCAGCAGCACGTGAGCATTTTGTAGTGAAGATGGGTTTTGCACAACCAAGGTTTCATCTATTGTGCCCCAGCGGGCAATCCTCTTTTTTATGGTTTGTGTTTCTGTAGAGGTGATCTTTAGTAACAGGTCATCACGATAAGGAATATCAAGTGCTTTGGCGATTTCCCGGCCAAATCCCTCTACCTGATTAAATCCTCTTATTTTAAGTTTTTTGCGGTGGAGTGGTACAGGAATGACCATGCTGGTTTGCTGCCATTGCGGTAATTCTTTGAGCTCATTCCCCAGCCAGGCACCCAAATAGGGGCCTATTTCTTCATGGCCGCGATATTTCAGGTTGTGAATAAGCTTTTGCACCACTCCTTTCTTTTCAAATAACAGGAGGGAAGTGGCATTTTCAACAGGAATCCTTCCGTAGAAAATCTTTTCAACCACATTGTCTTTTTCCAGGTGATGATTGGTCACCGGTAAGCCGTGAAGGCAGGACGTACAGAGGATATACTCATTAGCCCGCAGGCCAGATTCACATCCATAACAGAGTTTGGGATAAAGAAGGTTAAGGAAATCGTGAAACATTTGTTAACAAATTGGTCTTGGCCTGATTAAAACTCCTAAATTTACAAAACTAAACCGTTAAAAATCATTTGTTATGTCAGACCAGAAGAGTAATAATGCCTTAAAGATCCTTACCGGGGTTTTGGCAGTCGCTTTGGTTGCACTGGGTATTTATACCATTAAATTTTATAATGACGAAAAGGAGAACCAGGAATTACTACAGCAGGAAAAAGCTGTGATAGAAGGAGAGCTTAACGATTTAATTGTGAAATACGATGAGGCGATCGCTGAAAATGAAGGTCTTGATTCTGAGTTAAATGCAGCGAGAAACAGGATATTAGCCCTGCGCGATTCTGTACAGGTTATGGAAGCCAACCTGGCTCTTATCTCACGCTACCGTCGTGAAGTGAGCAATCTTAAAGCCGAAAAGGAACAATTGTTTAGAGTGGTAGACAGTTTGAGTAATCAAAACCAAAGGCTTATTACTGAAATTGACAGTACCAACAATATGCTGCTGGAGAGAACAAGAATTTCTGATTCGCTTCAGGTTCAAACTCAGACTATGGCCTCAAAGATCGATAAGGCTGCTCAACTGAAGTTAAGTAATCTAAGAGGGGAAGGTGTTATTGAAAGAAACAGCGGCAGGCTGGTAGAAAATGACCGCACCCGAAGAGTAGATAAAATTAGAACCTGTTTCACCATTACGCCAAACACGCTGGCTGCGGCAGGAGATAAGAATATTTATGTGCAGGTATACAATCCCAACAATGAACTGGTAGGAGATCAAATTGCCGTGCAGCATGACGGCGGGGTGATGGTCTATAGTGCTGCCACTAAAGTCTACTATGAAAATGAAGAACTTGATGTGTGTCTTTTAGCCAATACAAGTTCAGATCGCCTTATTGAAGGTGCTTATAAAGTGCTGGTTTATGAAGGCGCTAATTTGATAGGCGCTACAGGATTTAGTCTCAGGTAAAACAAAAAATTAATTAATCCTACCGCCCTGGCCTGAATCGGGGCGGTTTTTTTATTTTTGCTTTATGGCAAAACAAGAAGACCTTTTTAAAAATGTAATATCCCATGCCAAAGAGTATGGGTATATTTTTGCATCATCCGAGATTTACGACGGCCTTAGCGCAGTCTATGACTACGGTCAAAACGGAGCAGAACTAAAAAAGAATATCAGGGAATACTGGTGGAAAAGCATGGTGCAGCTGCACCAGGAAATAGTAGGCATAGATGCCGCGATTCTCATGCATCCTACTACCTGGAAGGCATCAGGCCACGTTGATGCTTTTAATGATCCTCTTATTGACAATAAAGATTCTAAGAAGCGATACCGGGCCGATGTTCTGGTTGAAGATCATGCTGAAAAAATTCTTCAGAAGGCACAAAAGGAGATCGAAAAAGCGCGCAAACGCTTTGGGGAAGCTTTTGATGAAGAGCAATTTGTCAATACAAACGACCGGGTACAGCGGTATTTGAACGAAAGAAAGGAAATCCTGGAACGCCTTGGCCGCTCCCTTACCAATGAAGATCTAAAGGATGTAAAAGCTTTAATTGAAGAGCTGGACATTGCCGATCCTGAAACCGGATCCAGGAACTGGACCGATGTTAGGCAATTCAACCTTATGTTTGGTACCAAACTGGGAGCTTCTTCTGAAACGGCATCAAACCTCTACCTGAGACCTGAAACCGCGCAGGGAATTTTCGTGAACTTTTCTAATGTTCAGAAAACCGGAAGGATGAAAGTTCCTTTTGGAATAGCACAAACAGGAAAAGCCTTTAGAAATGAGATCGTGGCGAGACAGTTCATTTTTAGAATGAGGGAGTTCGAACAAATGGAGATGCAGTATTTTGTAAGGCCGGGAGAAGAACTCAAGTGGTATGAGCACTGGAAAGAAGTGCGTCAAAAATGGCATTTTTCACTAGGCCTTGGGGAAGAGAACTATCGTTTCCACGATCATGAAAAACTGGCTCATTATGCCAACGCCGCAACAGATATTGAGTTTAATTTCCCGTTTGGTTTCAAGGAACTTGAAGGTATACATTCCCGTACAGATTTTGACCTGAAAGCGCATGAAGAATTCTCTGGGCGCAAGCTTCGGTTTTACGATCCAGAACTTAAGGAAAATTATGTGCCTTATGTAATAGAAACTTCAATAGGGCTGGACAGGATGTTCCTGGCTGTACTTTCAGCCTCCCTAAAAGAAGAAGAACTTAAAGATGGCAGTTCGCGTACTGTTCTTAAACTACCAGCAATACTTGCGCCTGTCAAGGCAGCTGTGTTGCCACTGGTGAAAAAAGACGGTTTGCCCGAGCTGGCACAGGAGATCATTGAAGACCTGAAGTGGGATTTCAATGTGCAATATGACGAAAAAGATGCTATTGGGCGTAGGTACAGGAGGCAGGATGCTTCGGGTACGCCGCTGTGTATTACCGTAGATCACGATTCTCTTGAAGATCGCACGGTGACAGTGAGGTACAGAGATAGCATGGAGCAAAAAAGGATCCCTATTGCTGAGATCTCCAAATTGATCTCAGAAGAGACCGACTTTAAACACTGGATGAAAAAGTAGCTTTTTTCCTATCTAAATATGAGTTAAAAAAAAGAGCAATTCTCTCCGAATTGTTCTTTTTTTTGTTTCTGCTCATCCTAAATCATTACATTTATTGGTCAAAGCTTGCTTTATGGTGAAGAACTATTTTCTTTTTTTTCTGGTCCTGTTCCTGAGTTTAGATGTTTCTGCCCAGGAGAAAGAGCTATTGGGGCCCGTTTCACAGGGAGTGGCAAAACCATCTGTTTCTGCACCTCTCTCTGCCAAAGAATTGATCCCGGCCATAAGTGAAAGAAAAGAAGTAAATCCCAAGAACCGCACCGCCAACAGGGTAGTGCCGGGAAAAGGATATCCTAAAGGTGCAGACGCAGCTTTGCAGGAAAAGAAGGGAACTATTCCCGTGAAACAGGCCATTCTCTCTTTTGATGCCGCCAACCTTTTTCATACGCCTACAGATCCTACCGGAGCTGCCGGGCCAAATCACTACGTTAACGCTTATAATTCGGGTTTTTCAGTTTTTGACAAGCAGGGAAATGTGCTTCTGCCGCCTACCGATATAGCTTCCCTGGGAGGGGAATTTTCAGGAGAAAGGCTGGGAGATCCCATTGTGCTTTATGATCAATTTGCCGATAGGTTCATCATCACACAATTTGCCGGTTGCCCTTATAATCCTACCCAGGGTTGCCCGAATAAAGTTGATCCAACCAATGCACTGCTCGTAGCTATTTCGAGAGGTCCCGATCCCGTTAATGACGGATGGTACACTTACAGGTTTGCTACAGGTACTTTTCCCGATTATCCAAAATTCTTTGTTTGGAGTGATGGTTATTATGTCACTACAAATCAGGATTTGGATGACCCGGAAATCAGTGAAGTAGTATTTGTGTTGGAAAGGGAGAAAATGATAAGAGGAGAGGTAGCCAGGCATGTGGGCTTTCCACTTCCGGGGGTGAGGAACAACGGCTTTTACAGTCCGGCAGCTTTTAATGCAACCGGTAGTGAACCGCCGCCACCGGGAAATATGCCGGTAATTTATTTTCAGGATGATTCCTGGATGGGGATTAACGTAGATCATCTTAAAATATGGCTTGTCAATGTAGACTGGAATAACATAGGAAATTCAACCATAAGGGAAGCACAGGAAATAACACCTTCGGAAGGGCTCACTCCTTTTAAAAGCACTTTTGACGGGGGAGGCTTTTCCAATTTATCTCAACCTTTTAGTAAACCCGAACTTGATGCCTTGCAGGGCGCCCTGATGTATCCAACTTCATACAGAAGGTTTGCCACTCATAATTCTGTAGTCTTCAATTTTGTGGTAGATGTAGATCCCGGCATTGCAGAACACGCAGGGATAAGGTGGTACGAACTTAGGCAGGATGGAGAAAACCAGGCGTGGCAGATACATCAGGAGGGAACTTATGCGCCCGATGATAGCGACCGCTGGTGTGGAAGCATGAACATCGATAAACATGGAAATATTGGAATGGGATTTACTTTGGTGAACGACAGTCCCGAATCGCCCATACTACCCACTTTAAAATTTACAGGAAGATATTTTAACGATCCGCTCAACAAAATGACGCTACAGGAGGTGACCCTTGTGGAAAGTACTTCAGCTAGTGAAAGTAACCGGTATGGAGACTATGCCCATACCAGTATTGACCCTGTTGATAATGAAACATTTTGGTACAATGCAGAATATTTTCAGCCAGGCTCGCGTCTAAACAGGGTGGGTGTCTTTAAACTGGCACCTCAATTTGCAAAAGATGTGGGGATAACTGCAATCACGTCTCCTGTCTCTTCAAGCCTTTCCGCTAGCGAAGACCTCACTGTTACCATAAGGAATTTTGGTACTGAAGCTCAATCAAATTTTCCTGTGATTTTCCAGGTGAACGATGACGAGGTAGTGACAGAAACCTTCAGCGGTACCATTCCTTCAACAGAGCAGGTGGAATTCACTTTTTCAGAAAAAATAGACTTTTCCATTTCCGGAGAAACATATGAGCTTTTTGTAAGTACAGCTCTGGAAGGGGATATGAACCCCGAAAATGATTCTTTAAAAGTTGAAATTACTAACCTGCCGCCCAATGATATTGGGATCACACAAATTGTACATCCCGAAACCGGCTCAAACCTTGCCACTGAAAATATTACTGTAGTAATTGAGAATTTTGGAGGAGAAGCGCAAACCGGTTTTGAAGTTGGTTATACGGTAAACGGCGGAACTCCAGTGACCGAAACTATAAACGAAACTTTGGAAGTAGATTCTCAAATCACGTATTCTTTCAATAATCCGTACGATTTTTCAGCAAACGGGAGGTACACTATAGTAGCGTCTACTTTTCTCGAAAACGACAGTGATACTGCCAATGATGCGACTGTGGAGACCATTGCTCAACTCGATTGTATTCCCCAGGGTTCTTCCTGCGCTTTTGGAGATGGTATTAACAGCTTCTATTTGGAAGAGATCGTCAATGAAAATATCTATTGTGACGACGGTTACAACAACTTTTTGGGTATTTCTACCAGACTGGACATCACCCGGGAGGTGCACCAGGTAGGAGTGGTGTCTAATAGCAGTAATGAATTCTCTATGTGGATAGATTTTAATGACAACGCCGTTTTTGAGCCTGAAGAGCAACTGGTGAGATCTGGTGACATAATTTCCTCTTCGGCTCCTACAGTATTTGAATTCTCACTTCCCGAAAATGCCACTTTGGGAGAGCATATTCTAAGGGCAAGAGCAGGAGACGTTAGCCCCGGTTACGATGGAAATCTTAATGACTCCTGTAATGTGATGCAATATGGTACTACCGAAGATTATACTGTGGTGCTGGTAGACGGGATCAAAGAATCTGAAATACAGCAGGGCGAATTTGTGATCACTTCTTCCGAAGAAGATATGTTCAGCCTCAATTTTACCACGCCATACCAACGCCCGCTGTGGGTAACCGTGCACGATATGTTGGGGCAAAAACTGGTGGAGGCCATGGTGAAAAAAGGGGCCACAGCCTATTCTTATTCTCTTGATATGTCTTACGCTGCATCGGGAGTTTATCTTGTGCGTATGGGAACGCGAGACGAGGGTAAAGTGAAACGTATTATTGTACAGTAGTTAAAAAAGTCTGACTTCATTCTTTCTAAAGGCCCTTTAAAAATGCTATTTTTGACAGCATAAAATGTAAAGAATGAAAATAATTTCCTACAACGTAAACGGAATTAGAGCTGCCATTAAAAAAGGGTTTATTGACTGGCTGGAATCAACTAACGCCGATGTGGTTTGCCTGCAGGAAATAAAGGCTACCCCAGAGCAGTTTGACCATGAACCTTTTGAGAATTTGGGGTACAAGTACAATTCCTGGTATCCGGCTGTAAAAAAAGGCTATAGCGGGGTTGCTATCTTGAGCAAGGAAGAGCCTAAAAATGTGGTTTTTGGCACCGGGATAGATTACATGGATTTTGAAGGTCGCAATGTGAGGGTAGATTTTGATGATGTTTCGGTAATGAGCCTGTATTTGCCATCGGGAACTAATATTGCCCGCCTCGACCATAAACTGCAGTATATGGCCGATTTTCAGAAGTATATTAATGAATTAAAGCAGGAAATTCCGAATCTCGTGATTTGTGGAGATTACAATATTTGTCATGAAGAAATAGATATTCACGATCCTGTACGGCTTAAAAATACCTCCGGATTTTTACCGGTAGAAAGGGAATGGATAGGCAATTTTATAAAGAGTGGGTTTGTAGATTCTTTCAGGCATTTTAATTCTGAACCCGGGCATTACTCCTGGTGGAGCTACCGTGCCGGTGCCCGTGGAAACAACAAAGGATGGAGAATTGACTATAACATGGTGAGCGAGCCGCTAAAGGACAGGTTGAAGCGAGCCGTTATTTTACCCGATGCACAACATAGCGACCACTGTCCCGTTCTTCTTGAATTAGATTAAACCAAACCCCTATTTTATGAAAAAAAATATCTTATTCGCTCTTTTGAGCAGCTCGGTTTTACTTTCTTCCTGTGTTTCTTCAAAAGTGTACAAAGACCTCGAAGACAGGCATGCGCAATTGCAGGAAGATAACAGTGAACTTTCCAGGGAATTTGATGATCTGGAAGCAAAATATCGCCAAAACGAAAATGATCTTGCAGCTTTACAGGCACAATATGAACAAACCAAAGCTGAAAGAGACAGGTTACAGGAGGAGTACAATAGCACCAAAACAAGCTATGAGAAACTTAAAGCCTCTTATGATGCTCTTGAAGCAAACAGCTCGTCGGCCCTCGCCGAAAACTCCCGAAGAAATCGTGAGCTTTTAGCCGAGCTTGATGCTAAAGAAGAAGCTTTGCTTCAGGAAAAGAACAGGTTAGAAAAACTGCAGAAAGATCTTGCGGCCCGCTCTAAGCGTGTGGATGAACTGGAGAGTATGATCGCTGCAAAAGACGCCAAAATGAATGCCCTCAAAAATGCCATTTCTAAGGCCCTTGTAAATTTTGAAGGAAAAGGCCTTACCGTAGAACAGAGAGATGGAAAAGTTTATGTTTCTATGGAAAATAAGCTCCTGTTCAACTCAGGTAGCTGGGCAGTGGGAGCAGAGGGAAGAAAGGCGGTACAACAACTGGCTTCTGTACTGGCTGAAAATCCAGATATCGCTGTTCTTATTGAAGGGCACACAGATAATGTTCCTTACAAAGGGAGTGGCCAGCTTACCAATAACTGGGACCTTTCCACAAAGCGTGCTACGGCTATAGTTGAGCTTTTACTGGAGAATTCCGGGATCAATGCTGAAAACCTTACCGCAGCCGGAAGGGGAGAATACGCACCTGTAGCTTCAAACGACACTGCCGAAGGCCGTGCAAAAAATCGCAGGATCGAGGTGATCCTCACTCCAAAGCTTGATGAAATTAACAGGCTGCTCCAGGAGCCGGAATTCGAATAGTTTAAACTTTTTACAATGGTGACGCCAGGCTTTTATGGATGAAGAAATTTTCATCTTTAAGCCTGGTGTGATACCAGTCGGTCGTTTCTCCAAGAAACTGTAGCGTGTCGTTTGTGTTGGCGCGGCTGCCAATTTCAGCTTTAGTTGAAGGCCCTTTTCTCAGGTTAGCCGTACCGGTTGCACGCAGGAATGCCTTATTAAACTTCGGAATAAATTCGTTGGGAGGCGAGGGTTTGAAAACGTAGGGCAGGGGATCCTGTGCGCCTCTATAGCCTTTATACACGCCGAAATGCAGGTGCGGCGGAGTGGTGCGTGCATTACCCGTATTTCCTACAAGCCCCAGGGTGTCACCCACTTTTACCCGCATTCCGGGACGGGCTATAATGCTGTCCAAATGTGCATAATACAGGGAATTTCCCCGCTTGCTGTCGCGCAGCCAGACTTGTTTTCCGCCCAGGCCTTTGTTCCCGGTTGAAGATACTCTGCCAGAAGTGGCTGCAACCACGGGCGTGCCTCTGGGGGCAAAAATGTCAATTCCTTCATGGCTTCTTCGGCCTCCGTCTCTCGTGGCGCCCCACATACTCTGTACCGCGGTGTTGCCTTTATCGGCTACCGGAAAGGAATAAACAGGCTCTGTAAATATCTTCATTGAAAATGCTGAAGTGGAATTGATTTCCGGCTGAAGGAGGATCTTATATATTCCGGGATGTTCTGTTTCATACTGAATTTCAGTGTCTCCAAAATTGACCGATTTCACGTGCTCGTAGCTTACAACTGAATCTGTTTTCTGCCGGTATAGATCTATAAAGACAAGTGTATTCAGGGAATCTGTTTGTACCTGTGTGCGCAGCCGCTCTCCTGGATTGAGGGAAATTTTGTAGGTGTAGATATGATTTTGCGGGGCTGTAAACTTGCCTGCTTCAAAATAAGGAGGCGTAACAGTTATACTGTCAAAAAGGGTATTTTCGAAAGTCTTTTTCCACTGAACAAAAGCCGCCGGGTCACTGTCAAAATCCCGCTCATACTGTTCTCTTGCTGTTGGTGTGGTAAAGAAATCCCGGGCTTTGTTCATTTTTGAACAGGAGATTACCACAGAAAATAAAACCAATAGCGCTGTAAAATGTGTTACAAAGTTCTTCACGCCCTTAAAATGCAGAAACTATGCCAGGTAAAAGTCTAAAAAGCCGGGGTTAAAATGCCATTTTTGACACCTCAGATTTTCAGAAGAAAAGCTTCATGATTTTATCTGTCTGCCGGTCGTTCCCCACCATGTAGGGATGACTTCCGGTAACTTCAAACTTATTTTTCAGGTAGAAATTGATGCCGCGAGGGTTATGCTCCCAGACTCCCAGCCACAAATACTTCATTTTTCGCTGTACGGCCATTTCTATAACGGTATCCAGGATCTTCTGTCCTATTTTTTGATTCTGAAACTCCTTCCTTATATAAATTCGCTCCAGTTCCATGGCGTCTTCGTCCTTAAATTCGGTTTGAGCATCGCCTAAATTGATCTTGAAGTAACCGGCGGTTTCGCCCTCCAGTTTTGCAAAGTAAAATTCTGAACGCGGGTTGAGTAGTTCGGTTTTGAGCTGTTCTTCGTTAAAAGCACGATCGAGATAGCCCTGGAGATCTTCAGCATTATTCTGGTCTCCAAAGGCATCGGTAAAAGTGCTTTGGCTTAACTCTTTCAGCTCTTGAAGATGGGCTGAAGAAAGCTTCTCAAAAATGACATTTTTGGATGGCATAATAGATTTTTTCAGCAAAAGATAAGGCTTTTTTATCCGAAGAGAAAGCTCACGACATCTTCCACTTTTGAAGCTTTTTGAATTTTTATTCCGAAGTTACTTTTAGGAAATTTATTCTGAGAAGAAACAACAATGCTGCTGAAGCCAAGTTTTTCGGCTTCAAGAATGCGTTGCTCGACCCTGGTTACCGGCCTAACTTCGCCTGCCAGACCAATTTCGGCTGCAAAGCTGATGTCTTTGGGCACGGCAATATCTTCGTTTGAAGAGAGAATGGCAGCAACCACAGCGAGGTCAAGGGCGGGATCATCAACAGAAATTCCGCCGGTAATATTTAAGAAAACGTCTTTGGCGCCCAGCCTGAAACCTGCTCTTTTCTCGAGTACCGCCAGCAGCATATTGAGCCGCTTGGCATTGTAGCCTGTTGCTGAGCGTTGCGGAGTGCCATATACCGCCGAACTCACCAGCGCCTGCACTTCTATCATCAAAGGCCGCATGCCTTCAAGAGTGGCAGCAATAGCGGTACCGCTAAGGTCTTCCTCATTTTTGGAAATAAGGATTTCTGAAGGATTACTCACTTCCCTAAGACCATTCCCCTGCATTTCATAGATCCCCAGTTCATTGGTGGAGCCAAAACGATTTTTATGCGCTCTTAAAATCCTGTAAACGTGATTGCGATCGCCTTCAAACTGTAGCACCGTGTCAACCATGTGCTCAAGGACTTTAGGCCCCGCAATGCTTCCTTCTTTGGTGATATGGCCAATAAGAATAACCGGAGTAGCCGTTTCTTTCGCAAATTTTATGAGCTCGGCGGTGCATTCGCGAATTTGGGAAATGCTACCGGGGCCGCTTTCAATGTAATCGGTTTGAAGGGTTTGAATGGAATCAATGATGACGATTTCGGGCTGCAGCTTTTCTATTTGCTGAAAAATGTTCTGGGTTTTTGTTTCTGTGAGAATGAAGCAATTGTCGGAATCTGGGTTGATACGTTGCGCCCGAAGCTTAATTTGCTGCTGACTCTCTTCGCCTGAAACGTACAGGGTTTTGTAAGATAAATTAAGGGAGATTTGAAGCAGAAGCGTACTTTTTCCTATTCCGGGTTCCCCACCCAAAAGGGTGAGAGATCCGGGAACTATGCCGCCGCCGAGCACCCTGTCCAGTTCCTGATTATTGGTTTTGAGCCGTTCTTCTTTAGAAATCTCAATTTCAGAAATTCGCAGCGGTTTTGCTATTTTTCGAACCCCCGGCGCAGCTTCACTACTCCAGGATTTTTTTTCGGTTTTTTGTACTACTTCTTCAACCAGTGTATTCCACTCGCGACAGGAATTGCACTGGCCCTGCCACTTGCTGTGTTGTGCGCCACAGTTTTGGCAGTAATACAGGGTCTTCGATTTAGCCATTGATGAGTTGCTTCAAATGAGCTGCTAATAACCGAAATCTTGTTTAATTAGGTCGGCTTTTTTCAGCATAAAATCAACCGTAATAAAGGCTACTTCTTCTTTCCCATAAGCACTTTGGTAAGTTTTCATAGCTTTTTTAGGTCGGCCATTGGCTTCATAAGAGCGGGCGAGGTAATAATTGGCTAGCGCCATGTTTGGATATTGTTTTTGGGCAAGTTCGCCAAGTTTTTCCAGTTCATCCCATTGCTCACGGTACTCTAAAGCCTTACCTATAGCGAGATAATCATTTATTCTTACGGGCTTTTGAATACCAAAATTTCCTTCAATGAGGCTGTATTTTTCAAGGAGATATTCGAAAGCTGAACCTTCAAGGGCGATTACTTTATCGTAGTCTTCGAGGCTTATAGGTTTATATGTTTGAAAAATGTGCTCCAGGGCCCGTGGTAGTGCATTTGCAATTAGTGTGTAATGATTGGCAGCTTCAAAACTCTCAAAATCGTAATGCAGATACTTATTTTCTATCACAGCCAGTTGTTGATCAAAGGCGGTCACCTGCTTTTTGAGATCGGGGACGTCATTGGAGCCTGTTGCTAGGTAGTACCAGCAAGGCGCTTCGGCCTTTGAAAGAGATTGTGCTATCCTGTTGCTCATTTCGGGAGCCAAATCAGGGCTTAAATTGATGTAAGCCTTAAAGATAGGATTTGGTTTGAAGAGGTAGTAGTTGATGAAATTTGAAGTAATGTCGTGTCCTGCAATAGCCGTAAACCTCGAAGTGCGGTAGTTGTTGTCAATAAAAGGGAGTAGTTCCATGCCTAAAAATTCAAAGAAGTCGGCACCTTTTTTCTCGGGGAGAAAATTCTTGGGGTCATAGGAGCAGTCATCATGCCTGCTTCGCAACTGGTTTACGCCTACTACAATGGTTTCGGGAATTTCATCCCAGTAAGAATAGTAATCGACGTTCCCTGCCATAGGTTCGAAAAGGTAGTCTCCATCCAGGACTATGATCACCGGGTAAATTTTATCGGTATTCTGGTCGTAATTGCGGGGTAACTGAATTTTAAGTTCCCGTTGTTCTCCAAGTTTTGAAGAATTTATAGTCTTGTAAATGGTTTGTGAAAAACTTAACTGGACTATTAAAAACAGGCAGGCTAAAATGTATAATTTCTTCATATGCAGTAGGTTTATTTCCTAAAGCAATATAAAATTTTATTTCTTCTGATTGTAAATTGGTAGAAATAAGAAGGAAAGTCCGCCGAGAATAACTACCATAAGGGTTTGTGATCCCCACATGATCCATCCAAAGGCTTCCCCGGCCTGTTGATTGATCCCAAAAAGAAGCAGTACGGCACCCATTGCTATAGGATAAACTCCTATTCCTCCATTAGTTGTGGTAATAGCAAAAGAACCGGCAATAAAGGCAGCCATGAAGCCGGCCAGAGATAGCGAATTAGTTTCGGGGATAGCGTATTTGATGACGTAGAACATCAACAGGTACATGGTCCAGATAAAAAGGGTGTGAAAAAGGAATTCCTTTTTCTTTTTCATCCTTACAATACTTCGCATTCCTTCAAGCAGTCCCCGTGCAAAATCTCTTATCTTGATCATTAAAGGGTGATTTGAGCGCCGCACCAGGTTGAGAAAAATTACGCCAATGATGATAAGTACAAGCAGTATCCCCATAGAGAGGAAAGGGTTGATGTTGTTGTTTTCGAAGTAATTGATAAGGTTTTCGGTTTGAATGAGGAAGCCGAAGGTGGTGATGAGCAGCACCATTGCCAAATCGGCTATTCTTTCTGAAACTATGGTTCCAAAAGCTTTATCAAACGGAACATTCTCATAGGTAGAAATAGTTGCCCCACGCAATACTTCACCAGATCGTGGTACACCCAGATTGGCGAGATAACCTCCCATTACAGCCATAAAACTGTTGGCAAGCCGGGGCTTGTATCCTAAAGGTTCCAGAAGATACTTCCAGCGATAGGCACGGGAAAGGTGAGATAGTATTCCGCAGAAAACACTTAGAAAAACCCATTTTAGGTCGGCAAGGAGAATGTTGTTCCATAGTTCCTGCCGCTCCAGGGGAGTTGCACTGCTAAGGGAATACCATATCAAAAAGATTCCCAGTAATAGTGGAAGAAAAGTTTTCGAAAACCTGAAAATTTTTTTCTTCAAGAGTTAATTGAGGAGATTGGTTTCTTCGTTAGGGAACACAAGAGAGGGCTTAAAACTCTTAGCTTCTTCAATATCCATAATAGCATAGGTGATAAGAATAAGGATATCTCCTTTTGCCACTTTGCGAGCGGCAGCACCGTTAAGGGTGATCTCGCCACTGTTACGAGGTCCCGGAATTGCGTAGGTTTCAAGTCTTTCACCGTTGTTATTGTTCACAATTTGCACTTTTTCACCTTCAATGATATTGGCTGCGTCCATAAGATCTTCATCAATAGTAATACTGCCAATGTAGTTAAGATCTGCACCGGTGACTTTTACGCGATGAATTTTTGATTTTACAACGTGGATTTGCATACTGCTAATTTAAAGCTATATTATCAATTAACCTGATGTCGCCAGAATAGGCGGCAATAAAGGCGCGATACTTCTTTGTCATATCTTCTTCCTGTGCACTCAACAGGTTGTCTGCATTGGCTATTTCAAAATATTCCAGAAGCAGACCAGGTTGAGATTCAAACTGGTTAGACACCCAGGTGGTAATCTCTTTAGCACTTTTTGTGCCAAAATCCTCCTTCACTTTTTGCAGAATCTCGTAAATGAATGCAGCCTTTTGTCGTTCACCGGGGCTTAACCTTTCATTGCGGGAACTTCGGGCCAATCCGTTCTTCTCCCGGTAGATAGGGCAGCCTATCACTTCAACATTCAATCCCTGTTTTTCTACCAGCTTCTTTATTATTTGTAATTGCTGATAGTCTTTTTCTCCAAAAAAGGCTTTATCGGGCTCTACCATTTCAAATAACCTTCTAACGATGGTTCCTACCCCGTTAAAATGGCCACTCCTGTACTTCCCTTCCATTTGATGTTCCAGCCCATCAAAGGAAAATTCTTCCGAAGAAATGCTGTCGCCATACATTTCTGATGCTGCAGGGGAAAAGACAATTACATCATCGCTCACCTGTTTTATGAGCTCCACATCCTTCTCGAATGTGCGCGGATATTTTTGAAGATCTTCGGGGTTATTAAATTGCGTAGGATTGACAAAAATACTTACAACTACCTTATCACAAGTAGAAAGGGCCTGTTCAATTAGCGAGAGGTGACCCTCATGTAATGCTCCCATGGTAGGAACAAAACCTATACTGTGCCGGTCATTTTTTAAGGCTCTAACCTGCTTCTTGAGAGCTTCTTTCTCCGTTAAAATCTGCATCTTATTCCAAAATTAAGGGCCTGCAAACTTAATATAATACTGGCAATCTGCATAAAATTTTGTATTTTTGCGTGTTTTTATTTTACAACAGCATTAAAGTGATCCTATGAAAGATAAGAGGATATTGTACGTATCATCTGAAGTTATTCCCTACTTGCCCGAAACCGAAATTTCATCTATGTCTTTTGAAGCCCCCCGAATGGTTAACAACCAGGGAGGCCAAATTCGCATATTTATGCCCCGGTTTGGGAACATCAATGAGAGAAGGCATCAGCTTCATGAGGTCATTAGACTTTCTGGAATGAACCTGGTTATCAACGACCTTGATATGCCACTAATTATTAAAGTAGCATCTATTCCCAAAGAGAGAATGCAGGTGTACTTTATAGATAACGAAGATTATTTTAAAAGAAAGGCCACACTTACAGATGAAGAGGGGAATCTTTTCCCCGATAATGATGAAAGAGCCATTTTCTTCGCGAAAGGGGTGATTGAAACTGTTAAAAAACTCAACTGGTCACCAGATGTTATACATGTGAATGGATGGTTGTCTTCACTGCTGCCACTGTACCTTCGTAACTATTATGGCAATGAGCCTTTGTTCAACGAAGCAAAAATTGTGACCTCTGTATACAATCAGGACTTTGATGGAACGTTAGATAATCAAATGTATAAGAAAGTTTTATTTGATGGTCTTGAAAACGAACAGGTGAAACACCTTAAGAAACCGTCTTATGTGAATATAATGAAAACAGCCGTAGATAATTCTGATGCTGTTGTTATCGCAGGAGATAATATTCCCGATGAGTTAAAGAAATATTTGAGTAAACTTGACAAGCCGGTATTAGGTTATAAGAACCGGGAAGAATTTGCCCAGGCTTATCAGGAATTTTATACCACAAAGGTGCTATCATAATTAGAAAAAAATCAATGAATTTAAAGAATATAATGTTGAAAACAACAACAGTTTTGGCTGTTGTTTTTTTGTTAGGAGCTTGTGAAGATGACTTTCAAACTCTTGGAAGTGATGTAATTGGAGAGCCCGGCTTTGATGCCAGTGTTTATGATGAAACGTTTATCTCTGCACATTCTTACGATCTTCCTCCTGTACAAACCAACAGTTTGCCTCTTAACCTTCTTGGGGTTTATACCGATAATGTTTTTGGGACACAGGAAGCAAGCGTGCTGTCTAACCTTGAGCTTAGCTCGTTCGATCCTTCTTTTGGAACCGATCCTGTGGTTGACAGTGTGGTACTTACTATTCCATATCTTTCTCATGAAGTACTTAAGAATGACGAGGTGAGATATGTACTTGATTCTGTTTACGGAAGCGCGCCTATCAAGCTTTCAGTTTATGAATCTGGTTATTTTCTGAATAATTACGATCCCGACACAAATTTTGAGCAAACTCAGAAGTATTATTCCAATCTGGAGCCAAAGATCATGAACAACATCAATCCAGAGCCAATTTACGAGAGGGATAATTTCATTCCTTCTCCCAAAGGTTATTTGGAGTATAGTGTAGATGCCATGGGAGTTGCAGATACAGTAGCTATGGCTCCGGCTTTAAGGTTGAAGCTGAAAAACGATTTCTTTCAGAAGAAGATTCTTGACAAAGCAGGTAGTTCAGTTTTGCTTAATCAGGAAAACTTCAGGAACTACTTTAGAGGATTGTATTTAAAAGCTGATAAAGTAGGCGCCGGTGGCACAATGATGCTGCTTAATTTGCTTGATTCAGATGCCGGAATTACTATTTACTACAAGACAAAAATAGTTGACGGGAATGATTCTGACGATGATGGAGACAGAGAAGAACTTATTGAAGGAAGAAGAGCCTTTAGTTTAGACTTTGGTGGTGTGCGGGTAAATACTTTTGAACAGGAAGCGCCACAGTATGACGACCAGAATCTCTACCTTAAAGGTGGGGAAGGTTCTATGGCCGTAATAGATCTTTTCTCTGGTCCCGATGCAAATAATGATGGGGTTTCTGATGAACTTGAAGCCCTAAGAGAAAATAACTGGCTCATAAATGAAGCACATCTCGAGTTCTTTGTGAACAGAGATTACATTAGCGATGTAGATGAGGCTGAGAGGGTTTATCTCTATGATTTGAAGAATAATACTATATTGGCCGATTATATTTTGGATGCAAATGGGCAGCCAAATACCATGGCTTCAGTTTCAAACCGTCGCCATCTCGAACCATTAGAAAGAGATGAAGATGGGAAGGGAATAAGTTTTAAGATTAGAATTACCCGTTATGTAGATCAGCTTTTAAATAAGGATTCTACCAATGTTAAGCTGGGGCTGGTGGTAACACAAAATGTAAATTTAATTTCGACATACAAAGTATTGCCTGCGGCTAATCCTGAAGTGGATAGAGTTCCCGGGGGTGCTTTAATAACACCAGAGGCCACTGTTCTTTATGGCCCAGATGCACAGAATGAGGATAAGCGCCTCAAACTGAAGATTTATTATACAGAACCAAAGAATTAGAATATGTGTGGGATAGTAGGATATATTGGTCACAGAGAAGCATATCCAATTGTATTGAAAGGACTTCAAAGACTGGAGTACAGGGGGTATGATAGTGCGGGGATAGCACTGTATGATGACAAAAATTTAAAAGTAAGTAAGACCAAAGGAAAGGTAGCCGATCTTAAGGCGAAGATGGAGAGTGAACTCGATAGTACTTCGGGCACACTTGGCATTGGTCACACCAGGTGGGCAACTCACGGTGTACCTAATGATGTCAATTCCCATCCTCATCTTTCAAATTCCGGAGATCTTGTGATCATCCATAACGGGATTATTGAAAATTATGAGAGTCTTAAAAAAGAATTGACCAAACGCGGATACAAATTCGAGTCTGATACCGATACCGAAGTTTTGGTAAATCTTATTGAAGATGTTATTGCCAAAGAAGGCGTCAAGCTTGGTAAAGCTGTGCAAATTGCACTTAACCAAACTGTGGGGGCTTATGCCATTGCTGTTTTTGACAAGAAAAAGCCAAATGAAATTGTGGTGGCTCGTTTAGGAAGTCCGCTTGCGATTGGCGTTGGGAAAGATGAGTATTTCATAGCTTCAGATGCCTCTCCGTTTATTGAATTTACCAATAATGCAATTTACCTTGAAGATGGTGAAATGGCTGTGGTAAGACGCGACAAAGGAGTAAAGGTGAGAAAGATCCATGATGATTCCCTGGTCGATCCTTATATTCAGGAGTTGCAGCTCAACCTGGAGCAGATCGAAAAGAACAATTTTGATCACTTTATGCTCAAGGAGATCTATGAGCAACCCAGTGCAATAAAAGATACTTACCGTGGAAGATTAAATGCCGAAGAAGGTATTATTCGCATGGCCGGGATAGATGATAATCTTGAGCGTTTTCTAAACGCACGCCGAATTATTATTGTGGCTTGTGGTACCTCGTGGCATGCCGGGCTCGTAGCCGAATACATTTTTGAAGATCTGGCGCGCATTCCTGTTGAAGTAGAATATGCTTCAGAATTCCGATACCGTAATCCCATTATCAATTCAGATGATGTAGTGATCGCTATTTCCCAAAGTGGGGAAACAGCCGATACCATGGCGGCTATTAAGCTTGCCAAAGAAAAAGGAGCTTTTGTGTTTGGGGTTTGTAACGTGGTTGGATCTTCCATTTCAAGAGAGACCAACGCGGGTGCTTATACCCACGCAGGTCCCGAAATTGGGGTGGCTTCAACAAAGGCCTTTACTACGCAAATCACTGTACTTACCTTGATAGCTTTAAAGCTTGCTAAGGCAAAAGGAAGTATGTCGAATACAGATTTTCATATGCACCTGCAGGAACTCGAAACTATTCCTCAAAAAATAGAGATTGCGCTACAGGGAAATGATCATATAAAAGAAGTAGCTTTCAAATACAAAGATGCACGCAACTGCCTGTATCTTGGACGTGGATTTAACTTCCCGGTTGCTTTGGAAGGAGCTTTAAAACTGAAGGAGATATCCTATATTCATGCTGAAGGTTATCCTGCTGCCGAAATGAAGCACGGTCCTATTGCCCTTATTGATGAAGAGATGCCCGTAGTGGTGATCGCTACCCGAAAAGGACATTATGAAAAGGTGGTAAGTAATATTCAGGAAATAAAATCCAGACAGGGTAAAATAATTGGGATAGTTACTGAAGGAGATACCAGTGTACGTGATCTTGCCGATTACGTCATCGAAGTACCCGATACTATCGAATCGCTTACACCGCTTATTACCACGATTCCGTTGCAGTTGCTTTCTTATCACATCGCAGTAATGCTTGGTAAGAACGTAGACCAGCCAAGGAACCTTGCAAAATCGGTTACAGTAGAATAAAATTTTATTGCTGAAGTTTTTCTGAAAGTCCGCAACTCCTGCGGACTTTCTTTCTTTAACACCTTCCAAAAATGTCATTTTTGGAAGGTGTTTTTCAATTTGGGAGATCCAGATTGCGCTTTAGTGAAAAAGTTATTATTTCTCTTAGAGACTTTTATACAAAAAAACTATCTTTGCAGCCTGAAAAAGACAACGGCTTTTTATGAAGGTTTAAAAGTTGTTACTGGTTCTTTTTTAGGTATTTATAAAAACTCAATATTAAAGGAATAGATAATGTCTAAAGTTACAGGTAAAGTTGCACAGGTTATCGGCCCTGTTGTTGACGTTAAGTTCGACACAGAGAATGCTGAATTGCCAAGGATCTATGATTCACTTGAAATTACCAGGAAAGATGGATCTGTATTGGTTCTTGAGGTTCAATCTCACATTGGAGAAGAAACAGTAAGAACAGTTTCTATGGATTCTACCGATGGTTTGAGCCGGGGGGTTGAGGTGCTTGCAACTGGAGCGCCTATCCAGATGCCAATTGGTAAGGAAGTTTTTGGTCGTTTGTTCAACGTGATTGGTGATGCTATTGACGGACTCGGGAATATACCTAAAGCCGCAGAGAATGGATTGCCAATTCACAGAGAGGCTCCAAAATTTGAAGATCTATCTGTTTCTACTGAAGTTTTATTTACCGGGATCAAGGTTATTGACCTTATTGAACCTTATGCAAAAGGAGGTAAAATTGGCCTTTTTGGAGGTGCAGGGGTTGGTAAGACAGTACTTATCCAGGAGTTGATCAACAACATTGCAAAAGGTCACGGAGGTCTTTCTGTATTCGCAGGAGTTGGAGAAAGAACACGTGAAGGAAATGACCTTTTGAGAGAGATGCTTGAATCTGGAATTATTAGATATGGAGAAGACTTTATGCATTCTATGGAAGAAGGCGGATGGGATCTTCAAAAAGTAGATAAGAATGCTCTTTTAGAGTCTAAAGCTACCTTCGTGTTCGGGCAAATGAACGAACCTCCAGGAGCACGTGCTCGTGTGGCTCTTTCTGGTCTTACCATTGCTGAATACTTCCGTGATGGAGCAGGAGAAGGACAGGGGAAAGACGTACTTTTCTTCGTAGATAACATTTTCCGATTCACCCAGGCAGGTTCTGAGGTGTCTGCACTTCTTGGACGTATGCCATCTGCGGTAGGATATCAGCCTACACTTGCAACAGAGATGGGTGCGATGCAGGAGCGTATTACTTCTACCAAAAATGGATCTATTACATCTGTACAGGCGGTTTATGTACCTGCAGATGACTTGACTGACCCGGCACCGGCTACGACCTTTGCCCACCTTGATGCAACAACTGTACTTTCACGTAAGATTGCCGAGCTTGGTATCTACCCTGCGGTAGATCCTCTTGACTCTACTTCACGTATCCTTACAGCTGATATTCTTGGTGCAGATCATTATGATTGTGCTCAGAGAGTAAAAGAGTTACTACAGAGATATAAAGAACTTCAGGATATCATCGCCATCCTTGGTATGGAAGAACTTTCTGAAGAAGATAAACTGGCCGTGTCACGCGCAAGAAGGGTGCAACGTTTCCTTTCTCAGCCGTTCCACGTAGCCGAGCAGTTTACAGGTCTTAAAGGAGTACTTGTAGATATCAAAGAAACCATCAAAGGATTTAATATGATCATGGATGGAGAACTTGATCACCTGCCCGAAGCTGCCTTTAACCTTAAAGGTACTATCGAAGAGGCTATCGAAGCCGGTGAGAAAATGTTAGCTGAAGCATAAGCGGAGAAATCCCAATACACAAATTCCAAATTCCAAAAGAACAAGCTCTTGGAATTGGGATTTGAAATTTGTAATTTAGATAATTATGTATTTAGAAATAGTTACTCCTGAAGCGGTTTTGCTTAGTGCAGAAGTTGATTCTGTGAGTGTGCCGGGAGTTGAAGGGCAGTTCCAGATGTTGAACAACCACGCTCCCATAGTTTCGGTGCTTTCCAAAGGAGAGATCAAAGTATATACGCATTCTCATCCGGTAAATTCTGAAGATCTTGCCAAAAGCTTCAAAAGAGATGCAACTGACAGTAAGATTCTAATCCTTTCAGTGGAAGGTGGAGTGGTTGAGATGAAAGACAATAAAGTCATTGTCCTGGCTGATTAAGCTGAAATAAAATATATTAAAAACCCGTTGTGAAAGCAATGGGTTTTTTGTTTGTAAAAAAATAAAAACTCTGCTAGAGTATGCCGCTCCTCTGGAGCTTAGGAGAATGGTATGCCGTTCCTCTGAAGTTCCTTTTTTAAAGGATGATTCTTCTAGGAATATTTCGCTCCTCCGGAGCTTTTTCTGAGCCTTGGAGAGGCGGCATATTTATAGGAGAAGAGCAATGCGCTAAAAAATGAGCTCCAGAGGAGCGAAATATTGTCTTGAAAGACAATGATCACCTGAATTCCCACGGGCTTCAGCCCGTGGTCAAAAAATCATGAAAAAGTCGGGCTTTAGCCCAATTTAGAAGGAATGCAATTATTAAATACCTCTAGTCTTCGCTGATATACTCCAGAATATCTCCTGGCTGGCATTCAAGTTCCCTGCAAATGGCCTCCAGGGTTGAAAATCTAACAGCTTTGGCTTTTCCTGTTTTAAGTATGGAGAGGTTTGCAGTGGTGATGTTAATTCTCTCAGCCAATTCATTACTTTTTATATTCCGCTTTTCGAGCATGGAGTCGAGATTCACAATTATCGCCATGGGTTATACTGTGAGTTCGTTTTCTTCTTTATAGAATCTGCCCCTGGCAAAAACCTCTCCTAATATGAGAAGAAAACTTCCAAATCCGCAGAACAATAAGATGTCTGCAAAAGAGAATTCCATATTAATTCCTTCAAAAATTAAGGCGAGAACAGAAGCAAAGAAATTTTCTATAATGGTCAGGAGTATCAGTAGGCGACCGGCCTGTTTAAACTTCTTGACCTGATCTTGCGTAAATAATTTTCCGCCCATGCTCTGGGCCAGTTGGCGGAGAAGATTAAAGAAGTAAAGATATCCACCTGTTATTACCATAAAATAGCATAGTAGACTTGTAAGAGAAGCATGGGATTTCGCTAGGATTTCACCGGTGACTTCATAAGGATAGGTTATGCTGCCGCCAGCCAGAACATAAATCAGGAATAGAGAAGCCAAAAAGAGGAGAATCACAAGAGACAAATGTGCCAGTGCAAGTACGGTTCGAAAAATTTAAAAGCATTCATTAGATAGGATTGTTGTTTATCAATAACAAATATAGATTAATTATTGATAAACAATAATTTTTAAAGTTTTGATTTAATGAAAATTTTAAAAATTCCAGATTTATTGCCACGGGCTTCAGCCCGTGGAAAAGAGAGTTCTAAAAAATTTGGCTTTAGCCCAAGCATTTTTCAGCAGCGCCAAAGCCAAAGGTTAATAGCTAAAAGCCCACGACTTTTCCTATTTCCCCGATAACCAGGCCTTTCTGGCTTTTACAGCTTTTGAAGAAGCATTCTTATCTATTGAGATCTCAAAGCCAGGATCAGCTTCTAAAGTGACAGTTTTATGCATCTTTTTTCCGAAGCGTTCAATTTCCAGTTTTAGCTGCTCTCCCGGTTTATACTGCCCGAATTCATTTTTCCAGGAGCTATCTGCTTTGGGAGTGGTGCCGTTTACAGATAAAATCCTGTCGCCAATATCGAGTCCGGCCTTGTAGGCGGGTGCATTCTTCTTCGGATTGCTGCTTATGTAAAATCCTTCATCATCCTTTTGAACTGAAGCTCCAAAAAAGGCATTTTTGGAATCTCTTTTTAGAAGGAGTCCAACTTCAGCAAGTAGTTGTTCATAATTTGGCATTTCACTGTTGTAGATGTACTTTCCGAAGTAATCTTCAGCAAAATCACTTCCTGCGTATGCGGCAAGAACATCCTGTAGATCTTCCAGCTCATACGGAATTTCGGGTTCGCCGTATTTTTCCCAAACCAGTTGGATAAAAGCATCAAGATTTTGCCCTTTTTGACGCAGCTGTAAATCTAGTGCCAGGCCGAGCATGCTTCCGTAGGAATAGTAGGAGATAAAAGTATTTTCACGATTTACGGGATCAATGGAAGCAGCTGCATCTACAAACGGCGCCTGATAGCTCATCTCTACCGGGTTAAAATATGCTCGTGCAGGAGAATTCCAAACGTAATTGAAGGTGCCGTTGAGGCCTTTGGCATAAGCTTTAGGAGTAATTATTCCTGCGCGGGTAAGGGTGAGACCGGTGTAGTAACTGGTGAATCCTTCGGCAAACCATAGGAGGCCGCTCATGTTAGCTTCAGTAAAATCGAAAGGTTCAAGAGATTCGGGCCGTATCCTTTCCACATTCCATGCGTGAAAGAACTCGTGTGAAACGGTGCCAATATTGCCATCCATACCGCCTTCGGCCAGGCTTGATGTACTGGTTAAGACGGTGCTGTTCCTGTGTTCCATGCCGTCGCCAGAAACCTGTGGCATATAGCAGGCCAGGAAAGTATATTTTTTGAAGTCAAATTCTGGTAACTCTCCAAAAATGGCTTTTTGCTGTCTTACTATTTCTTTGGTCTTTTCCCAATAATCATCAAATTCCTGAGAAGTGCCGGGGTGGTGCAGCACGAATTTTATCACCTGCCCGTCAATTTCAAATTCCCTGCTGTCAAAATTGCTGATTTCGGTAGGGCTGTCCATGAAGTAATAAAGATCTGGGGCGTAATATGTGTTGCTGTCAATTTGCTTCAGCTGGGTGGCGATCTTCCAATCTGGGAATTGTTGGGTGTCAAAAATGACTTCTACAGGCCTTTGCTTCAGGGATTCTGAATACATAAAAGTGGCGGGAATGTTAAGGTGCGCATGGGTTTGGTCAATTTGGGTATAAGTTCCATCGGCGCGGTTTCCGAAGAGAATATATTCAAGGTTTACCTGTCCGTCATGACCTGTAATAATCCAGGAGTAGGGATCGGGTCTTAAAATCTCCAGTTGTTCCCCTTTAGAGTTTGTTGCCTTTACCTCGTAGACATTTTTTGCGAACTCGTGTAGGGCGTAACGGCCCGGAGAGGTACGGCTCATTCGCACGGTAAGGCTATCCTGCTCAAGATCGGGAAATGAAATTTTAATGTTGGCCTCGTGGTGTTCTGCATTTTCAAATGAAATACGGTAGGTGTTTTTCTGAGCAAAACAAACGGAAGTTGCAAGGAGAAAAAGGATAAAGATACGCATAGAAAAAATTTTGTCTGAAAATAGAAAAATTTGGGGAGACTGCTGCTCCTGAAGGAATTATCTGTAGCTTGAGAAGCAGCAGATCTTTTGTAGTTTGAAAGTACCTGAGTTTCAGAATGAAAAATTCTGCTGCAGAAGCTGTTTTAGTTCCCGGAATTAAATAAAAGACAACTTCGTCCACATTTTTTGTGCATAAATCTCACAATTTTTTGAAATTCGGTACTCGTAAAAAGCGTCAATGGGTTTAAATCCTCAGTTTTTCCTGCTATATTTGTCTTTCCAGTTATTTGAACGTTCCCTATGCTTTCAGCTATACTTTTAGGTTTTATCTTTTCCATTTTTCTGGTCTTTGCCGGAAAATATTTCAAAGGTAAACTTGCTGTACTTTCATCACTCGTTCCGCTGGTGTTGTTCCTGTACTTTCTTTCTTTTATCCCACAGGTAGCCAATGGCGAGGTGATAAGGGCCAATTACGAGTGGGTGCCAAGTTTGGGGCTCAATCTTGACTTTGCTCTCGATGGGCTTTCCCTGCTGTTTTCACTATTAATTACAGGAATTGGTTTCCTGGTTTTTGCCTATACCGCGGCCTATTTAAAGGGGCATGATTACCTGGACAGGTTTTACGGATATCTTGGTATGTTTATGGGTGCCATGCTGGGCCTTGTTTTGAGCGACAACCTGCTCTCAATGTTTATCTTTTGGGAGTTGACAAGTATAAGTTCCTTTTTTCTTATTGGGTTTAACAATACAAGTGAAGCCTCCCGAAAGTCGGCTGTGCTTGCTCTTGCCATAACAGGATCTGGAGGGTTTCTTTTACTTGCCGGGGCGCTATTGCTGGGAGGCGTGGCAGGAACTTACAGTATAAGTGAGATGGTGGGGCTTAGCGACAGCATTGTTCAAAGCGAATCTTACCTCTGGATTGTCCTTCTCATTTTTGGCGCAGCTTTCACAAAATCGGCGCAGTTTCCATTCCATTTTTGGCTACCGGGAGCAATGAAAGCGCCAACTCCGGTATCTACTTACCTGCATTCGGCTACCATGGTCAAGGCAGGGATTTATCTTTTGTTGAGATTTACACCTGTATTGGGAGGAGAGGATATTTGGAATACCACGCTTATTACCGTGGGAGGAATTACTATGTTCTATGCTGCCGTGCATACTCTTTTCAGGACCGATCTCAAAGGGGTTTTGGCCTATTCTACCATTGCGGTTCTGGGGCTCCTGGTCTTTCTTATTGGGTTGGGAACGGAATATGCTTTGACGGCTGCGACTGTTTATATCATTGTTCATGCACTCTATAAAGCCACTTTATTCCTGGTAACAGGTATTATTGATCACGAAACAGGAACGCGAGATGTCACACGTCTTGCCGGATTGCGTAAAGTGATGTTCCCTGTTGCAATCGCAGGTTTTCTGGCTGCACTGTCCAGTGCCGGAATGCCGCCTTTTGTTGGGTTTATAGGAAAAGACCTGGTTTACGAATCTACTTTACATATGGGCTCCTGGGCCATTGTGCTTACTGTTTTAGCTATAGCGACAAATATCTTGGTGCTTTATGCAGGCTTTGTTGCTGGAATAAAACCTTTTACGGGTAAACTTCCTGAAAGTTTTTCAAAAGTGCACCTGCCAAGCTTTCTTATGTGGCTTCCGCCGGTGATCCTTGCTGTGCTTGGATTGGTTGTGGGTATTTTTCCCGGCCTCATAGACGGGCCACTGGTTCAGCCCCTAGTAAATGCAGTGGGAATAGATGACTCTGAGCTACATCTCAAGTTGTGGCACGGTTTCAACACAGTATTGGGATTAAGTGCTCTTACCCTGGGTGTCGGTTTTCTTTTGTACTTTCTTGTAAAGCCATCTAAAAAGAAAGAAAAAGGTGTAGCACGATTTGACTTTATTGCACCTCTTACTCTGGTAAACAACTTCGGAAATAGTTTCAGGACTTTTTCCAACTGGTGGACGCGCATCTTCCAAAATGGTTTTCTGCGGAATTATGTTTCCACAATCATACTGTTTTTGGTGGTGCTGGTAGGATATTCTCTTTTTTCTGACCATGACGGGATACCTATAGATTTCTCTTCCTTCTCAAGAATGACTTATTATGAAATGATCATCATGGGAATCATGTTCATGGCAATCCTTTTTGTGGTAGGCGCGAGATCAAGATTAACAGCCGTGGTAGCTATGGGGGTTGTGGGCTATGCTATATGCCTCATGTTTGTGATATACAGTGCGCCCGACCTGGCAATGACGCAGTTCTCTATTGATACCCTTACGGTGATATTATTTGTTTTGGTACTTTCGAGCCTGCCAAAGTATCTTTCAATCTCCGATTATAAGATGAAAGCCATAGATGGGGTACTCTCTGTTTCTTTTGGTATTCTTATTACACTCATCGCTCTTGAAGTCCTGGGAGAACCGGTGAACAAAGAAGTGAGTAATTTCTATGCAGATAATGCTTATGTCATGGCCAAAGGGAAGAATGTGGTCAACGTTATCCTGGTAGATTTTAGAGGGGTTGATACGTTAATGGAAATATCGGTGCTTACCATAGCAGCCATAGGAGTATTCAGCCTGCTTAAGCTCAGGTTGAGAAGAGATGACAGGGAACTAAAAGATTAAAACAATGAAGACAATTATACTACGTACTGCTTCCAATTATATGTTGCCGTTGCTTCTTGTGTTCTCGGTATTCATACTGCTTAGAGGTCATTACCTGCCGGGTGGAGGCTTTGTGGGTGGTTTGATTGCTTCTATTGCCTTTGTACTGCATGCTTTTGCAAACGGGCTTGGAGATACACGACAGTTGATAAGATTTCATCCCGGGTTTTTAATGCCTACAGGATTGACCGTATCTTTTTTAAGTGGTGTTTCTCCCATCATCTTTGCAGGAAAACCTCTTATGACCGGTTTATGGTATCCTCATCATTTACCCATAGTGGGAAATTTAGGATCGGCCCTGTTTTTTGATATTGGAGTTTACCTGGTAGTACTGGGAGTGACCTTAACCATTATATTCACTATATCTGAATCTGTATAACCTATGGAAGTACTTTTAGCGATCATGGTGGGTACGCTGTACGCTTCGGGCATCTATATGATTCTTAGGCGCAGTTTAGTGAAGCTCATTATTGGCATCATCCTTTTAGGAAATGGAGCAAACCTCCTTATTTTCCTGCTTGGGCGCATAGCCAAAGGTTCACCGCCAATCATCCCCGGAGATTCAAAAGTTTTTCTTGAAGCCTATTCCGATCCGCTTCCGCAGGCACTTATACTTACAGCTATTGTCATCAGTTTTGGTTTGCAGTCATTTGCTATTGTGCTTGTAAAAAGAGCCCATAAAGTGGTGAAGACCGATGATCTTGATGAAATGAACGCAACAGACGAATACTCATGATCGAACAGTTAGTTATTTATCCTCTTATTACACAAATGCTCCTGGCGATTGTGCTCATGTTCCTGTGGAGCCGAATTAGCTCGCAACGGGTTATAAGCATCATTGGGAGTCTTTTGAACCTGGGAGTGGCAGTGTGGCTTTTTGTTACGGTGTGGCAGGAGGGAACACTTTCTATACAGGCAGGAAACTGGGAGGCGCCATTCGGTATAACCTTTGTAGCTGATACTTTTGCAGCAACCCTTGTCTTGCTTACTGCTATTGCAGGTGTTGCAGTGTCCAGCTTCTCGGCCGGCTCTGTCATCCCGGCCCGTTTAAAATTCGGGTTTTTTCCTATTTTTCATTTTCTGTTGCTGGGGCTTAACGGTGCTTTTCTTACGGGTGATATCTTTAACCTCTATGTTTGGTTTGAGATCATCATTATCACCTCCTTTGTCTTGCTCACCATTGGGGGAGAAAAGGCGCAGCTTGAAGGTGCTGTAAAATATTTTACGCTTAACATACTGGCTTCAATTGTCTTTCTTACTGCTATAGCAGTTCTGTACGGACTCACAGGAAGCCTTAATATGGCCGATCTTGCCTCGAAGGTGGCAGCAGTAGAGAATCGTACTCTTGTGCAGGTAAATGCCCTACTGTTCTTAGTTGGCTTCGGAATTAAATCGGCACTGTTTCCGCTTTATTTCTGGCTGCCGGCCTCTTATCACACCCCACCATCGGCTGTTTCTGCCATTTTTGGAGGCTTACTAACCAAAGTGGGAGTATACGCTTTGATAAGGGTGTTTACGCTCATTTTTGAAGTAGATCCATTCCTGCAGAACGTTCTGCTCGCTGTGGCCGTTCTTACGCTCTTTAGTGGCGCTGTAGGTGCAATTGTTCAGAATAACATCCGGAAGATATTTTCTTACCTGGTGATTTGCCATATAGGTTATATGATAGCCGGTCTGGGAATGATGACCGAAATGGCCATAGCAGGTGCTATTTTTTACCTTATTCACGATATTATGGTGAAGACGAACCTGTTTATGGTGAGTGGTGTGATCTACAAGATCAAGGCAAACCATAACATCAAAAAGCTTGGTGATTTCTATGCCGATCATCCAAAGCTGAGCCTGCTGTTTGCTATTCCCCTGTTTTCCCTGGTGGGAATTCCGCCGCTATCGGGTTTCTGGCCAAAGCTTTCTTTAATTTCTGAAGGTTGGTTTACAGACAATTTCATAGTGATAGGAGCCATTATTTTTGCCAGTTTTATAACCCTGGTTGTAATTATCAAGCTGTGGGGAGAAGTGTTTTGGAAGACGGGAGAGAAGTTGCCTGAAGTGCGGAATTTTCCGTACTTTAATAAGTTGACAAATATTAAAAAGACTCAAATGCTGGCGCCAATTATTTTCCTGTCTATTGTAAGTCTTTATCTTGGATTTGGGGCAGGGAATATTCAGAATCTGGCTGAAAGGATCGCATTTGAACTTATGGACAATCAGGAATATATTAATACGGTACTAAGAAAATAAAAGAAGATGAAAAACCGGTTTTTAGCAAATTTACTCCTCACATTTATCTGGGTGGCGCTTACCGGAAGCTTTACTGTTGCCAATATTTTATTCGGATTTATCCTCAGTTATTTTGTGCTTTTTATCATCACCCGGGGAACCGGCCGCGCCAGGTATTTTAAGCTGGTGCCAAAACTTATAGGCTTTTTCTTTTACTTTCTTTACCAGCTGGTAAAGGCAAATGTACAGGTGGCCTGGGAAGTAGGCACGCCAAAGCTGCACATGACGCCCGGTATTGTAGGAGTGCCTCTTGACGTACGGTCTGATGCCCAAATTACCTTATTGGCCAATATGATCACGCTTACACCGGGAACGCTTAGCCTTGATGTTTCCGAAGATAAAAAGGTGCTGTACGTTTATTCCATGTACATCACGAACAGGGAAGAATTCATCAGGGAAATCAAGAACGGATTTGAAAAACGCATTTTAGAGATCTCTTCATGACATTAGACGATTATTTATACTATATAATCCTTCCGGCACTATCTATAGCGATCTTGCTGGTTTTCTTCAGGTTCTTTAAAGGGCCCACAATCTCAGACAGGGTAGTGGCAGTAGACCTGCTGGTAACTATGGGAATTGGTGTTATAGCCGTGTACAGCATCCTATCTCATCAACCCACTTTTTTAGATATCGCACTGATATTGGCCCTCATTGGATTTTTGGCTACGGTGGCGTACTCTTTTTATATTCAAAAACGTAAGGACAGGGACAAATGATAGTAGATACAATTATAGGAATTATAGCAACCCTTGGAACTCTTTTCGTACTGCTGGCCGGTGTGGGAATTCTGCGAATGCCCGATACCTACCTTAGAATGGCAGTGACCACCAAAGCAGCAACTTTAGGAATTGGGTTGATCTTACTGGCGGCAGCTGTCTACTTTAATGATCTCTCTACAACGACCCGCGTTTTGGCAGTTATAATTTTTATCCTTTTAACTGCTCCTGTTGGGGCGCATCTTATAGGTAAGGCTTCTTACATTAAAGGGAATAAACTGTGGGAAAAGACGATTATGGATGACCTTGAAGGCAAGTATAGAAAAAGGGGCAAGAACATTAGCCTTCCACGAAATATGGACCATGACAATGAAAAGCACTAATCATCTACTTTTTCTTCATCTTTATGCCCAAATAACTTCGAGATATATTTATCGACGGGGTTGAAGACCACATTGACAAATACAATTACTGCAACCAGTAAAAAAAGTTCTTTATACTTTCCAATAGCGGCAAGGCAACCCGCACCGGCACTACACCAAACTGTTGCTGCCGTAGTCAACCCGCGTACTATAGTGCCTTTATGCAAAATTACCCCGGCACCAATAAAGCCTATCCCGGTCACTACCTGTCCCAGTACCCTTGTGGTGTCAACATAATCATCTCCCGCAAAAGATAGAGAGGTGAGTACAAAAACTGCGGCCCCCAGGGAAACCAAGGAATTGGTTTTTAAACCTGCATTCTTGTTGTGTATTTCCCGCTCAATACCAATAAATAGACCTGCGAGCAAGGCCGCACCAATTCTTAAACCGAAATCCAGTAGCTCCATTTTATATTGTTAACTTAGCTTCTAATGCCGAAGTTAATATTAAAAATACACAGTTTCAATTTCAAAAGAAGATATTTCAGGCTTAACAGAGGTTCTAAAAATGGTATTATGAGAGAAGAATTTTCAAATGTTGCTGTTTTTCAATATTCGGCGGAAGCCCAGATCCTTAAAGGTAGGTTAGAGGCTGAAGGTGTTAGGACTTTCATGGTAGATAACCATACTATAGACACAGATCCTCTGGTGAGCAATGCAATTGGCGGGGTAAAGCTGAAGGTGCGTAAAGAAGATGAAGAAAAGGCACTTCAGGTGCTTGCTGCTGTCACAAAATATTCTGTTGATGATGAAGGTGAGGAAATTACCTGTCCCTCCTGTAAAAGCCCAAAAGTTGAGATCTTTACCAGTGTAAAAAGTGCAAAATCCCTTTTCTTTTTTTGCCTCTCCTTTTTAATAAATGCTCTGCCGCTCTACATAAAAAGAAATTACCACTGCACAAATTGTAAACACGAATTTAAGCTAAGGTGAACCTGGGGCAGCCAGGTAAGTATTTTTCCTAAGTGTGATTTTTCAGGTTAAACTTAAAATAGACCACATTTGCAGACTCAAAAAACATTGTTGTCCGGGGAAAGAGGCAAGATCGCTTCGCTGCAAGAACCAAGAGCCAGGACTTTATCCAACAAGTTTGATTATCAGCGATCTTAAATTCTATTTTACAAAATAAGTTCACTATTTATTCAGAAACTGAAAATTCACCTTCTATACTTTTAAATGGGCTGTTTTATTAGTGCATTCGTGGCCTTACCTCCTGTATAATTTATTTATCGGACAATACTGACTCAAAAATGCCTTTTGGACTTCATATTTCTGTCAAAACTTTGATGAAATTTTCCGTAGAAGACTGGCAAATAGTGAAGGTTCTTAAAATATTTCTGAAGCTGAAAAATTTTCTAAACGACAATGCAATTTTTGTACTTTAGAAAGAAAATCAGTTGTTTATGATGCATCCAGATACAGAAGTGCGTTTTATTAATGAGATCATTGGCTATGGGGTAGTGGCTAAAAAATTTATTCCAAAAGGAACAATCACCTGGGTGCAGGATCCGCTAGATCGGGTGCTTACTAGCGGCGAGGTAGAGCGTATGCACCCAGGCGTACAGGAGCAGGTGGATAAATATTCCTTCCGAAATAATAAAGGGGAATTCGTGCTTTGCTGGGATCTTGCCAAGTATGTGAACCATAGCTTCAACGCCAATTGTCTTTCTTCGGCTTATGATTTTGAGGTTGCGGTTCGGGATATTCAGCCGGGAGAACAATTGACCGATGATTACGGATATCTAAACATTTCTGAACCCTTTAAAGCGGTAGATGAAGGCACCGGTCGCGATACTGTTTATCCCGATGATCTTTTGAAGTACCACGAAGAATGGGACCGGCAGCTGCAGGATGCTTTTGAGAATTTTGAACAGGTTGAGCAGCCACTGAAACAATTAATTTCTTCTAATGTGCTTGAAAAGCTCAAGACGAAGCTTTCACAAAATGAGCCTCTCGATTCTATTCTGAACTTGTACTACAGGGAAAAATAGGTGGCTGAGGTTCCGGTAATTTGGGTTTGGCCAGTAATGTTGATCTCAAATATTACAAGGATAGCTTTCATTAGAAATGAGAGAAAGTTCTTTATTTTGACCTCTTAAACAGGGGCTTTTGATTATTTTTGATTCGAATAACTATGTCATGGCAACTAAACATAACCTGACTAGGGAGGAGTTCCTTGAGATGGATGATTAAGGCCGGGACATGTTATAGAGCGAAATCTTGCTGCCCGGCAGAAGACGAATAAGCCTGAAGTGTAGGTCCTTCAATTAAACAGAAAAGAGGGAAAATGAAAGAGAGACTGGAATTAGCTGAGATCCCAAGAGAAAAAAAGATCTCCAAAAAGGACTTTTTAGAGAGGTATGTGAAACCGCAAAAGCCGGTGGTTATAGAGCAGTTAATTGAAGACTGGCCTGCTTATACCAAATGGAATCTAGAATACATCAGGGAGGTGGCAGGAGATAAAACAGTGCCTCTTTTTGATGGTACAAAGACTATTTCTTCAAAATATAAGTTTAATGAGCCGCATCTTCATATGAAGATGAGCGAGTACATTGATCTTATCAAAAAAGGCCCCACCAGCTATCGGATTTTTCTTTACCATTTGTTGCGTGAAGTTCCGGAGCTTCAGAAGGATTTTAGTTTTCCAAAAATAGGGCTGCGCATCCTCAAGCAGATCCCTATGCTGTTCTTTGGCGGAGAGAATTCCAAAGTCTTTATGCATTACGACATAGACTATGCTAACATTCTGCATTTCCATTTTCATGGCAGGAAACGCTGTATTCTCTTTCCCCCTTCAGAAACAAAATATCTTTATAAAGTGCCTCATGCACTTATTACGCGTGAAGATATCGACTTCATGGACCCCGATTTTGATCAATTTCCTGCACTTCGAAAAGCGAAAGGAATGGTAACCGAGCTTGGGCATGGGGAAACGCTTTATATGCCCGAAGGTTACTGGCATCAAATGACCTATCTCACCGCGGGCTTTTCCATGAGTCTGCGGGCAGCACCAAGAAATATTGAAAACCTGAGTAAAGCCATGTATAATCTCTTTTTCATGAGGCATTTTGATAATGCAATGCGCAGGTGGAAAGGCCAGAAGTGGATAGATTATAAGAATAAGCAGGCCGTTAAAAAAACCAATAGTAAAAATGAAACTTTCTGATTTTGAATGCTTTTAGTCTTCCTTTTAAACTTATCCTAATTGGCAAAAATTAGTTTTTTGATCGTCTAATATTCTTGATATTAAGGTAAATCAAAAAAAAAGAATGAAAAGAGAGGAAAACAAAAAGGCACAGGAACAATTTGGAGAAGCAGTAAACAGTGGGAATCTTGAGAAATTAAGGGATCTCGTTGCGCATGATGTCAAAGACCATGATCCTGCACCCAACCAGGGACCCGGTCCTCAGGGCTATATTGATTTCTTTACCATGATGCGAAATGCTTTACCCGATATGAAGATAGAAGTTAAAAAGCTGGTTGCAGATGAAGATGATGTGGCATTCGCTTACACCCTTACCGGAACTCATAAAGGAGATTTTATGGGAGTAGAAGGAACAAACAAGTCAGTTAAAGTGAGGGGGATGCAAATTAGCCGTTTTAAGGACGGTAAAATGGTAGAGAGATGGGGGTAGCAGTGACGAACTGGGAATCCTAAAGCAAATAGGAGCCGATGTGCTGATTAAGAAATAACATCTTCTATTACCTCAATTATAAGAAAAGATTCATATCCTTTTGAAGAGAGAAAATCATGTAATTTTTTCTTCTTTTTGAAAGGATTTGTCTCTTTAATAAGCGGTATTTTTTTTTCGGTCAATGAATAGAGAGTGGTTTTATAATCTGCCTCATTTATCTCGGTCATGGCTAGTTTTATGATGGGAGAGGAGATGTCCCTTGCTTTTAGCTCTTGCTTAATCTTATATCGCCCCCATTTTTTGATCCGGAATTTACCCCGTACAAAACTGCGGGCAAAGCGCTCTTCATTGAGAAAATCCTCCTGCATCAGTTTAATGATGATCTCTTCGCGGGCAGCAGGGATCATGCGCATTTCAAGAAGCTTATCTTCAACCTCTTTCTGTGACCTGTCGCGATAGGCGCAGTATTGCATAAGCTTTAGAGTGGCTTCTTTTACAGTGTATGATTTTCCAGCTTCTTTGTTCAAGATCTATAATTCAAAATTGGGGATCAAAAATACAATTTTAAGCCTGCAGTAACTTCAGGCAATTGGATAAAATGTCTTGTTTTTTACGCTTAAATCTTAAAGCGAAGCGGTCTAAAATATGTAATCCTCATCTCACTACTCATATCTAAAATCTCATATCTATGAATAAAAAAAACGCCTCCCAAATAAATGAAAGGCGTTTCTTTTTGTTATTGAATCACTTCCCCGGCAGTGTCGTGAAAGTGGTATTCAAGATACGTGTAAGCATCTCTTGGTACTATTTTAACCCACTTTTTATGGTCGAAGAACCATTTGGAGCGGGGTGATGGAAAACCTTTGGTTAAAAAGGCTGCTATAAAAGGATGTGCACTAAGAGTGATCTTTTTATAGTCTTTCTTTAGAAGCTTTTGCAAATCCTGGTTGATCCTGTTGACCAAAACAATGGGAGCTTCGATTTCTTCCCCGTTTTTATTGGGGTTCTCCTCCCTGGTTTTGATGTTCATTTCGGGTCTAACCCGTTGTCTTGTAATTTGTACAAGTCCAAACTTACTGGGGGGCAAAATCTTATGTTTTGCGCGGTCGTCACTCATCTCCTCTTTAAGATGATCGTACAAAGCTTTTCTATTCTCAGCCTTGTTCATGTCTATGAAGTCAACTACAATGATCCCTCCCATGTCGCGAAGGCGCAGTTGTCGGGCTATTTCGGTAGCACTAATAAGGTTTACCTCAAGTGCGGTGTCTTCCTGGTTTTTTGATTTGTTGGAGCGGTTTCCGCTATTCACGTCAATAACGTGCATGGCTTCAGTGTGCTCAATGACCAGGTATGCCCCTTTGTTCATAGAAACGGTGCGGCCAAAAGTAGTTTTGATTTGTCTTTCGATCCCAAATTTTTCGAAGATGGGAATATTTGAGTCGTACAATTTTACAATGGATTCTTTCTTTGGAGCAATTTCGCTCACATAATCTTTAATTTGGGTGTACAAGGTTTCATCGTCTACACAAATAGAGGTAAATGAATCATTAAAGACATCTCTCAAAATAGAAGATGCCCTGTTTAATTCACCCAATACTTTTGAGGGATGAGGTGCTTTGTACAACTTTTTACACATTCCTGTCCAACGACTCATTAAATTCTGAAGGTCGTTGTCCAGTTCTGCTACTTTTCTGCCTTCTGCTACGGTACGTACAATAATTCCAAAGCCTTTTGGTCTAATACTTTTTACAAGTCGTTTTAGGCGGTCCTTTTCCTCTTTACTTTCTATTTTTTGAGAAACAGAAACGCGATTGGAAAAAGGAACCAGTACGATGTAACGGCCCGGAAGGGAAAGTTCAGAACTTATTCTCGGGCCTTTGGTTGATATGGGCTCTTTTACTACCTGTACCAGTAGCGATTGATTTGATTTTAAGACATCTGCAATGCTTCCGTCCTTATCAATATCTTTTTCTAAAGGAAAATCCTTAAGGGAGTAATCCTTTAATTTACCTGTGCTTACACGTTTTATGAACTTCAGCAAAGAAAGTATTTGCGGGCCAAGGTCGTGATAATGCAAAAATGCATCTTTAGTATAGCCTACATTTACGAAGCCGGCGTTTAAGCCGGGGACAGTTTTTCGCACTTTTGCGAGAAATATATCTCCTACTGCAAAATTACTGTCGTCTTCTTCCTTGTTGAGTTCTATTAGTTTTCCATCTTTTAATAAGGCAAAATCTACAGCAGAGGAACCGGTTCTAATAATTAACTCTTTGTTCACTCTAAATTGATTTTATTCCGCATGTGGCGGATGGATTAAACAATAAAATTCACAGGGTTTTTAAATTCCTGAGGAAATTCAAGCTCAGAGAACCTAAATTTGAATTTCGATTTCAAAGAACGTTTTAAACAAAAAAAGTAGTATGAAAACTACTTCTTTTTCTTGTGGCGGTTAGCTCTTGCTCTTTTTTTACGCTTGTGCGTAGCTACCTTATGTCTTTTTCTCTTTTTACCACTTGGCATAGTGTGACTTTTTAATTAATTAAATTTATTTTGTTTCTGCCTACGGGCAGGGAATTACTTTACCTCAACGTTAGATTTCACGCCTTCAACAAATACTTTGGCAGGTTTAAAAGCCGGAATATTATGTGCAGGAATCTTTATAGTGGTATTCTTGGAAATGTTTCTTCCGGTTTTTTCGGCTCTTGTTTTGATGATAAAGCTTCCAAATCCTCTTAGGTAAACGTTGTCACCAGCCTCTAGTGAAGTTTTTACCTCCTCCATAAAGGTTTCCACAGTAGCCTGAACATCTCCTTTCTCCATTCCTAGTTTCTCGGAGATTTTTGCCACGATATCTGCTTTCGTCATTTTCGTATAATTTATTAATAGGGTTTGTAAATTTTCGAGGGGCAAATATATGAATTAAATCCGCAACTTTTTAATCCTAACCCATTAAATAGTAAGAGAATAAAGAATTATTATTGCACTTAAGAAAATTGATTGATGTCTTTCGATAAGGAGTTGATAAACTGGTATTTAGAGAATAAAAGGGATCTGCCATGGCGCAGAACTAAAGACCCTTATCAAATATGGCTTAGTGAAATAATTCTTCAGCAAACCCGGGTTGAACAGGGAAAACCATACTATTTTAAGTTCTTAAAAGCTTATCCCAACGTTTTGGCTTTAGCTAATGCTTCGGAAGAAGAAGTGCTAAAACTTTGGCAGGGGCTTGGCTATTACTCCCGGGCCAGGAATTTACATTTTACTGCAAAATATATAGTTTTCGATCTCGGCGGAAGGTTTCCTGCTTCCTATAAAGAACTGGTAAAATTAAAAGGAGTGGGTGATTATACCGCGGCTGCAATAGCTTCAATTTGTTATGAAGAACCACAGGCAGCAGTAGACGGTAATGTTTACAGGGTTTTGGCGCGCATCTTCGGTATAGATACTCCAACAAATTCGAGCCAGGGGATCAAAGAATTCCGGCAGCTCGCTCAAAAGCTTATTAATAAGGACGAGCCTGCAAATTTCAATCAGGCGTTAATAGAATTTGGATCAGAACAATGTAAGCCGCGCAGGCCACTTTGTGGTTCCTGCCCATTTGTTAAAACATGTGTGGCTTTCAATCAGGATCGAATAGGTGAACTGCCCGTAAACCTGAAGAAGCAGAAGATCAAAAAAAGGCATTTTAATTACCTCGTCTATATTTCAGAAGAAGGAAAAACTATCATGAACCGGCGTCACGGAAAGGGAATTTGGGAAGGGCTTTACGAATTCCCGCTGGTGGAGACTGCTTCCGAAGTGCAACTTGAAAATCTTGTGGCCGATATCCCTGCGGAATATTCAGCAATAGATAAGAATGCCGTGCTGTACAACGATCTCCCTGTAGTACATAAGCTCACCCATCAACATATCTACACCAAATTCTGGATAGTAAAATGTGATGAGCTGCCTGAAGAAGCGCTCTCTATGGCCGAAGTAAATAAATTACCCGTCCCGGTTTTAATAGAAAATTTTATTGATACCTTTGATTTTTAAGCTCTTTAAAAAAGAACTTCTCAAAAATGACATTTTTGGAAGGTGATTGAAGAGTAATTTGCTATTTTTAAATTGTAACTTAAACTACAAACCATGACCGGAACCTTAAATAAAGTAATGCTTATTGGCCACACGGGAGACGATGTGAAAATGCACTATTTTGAAGGAGGTGGATCTATTGGGCGTTTTCCTTTGGCAACCAATGAGGTCTATACCAATAAAACTACAGGTCAAAAGGTTGAAAATACCGAATGGCACAATGTTGTGGTGCGAAATAAAGCTGCCGAGATCTGTGAGAAGTACCTTAAGAAAGGCGATAAGGTCTATATTGAGGGAAGGATCAAGACCAGAAAATGGCAGGACGATAAAGGAATTGAAAGGTACTCTACCGAAATACAGTGTACAGATTTCACCTTTTTGACACCCAAAGATGCTGCAGCACCTGGCGCTGGAGGTAACCAGGGTGGCGGTTATGGGCAGTCGCAGTCTCAACAACAGCAGGGGCAACAGTACAGCCAGCCGCGCCAGAATGCGCCTTCAACCAATCAATCGCAGAGTTTTACACAGGAGGACGAGGATGATCTTCCGTTCTAAGTCTAATTAAAAGTTACACATTTGGATCCCGATCCTGACAGTTTTATACCTCTTTTTGTTGATAACCTTCCGCAGCTATTAGGTGTTGTCACGGCAATGCTTTTGCTGGTTTGCTCTGCACTTATTTCGGGTGCCGAGGTGGCAATGTTCTCACTTACCCCGCCCGACTTTGAGGTGGAAGAGTCTAAGAGGAGCGTAAAAGAACAGATTGTTATAAGCCTGCTCGATAAACCGAAGAAATTACTGGCCACCATCCTGGTTGCTAACAACATGATTAATATTGCTATTATCCTGTTGTTTGATAACCTTACCGATGCAGCCTTTGAGAATATTGAAACGGTCTTTATGGGAGTAGATCTTCAGTTTCTCCTGGAAGTGGTAGTAGTGACTTTTCTTATCCTTCTTTTTGGAGAAATTTTGCCCAAGGTATACGCCAGCCGCAACAAAGTAGCCTTTTCGCACTTTATGGCTTACCCTCTTAACGTTCTCGATAAGTTATTTTCACCCCTGAGTATTCCCATGAGGGCAGTTACTATTGGCATACATCAAAGACTGGGGAATAAGAGCCATGGTCTCAGCGTTGATCAGTTATCACAGGCCCTGGAGCTAACAAGTCAGCACGACACCACCAAGGAGGAGCAAAAGATCTTACGTGGAATTGTCTCTTTTGGAAATACCGATACCAAACAGGTAATGCGGCCGCGCATGGATATTTTTGCGCTTAACGAAACTCAGGATTATAGTGAGATCATTCCGGAGATCATAGAAAATGGATATTCCCGTATTCCTGTATATAAGGAGAACATAGATAACGTTACGGGTATTCTATATGTGAAGGACCTTCTGCCTTTTCTTGAAGAGGATCACTACGAATGGACTTCCCTGCTAAGAGAACCTTATTTTGTCCCTGAAAATAAAAAGCTGGATGACCTTTTAAACGATTTCAAAATTAAAAAGAATCACCTGGCCATTGTGGTTGATGAATATGGCGGTACAAGCGGACTCATTTCTCTTGAAGATATTATTGAAGAAATTGTAGGAGATATTAGTGATGAGTTTGATGATGAAGATCTTATCTTTTCAAAATTAGATGAGAATAACTACGTTTTTGAAGGAAAGACTCCGCTGAAGGATTTTTATAGGGTAATAAAACTAGATAATCCGGAATTATTTGAAGAGAATAAAGGTGAGGCCGAAACACTTGCCGGCTTCCTGCTTGAAATTTCAGGAAGTTTTCCCCGAAAGAACGATGTAATACTTTTTGACGGTTATAGTTTTACGGTTGAAGCTGTAGACAAGAAGCGGATTAAACAAATTAAAGTGAGTATCACCGGAGAATGAAAAGGATGATTTTTTTGACATTTTTGGCAGGTTTGGTCTCATGTGGCAATGAAGTACAGCCAAAACCTAATGCGTATCTGGCGTTGGAGTATCCCGCGGCTGAGTATGTTTTCTATTCAAACGACGGATGTCCTTACGGATTTGAAAAAAATTCCAGGGCTGTAGTGCAGCCTTCCCGGGTAGGGAGGGAGTGTTGGTTAAACCTGGAATATCCGCGTTTAAAAGGTACTATTTTCATTACTTATCAGCCGGTAGAGAACAATCTCGATTCCCTGCTTACCGATGCTCAAAAACTACCTTTGCAGCATACAATTAAAGCCGATGCAATCGAGGGATCGGTATATAGTAACAATTATCACAACACCTACGGCATGTTCTATCAGGTTTTGGGAGATGCAGCATCGCAGGCCCAGTTCTACCTTACCGATAGTACCAGCCATTTTCTTACAGGCTCAGTGTATTTTGAGGCACAGCCTAACTTTGATTCTATCTTACCAGCCGCAGCTTACCTTAAGAAGGATATAAGGCACCTTATGGAAACTGTGAAATGGCAACCTAATAGCAGTGACTAATTTCTTGCTGTAGTTTCTTACTTTTGGCAGCTTAAAATTTGATATGCCCAAAAGTAGCCTTAAATGGATTTATCTTTGCCTGCTTGCCCTGGTTTGGGGCAGCTCTTTTATTCTCATCAAAAAAGGACTGGTGGGTCTTACTGCCTTACAGGTTGGTTCCCTGCGTACAGTCTTTGCGGCACTATTTCTTACCCTTATCGGGCTTGGGTCACTTAAACACATAAAGGGAAAGCAGTGGATGTGGATTGGTATTTCGGGCTTTTTCGGAACTTTTTTTCCTGCGTATCTGTTTTCTTTTGCTGAAACTGAAATAGACAGTGCCATTGTTTCAATTCTAAATTCCACAACTCCGTTGCTCTCCATGCTGGTTGGTATCGTGCTCTTTGAAGCCGCTTTTGTAAAAAAGAAGTTTCTAGGGGTAATGGTGGGGCTGGCGGGAACCACAGCTTTAATTTGGAGTGGTGCCACTGTTAATCCCGATCAAAATTACTGGTATTCCCTGCTGGTGATTCTGGCGTCATTGTTCTACGGATTCAATGCCAACATCATTAAAAAGCACCTGCAAAATCTACCTGCCCTGGCCATTACAACAGGTAACTTTATGGTTATTGCCATACCCGCTCTCATTGTTCTCGCCAGTACAGGATTCTTTTCTGCAGAAACCCTTTCTGCACCAAATGTGCCTATGAGTTTGATGTATATAGGTATACTCGGGGTAGTGGGTACAGGTGCTGCTTTAATAGTTTTCAATAAGCTTATTCAAATCTCAGATCCGGTTTTCTCAACCTCGGTAACTTATCTCGTGCCCATAGTGGCTGTGGGTTGGGGCGTACTTGACGGGGAGGAATTTAGCTTAGTTCAGATCTTCTCGGGGGTGGTTATCATAATAGGAGTTCTTATCGTAAATAGCAGGAAAAAAAATAGTTAAGATGTATTTGGAGATTTTTTAACTATTTCTTAACTTTACATTGCTATTGAATTTCTAATCCCTATATGAAATGAAAAAGAGAATGTTTTTTGGTTTTGCATGCTTTGTTGGGTTTTCTCTTTTGATTGCCTGGCAGTTTGCAGCCGCCGAACTTGCTGATCTTCAGAAAAAAGATGATATGATCAAAAAGGAGAAGACAGAATTTGTTTCGTCTCAACCTGAGACGCCATTATTCGTCTAACTCACCTCTCCATCTTTCTTAGACTTAAAAAGGATTGTTAAAAATGCCCTTTTTGGAGCAGGTTTATCTTTATGTTTGTTAAAAAAATAAAGCCGGTGCTATTAGTACCGGCTTTTAGGTTTGATCTTGTGTTTTTTTATTCGAAGTCAGCGTCAGTGACGTCTTCATTGACTTTAACATCACTTACCTGGAAGATAAGAGTCATTGCTCCCATGGTTTGAGATAGCTGAAAAGGAAATTTAACCCCTTCTACTTCCCTGTAATCACTATAGGTGATAGGAATGGTCATTGTTTGTGGTCCCTGCTTCATGGTTTTCACTTGCTTGACCTTTAACCCGCTGTCTTTACTGTAGTAGTTAGTGGTGGTTTCATCCATTTTAACTGCATAGGCTTCTTCTCCATCAACGTCTTCTATCCCCTCTAAAGTGGCATTTTCGGCGATCAATTCAGGGAAGGGATGAGCTTCAGCTTTTGCGGCAACTACCTGCTCTTCGGTGTAAGGTATCTTTTGTCCCTGCGCAGCAACAAAACCTGTAGCTCCATTAAATATCTGTTTTTGTACCACATTTCCTCCCATAGAGATCACAGTAGATGATTTTCCGGAAGAAGTAACTTTTGTCTCAAGATCCATTTTTTGACCCTGAATCTCGGCTTGTGCGATCATGTAAACAGATTCAATATCATTAACGGCATCTTTTCCACCAACAGCCTGAATGTATTTATCAAATACTTTTGCAGCTGTCATTGACGGATCTACTTTTTTGTTGTAGTCTGGTTTTTCGATGGCATTGGCATACTTGTCAAAATACTTTACAGGAATATCTTTTCCATTGTAAGTGAGGTTTTCAAGAGGTTCGGCTACTTCGCTCCCTTTACCAACAACTACGATCCTTGCATTATCTGCCAGGTAGTATTTTTTAGCTACTCTCTGGATATCTTCGGCAGTTACAGCGTTTATCTTTTTTAGGTATGTCTGGTAGAAATCCTGCGGAAGGTTATCTGTTTCGATGTTTAAGGCGTACTGGGCTATTGTAGAGGGTCTCTCAAGAGCAAGAACAAAGTCTCCGGTGTATTTTGCCTTAGCGTTTTCCAATTCTTCAGCAGAAACTTTTTCGTTCCTTATTCTGTGTAGTTCATCAAGGAAAGCAACAACGGCAGAATCTGTTACTGCATTACGCACACTTGCGCTTGCAACAAAACGAGCCACATATTTGTCATCTCCTGTGCTGGAGTATGCTCCATAAGTGTAGCCTTTGTCTTCTCTAAGGTTAAGGAAAAGCCTGGCTTCTCCACCGCCACCAAGAATCTTATTGGCGATAAGGACAGGGAAATAGTCTGGATCTCCTTTTTGTAGCTGGATGGTATTGGTTACCTGCACTTCACTTTGAACCGCATTTGGGAAATCGACAAAATTCACCTGAGTTTCAGGAACGTTTTTCACATTCTGCAGGGTGTTTTTTGGAAGTTCGCTTTTCTTCCAGCTGCCAAAGTTCTTTTCAACAAGCTTTTTAACTTCAGGAGTCTTTACATCTCCAATTACCACCAGGTAAGCATTCTGTGGTACATAATAGTTCTTGTAGTAGTTCTGGATATCTGCAAGAGTCAAAGCTTCAATAGATTCTTTGGTAGAGAACTCTCCGTAAGGGTGGTTCTTTCCGTAGCTAAGGGCAGAACTAATTCTGCGGGCATTTGAGGCTACATCTTTTTCTGAAGCTTTAATGTTCTCAAGAGCTCTTTCTTTTTCAGTTTCAAATTGCTCCTGTGTAAAGTTCGGGTTCAGGGCTCCTTTAGACATCAACTCCAATACTCTTGGGAAGTATTTTGAAAGCGTATTGGCTGAAGCACCACGAGAAAAGAAATTCACGCTTGCTCCCAGGTAGTCGATCTCCTCGTTAAATTTGTCTTTTGGGATATCTTTTGTTCCTTCTCCCAGTACAGACCCCATGAGTCCAGAAACTCCTGCTTTGTCTCCTTCAGCATGTGGAGGGTTATCCATAGTGAGGGTCATAGAGACACGTGGCAATTTGTGGTTTTCAACAACCAGTACTTTTAATCCATTCTTGAGAGTAAAAGTTTCAGGTTTGCCCAGGTTGATCTCTGGTGCAGGTCCTGCTTTGGGTTGTTGACTTCTGTCAATTTGTTGAGCCTGAATCCCTGTTGTAGCAAGGAATAATACTGCTAAGGCTAATATTTTGTTCTTCATCTTGTGATTAAATTTTATTGTTCAGATTCCTTCGGAAGGTATTCCAATTTCAATCTTTGATTCTCGTTGAGGTACTTTTTGGCTACGTCTCTAATTTCTTCACGGGTAATAGATCTATAGATGTCTATCTCCTCATTAATAAGGTCGGTATTTCCATAAAGTTGCTGGTAAGTGGCCAGGGAGCTGGCAATACCAGCTACACTGCTGTTTGAGTTCACATATCTGTTCTCAAATTTATTCTGAAGTTTTTCATACTCTCTCTGGCTGATCAATTCTGTCTGAAGTTTTTCAATTTCTTCATCAACTTCAGCAACAAGGGTATCAAGTTTAGTTTCTCCAAGAGGAAGACCAAAAACAACATACTGCCCGTAATCTTCCTGGGCAATGTTGAAGGCTCCAATTTGGAGGGCTTGTTTTTGATCGTCTACCAGTTTTTTGTAAAGGCGGGAAGATTTTCCGTCAGAAAGCACAGAAGAGATCATATCGAGTACATAAGCATCGCGCTCTTTCATAGAAGGCGTTCTCCAGGCAAGTACAATAGCCGGGATCTGGATGTTTGGATCGTGATATTTGGCTTCGATTTCCTGGGTAATGGGCTCTTCAACAAAGTTTTCTTTTACTACAGGCTCTCCTTTTTCAATAGGACCAAAATAGTCTTTGATCATTTCTTTTGTCTTTTCGATCTCTATATCCCCTGCAACTACAAGAGTAGCATTGTTAGGTATATAGAATTTTTCATTGAATGCGCGAAACTCTTCAAGAGTAGCAGCATCAAGATGATCCATAGAGCCTATTGTAGCCCAGCGGTAAGGGTGTTTCTCATAAAGATTTTCCTTTACTGCAGCCAGAATGTTTCCGTAAGGTGCATTGTCTACCCTAAGTCTTTTTTCTTCTTTCACTACTTCGTTTTGGGTATCTACTCCGTCCTGGTTAATTACCGGGTGCATCATTCTTTCAGATTCCATCCAAAGCCCCAGCTCCAGCTGGTTAGAAGGGAATATTTCATAGTAGTAAGTACGGTCATCGGAGGTATTCGCATTGTTTGACCCTCCATTTGAGCTAACAATTTTGAACCATTCCCCTTTTGGGATGTTTTTGGTGCCTTCAAAAAGAAGGTGTTCAAAAAAGTGTGCAAAACCGGTTCTTTCAGGATTTTCATCTTTGGCGCCTACGTGGTACATTACTGAGGTAGTGACTACCGGGGCCGAGTTGTCTTTGTGCAATATCACATCAAGACCGTTATCGAGAGTGTACTCGATGAATTCAACTTCCTGAGCCGTTCCCGTTACTCCAAGGAAAAGGCCAAGGGCAGCTAACTTAAGTTTGTTGATCATTATAGTATGGTTTTTATTAAATACAGTTTATAAGTAATATGAAGTGGGAATTTGTTACACAAATTCTTTTGCTTAGGGTTGAAATGTACAGAAAATTCTAAATTAACAAGCTCTTAAGGCATATTTCCTCTTATTTTTTGGAAATTTATAAAAATCACAAAACCCAACTCATGAAAAGATCATCTGTTCCATTGATATATGGAATTTATATCGCTATTGCATTAATAGGCTACTTCTTGTTGTTATCTCTCTTTGATTTACACCAGAACCCCGCTTACAGTGTTTTTAACATGGTCATTACAGGAGGGGGAATCTTTCTAGCCATAAAAAAGTACCGGGATAAAAAGCTGGGAAAATTTAAATATCAAAAAGGCTTTATGGCAGGTATTACGGCTGGCTTTGTAGCAACCGTTATTTTTACTGGTTTTTTTGCTGTATATACCAGTGAACTTAACCCAGGGTTTCAAGAAGAATTGATTACCATGTGGGAAACCGATTGGTTTGTAAATATTGGAATGTTGGTGTTCACCGTTGCGCTTATGGGCTTTGCTACTTCCCTGGTGGTTACCCTTGCCATTATGCAGCTGTATAAACCTACATGGAATACCTCTGAGGGTAAGAAACATACATATTAAATAAAGCCTTTGCAAATTAATTAATTAGGAGTATATTTGCACCCGCCTTGAAAAATCTCAGGGCGAGAACGTAAACCCTTAATTAAAGACGCTATGTACGCAATTGTAGAGATAGCAGGGCAGCAATTTAAAGTTGCAAAAGACCAGAAGGTATTTGTTCACAGGCTTGCAGGAGAAGAAGGAGACAGTGTTTCTTTCGATAAAGTTCTTCTTACAGGTGACGGTGACAACATCACTTTAGGCGCCCCAGCTATAGAAGGAGCTTTGGTTGATGCTAAAATCACCAGGCACCTAAAAGGAGACAAGGTAATTGTCTTCAAAAAGAAAAGAAGAAAAGGTTACCGTGTAAAGAATGGACACCGCCAGGCTCTTACCGAAATTTCTATTGAAGGAATTTCTGTAAACGGTAAAAAAGCAACTTCAGCTAAGAAAGAAGAAGCAAAATCAACTAAAGAAGATAAAGCTTCCAATAACGACCTTAGCAACAACACAGTTGCCGAACTTCGTGAAATGGCTAAAGAAAAAGGAGTTGAAGGATATTCTTCAATGAAAAAAGCCGAATTGATAGCTGCTTTAAGCTAAACGTTTAACAGTAAAAAGTAAAAAGAAATGGCTCACAAAAAAGGAGTTGGTAGTTCCAAGAACGGTAGGGAATCTGAATCGAAACGCTTAGGTGTGAAGATCTTTGGAGGACAGGCTGCCATTGCTGGGAACATCATCGTTAGACAAAGAGGTACTGCGCACAATCCAGGTGAGAATGTGTATGCCGGAAAAGACCATACTTTACATGCCAAAGTAGACGGTCTTGTAAAATTTACTAAAAAGAAAGATAACAAGTCTTACGTTTCTATAGAACCGTTCCAGGCTTAAGATCTTAATTTTTAAGATATTGTGACCCTTCTGAATTTATTCAGGAGGGTTTTTTTTATCTTTATAGGAAACCCTAAAATTCAGGATGATGAAGTACTTCACAATTTACTCTACAAAAGACGAAAATGAAGTTGCAGTTCTGAAAAGGGTATATAGCGAGGAAGGGATCGACTACCGGATCACCGAAGCAGATGAAAAAGCAGAGGTGAAAAGAGTGCAGGTTACTGAGGAGGATAAAGGTAAGGCCAGGGAGCTTCTTGATCAAACAGGCTTTCTTACGGCCAGTCAGGCACATGCTCCGGTTCGGAGAAGGACTGCTGGCAGGAAATGGATCTTCATCTTTCTCGCCGTATTCATCATTATCATAGTAGCAGTGGCTATCCTCATGTTTATGAATGTGGAGTAAAAACTTTTTGCCAACCAAGAAATTATGAGCTATTCTACCATTTTTGAGACTTCAGCACAAAACCAGATCATCCTGCTTAAGAATATTTTTGAGCAAAATAATGTGAGATATAAAATGTTTGATGAGACCGGGAACACTAATTTTGCTTTGGGAGTCAGATTTCAGGTGCACAATAATGACTTGAAAAGTGCTGAAGCATTACTGCGGGAAAACGGCTTTTTAGAGGACCCTGCTCCCGGGCAGAGTTCTGTATCTATGTCGAAATTCTGGCTGTGGTTGGTGATTGCGCTGGTCTGCCTCATTTTCGCCGCTTTTCTGATCAATTTATTGATGCAGGAATAATAGAATTAGAATATAATCCTTCAGATATCTACAAAAAAAATAATTCCCTTCAAAAATGTCATTTTTGAAGGGAATTTCTATTTAGAGCTTTCTTATCTAAAGACTACCGTCTACAGCCTATCGACTAAATTAGTATCTGTAGTATTCAGGTTTAAAAGGACCTTCAACAGTTACACCAATATATTGGGCCTGTTCTTCAGAAAGTTTTGTTAGTTCCACACCAATCTTTTCAAGGTGAAGAGCAGCTACTTTCTCATCTAAATGCTTAGGAAGCATATAAACTTTGTTCTCGTACTGGTCTGTATTCTTCCAAAGTTCGATCTGGGCCAGGGTCTGGTTTGTAAATGAGTTACTCATTACAAAACTTGGGTGGCCTGTAGCGCATCCAAGGTTTACAAGACGACCTTCAGCAAGAAGGATGATATCTTTCCCGTCAATAGTGTATTTATCAACCTGTGGCTTGATCTCAGATTTTGTGCTTCCGTAGTTTTCATTCAGCCACGCAACCTGGATCTCGTTATCAAAGTGCCCGATATTACAAACGATGGTTTTGTCTTTCATCGACTTGAAGTGCTCTCCACGCACAATGTCTTTATTCCCGGTGGTGGTAATAACGATATCAGCTTTTGGCAGTACAGTTTCAAGTTTCTTTACTTCAAATCCGTCCATTGCAGCCTGTAGGGCACAAATTGGATCGATTTCTGTAACGGTAACTATTGAACCTGCACCTCTAAAAGAAGCGGCAGTACCTTTACCAACGTCGCCATATCCACAAACCACAACTCTTTTACCTGCAAGCATCACATCTGTAGCACGACGAATAGCATCTACTGCACTTTCTCTACATCCATACTTGTTGTCGAATTTTGACTTGGTTACAGAGTCGTTAACATTGATGGCAGGCATAGGAAGCGTTCCGTTCTTCATGCGCTCGTAAAGCCTGTGAACACCGGTAGTAGTTTCTTCAGAAAGGCCTTTAATTCCTTCAGCAAGTTCTGGATATTTGTCCAGTACCATGTTGGTAAGGTCGCCTCCGTCATCAAGGATCATGTTTAGTGGCTTACGATCTTCACCAAAGAAAAGCGTTTGCTCGATACACCAGTCAAATTCTTCAGCATTCATCCCTTTCCAGGCATAAACGGGAATTCCGGCAGCGGCAATTGCAGCGGCAGCCTGGTCTTGTGTTGAAAATATATTACATGAACTCCAGGTTACTTCGGCACCAAGGGCTACAAGAGTCTCTATAAGCACAGCAGTCTGGATGGTCATGTGAAGGCAACCGGCAATGCGCGCACCCTTCAAAGGCTGCTCTTTTCCATACTCCTCACGCAGGGACATAAGACCCGGCATTTCGGCTTCGGCAAGTTCTATCTCTTTTCTTCCCCATTCTGCCAGGGAAATATCTTTCACTTTATACTGGGTATAAGGCTCTGTTTTAGTTGACATATTATTATATTTGATTTAGCATATTCAGAAATGCAAAAATACAGAATATCTAAGAGTTATATATGCCCCTTTACAAAAGAATAACAATAAATAAAGCTACTAATGTGCTCATTTGGAAGATCGAAGAGTCTTTTGAAGAGTTAAGTAAAGGCATAACCCTCACCCCCTTATGCAGCGAAAGGGTGCAGGGGATGAAAAGTGATATTCACCGCCGCGGTTTTATGAGCGTACGGCATTTACTTGCCGAAGCTGGTTATGAAGACAGCGACCTCTTTTATGATGAAGCGGGGAAACCCCACCTGCGCGATGGCAAATACATTTCTATCACCCATTCCTTTAATTTCTCGGGAATTATTGTGAGTGACAGGGAAGTTGGGATCGATATTGAGAAACAGCGGGAAAAAATCCTCTTAATTGCACCAAAATTCACTCCTATAGAAGAATACAGGACCCTCGCAAACACCGATGCACTTATTAGAAAGCTCACTATTGTTTGGGGCGCCAAAGAAGCTGTGTACAAACTCTACGCCCAGCCAAAAGTGAGTTTTTTGCAGCACATTAATATTACCGATTTCGATTTTGATGAGCAGAAGACCACCGGGAAGATTACTTTTAACGGCCAAACCAGCTGGTATGAATTCGAATTTACCGAATTTGAAGGTTTCACCTGTGTCTATACCCTTCGAAAAGTCTCTTAATGCCAAAGGTACTGGAGGGAATCATTACTGCGGAAAAAGCCGGCACAAAAATGCTGGCGGTATTAATAGATCCTGAAAAATTCGACTGCAGCACTGCTCAAAAATTCCTTCGGAAAATGCCATTTTTGACTACCCATATTTTTATTGGAGGCAGTACCTGTACGCCTGAAGCGGTAGAAGAATGTACAAAAGCCATTAAAGCCGAAACCCATCTACCCGTAGTGCTTTTCCCGGGTGACCACCAGCAAATTTCAGGTAAAGCCGATGCCCTCCTTTTTCTAAGCCTGCTCTCCGGAAGAAACCCCGACTACCTGATTGGGCAGCAGGTGAGATCTGTGCCGCTTATTTCAAAAACCAGGCTCGAAATCATTCCCACGGCCTATCTGCTCATTGATGGAGGAAAGGAAACTGCCGTACAAAGGGCCAGCAAAACCCAGCCGCTTCCGCAGAAAGATGTACAGCATATCGTAGATACTGCCATGGCCGGAAAATATATGGGGAAACGTCTTATTTACCTGGAAGCCGGTAGCGGCGCAAATATTCCTGTTGCAGCAGGAATAATTTCCGCAGTAAAAGAAGCAGTGCAATTGCCCGTTATTGTTGGCGGGGGCATAAGAACTAAAGAACAGCTTGAGGCTGCTTACAGTGCCGGGGCCAATATGGTGGTGATAGGCACAGCCTTCGAAAAAGGGCATTTTTTCCTCTGATTTTCTTCAGTCGCAGCAAAAGTTTTCAAAAAGGCCTGTTTTACGTCTTAATCTTCCTAATTTTGAGAAGACAAAAACTATCAACATGCAAATTTCAGTAGAACTTGCTCTTACTCCGCTTCAGGATGATTTTGAAGCGCCCATTAAAGACTTTATCAAGAAACTTCGCAGTTCGGGGTTGACTGTAATGGAAAATCCTTTGAGCACCCAAATTTACGGGGAATACGACAAGGTGATGGAATTCCTGACTGAAGAGGTGAGGGAAACTTTTCAGGCTTCAGATCATGTATTGCTTACCATGAAACTTGTAAAGGGAAACAGAAGCGATTATGCAGCCGATTTTTGATTTCTTTTTTCAGCAGTATTCAGATTATCCTACGCTTTACATAATTTTAGAACTCATTGCGGTGGTGTTCGGGTTTCTTTCGGTGTGGTATTCCAAGCAGGAGAATATCCTGGTTTACCCCACCGGAATTATTAGTACCGTTATCTTTGTTTACCTGCTGTGGCAGTGGGAGCTGCTGGGAGATATGATGATCAACGTATATTATTCTACCATGAGTATTTACGGCTGGTATGTATGGACGCGCAAGGTAGATGCCCGGCATTACATTCCCATCACCACCACCACTCAAAAAGAGCATTTTTGGAGCCTCATCATTTTTGTTGCTACCATGGCTTTTACTTTTGGGATCTACGAGTATTTTGATAAGTGGAATAGCTGGACCGCTTATGTAGACACCGTGACCACGGCCATATTTTTTGTGGGTATGTGGCTCATGGCACGAAAAAAACTCGAAAACTGGATCTACTGGATCGTGGGTGATATTATTTCTGTGCCATTATATTTTTACAAGGGGCTCACTTTTACCAGTTTGCAGTACCTTTTGTTCACAATAATCGCAGTTTACGGATATAAAACATGGAAGAAGAGCTTGAGCAGCGGCGGTCACGTGATGTCATAAAAATAGTCCTGTTTGGACCCGAGTCTACAGGAAAAACCACCCTGGCCCAAATGCTGGCCAAACACTACAATACGCAGTGGGTGCCCGAATATATGAGGGAATACCTGCAAAAGAAGTGGGATGAACAGCAGGAGACCTGCCAACCTCATGACCTTTTGCCTATAGCCCGTGGCCAGATGGCCATTGAAAACCTGAAGGAAGCTAAAGCCAGTAAATATCTTTTTTGCGATACCAACCTGCTTGAACTGGTAGTCTACAGCCGTGCCTATTACAACGAATTTGTTGATCAAGTCCTTCTTAAACATGCGTTAAAGGCACAGTACGATCTCTATTTTTTAACGTATATTGATGTTCCCTGGGTTGAAGATGATCTTCGCGACCGCCCTGAAGACAGGGATGAAATGTTCGCCAGATTCAAAAAAGCCCTTGATGACAACCATTTACCCTACCGCATCCTGGAAGGTGTCTTGCAGCAGCGGCTGGAAATGGCGATAAAAATTATTGATCAACTTAAAAAATAGACCATTGGACTTTAGTGAAAAGGACATCTCCCACTTCAGGGAGAAAGGGATCTCTCCCGAAAAAGTAGAAGAGCAAATCGAGATCTTTAAAAGAGGAAATATTGTAGTTAACATCAGGGAGGCAGCTACAGTAAAAAACGGAATCCTCGCATTTTCCGAAGAAGAAAAAAACGAACTTACAGCGCTTTACGAATCGAGAAAGGATGATCTTGATCTCCTTAAATTCGTGCCGGCATCGGGCGCAGCCACCCGTATGTTTAAAGCTTTTTACAATCTGCTGAAGGAATTTGATCCCGAAAATGAAAATCTGGATGAATATATAGATCAAAAGAACGAGCAGAGCCTCGAAGTGTTTTTTAACCGTATAAAAGATCTTCCTTTTTACGATGAGGTAAAGAAAAGGGCTGTCCAGTCTACCCCGGGTTACGAAGAAATGCCAGAAGACCGTCAGCAGTATTTATTCGTAAAATATATGCTGCAGGAGGATGGATTAGATCTTGGAGATCAACCTAAAGGTCTCGTGCCATTCCATAAATATGATGACCATCTTGCTACAGCTTTTAAGGAACATTTAGTAGAAGCTATAGATTACGCGGCTTCCGTTAAGAAAGTGCGTATCCATCTTACGGTTGCCAAAGAGCACAGGGAAAAATTTGAAGAGGAAGCCCGGGAAGTAGTGCCCCGTCTTGAAGAGGAAACAGGCTACAGGTTTGAAATCTCCTATTCGTACCAGGATCCAAAAACCGATACTGTTGCGGTTACCAAAGAAAATGAACCCTTTAGGGATGAAGATGGAGAAATCTTCTTTAGGCCCGGCGGCCACGGTGCCCTCATCCAAAACCTGAATGACCAGGAGGCCGACCTTATCTTTATAAAGAACATTGACAACGTAGTGATCCCCAAGAACAGGGAACTTCTTGCTTCCTATAAAAAAATGTTGGGAGGTAAGTTGCTGCAGCTGCAGGAGAAGGTATTCAAGTATCTTGAGCAGTTGGAGCAAGGTGCCTCAGAAGATGAACTTCAGGAGATGGCAGAATTCCTTCAGCATGATCTAAATGCAGGGCTTAGTGTCAATTTTTACGATCTTACTGAAGAGGAAAAACCTTCAGTAATAAAGAACCTTCTCAACAGGCCAATTCGCGTTTGTGGTATGGTTAAAAATGAAGGGGAACCGGGAGGAGGACCTTTCTGGGTAACCCATAAGAATGGTAAGATCTCTTTGCAAATTGTAGAAAGTGCACAAATAGATCACGAGAATTATCAGCAGAGCAAGATAGCTAATGAAGCTACCCACTTTAACCCGGTAGATATAGTATGTTCTACCAAAGATTATCGCGGAGGCAAATTTGATCTCGACGAGTACGTTGATGAGGATACCAGCTTCATTGCAAATAAAACAAAAGACGGGAAAGAACTTAAGGCTCTAGAGCTACCGGGCTTGTGGAACGGCGGTATGGCCTACTGGAATACCATCTTTGTGGAGGTGCCGGTAGAGACTTTTAATCCGGTGAAAACTGTAGCCGATCTTTTAAAATCTTCACACCAGGTACAGTAAGTTGGATGAACAACAGCTCATACAGGAATCTGACTACAAGGCCGTAAGAAGTTCGGGCGCTGGGGGTCAAAATGTGAACAAGGTCTCTTCAAAAGTGGAGCTACACTTCAGGCTGGAGGAGACCCAGGGACTTTCGGAAGAAGAAAAGCAGCGGGCATTGAAGAAATTGTCATCCCGGCTTACAAATTCGGGAGAGTTGATCTTGCAGTGTGATGAATCAAGAAGTCAGCACAAAAATAAAGAGATCGTTACCCAAAGGTTTCTGGAACTCGTTAAGCAGGCTATTGTAAAACCGAAGATCCGGAAGAAGACCAAAACTCCAAAAGCAGCAAAACTGAAGCGGTTAAGAGAGAAAAAGAAACTTTCAGAAAAGAAAGCTACCCGCAAAGACCCTCTAAAAGATTGAAATGAGGAATATTTCTACAATTGGGTGGGGAAAAATCTAAATTACCGCACATCCTTCACTTCACAAAAAATAGCTAAAACCCCTGTGCCACAGGGGTTTTGTTGTTGATGTACCAAAATGGCCCGGTTTTCCCTCTAGACTTATCAGACTAAAACTAAAACATTAAACCCAAAAAACTTAGAATTATGAAAAAAGTATGTCTTACAATATTCGCTGCATCTGCAATGTTATTTTCAGCTCAAAATCTTACAGCCCAGGAAGTAGCCCAGACGCAGGTTGAGGTAGAGGAAACAGAGGTGCAAAGAGCCCAGGATGATTTTACACAAATTGAAGTTCAGGAACTGCCTGCTGCTGTACAGGAAGCTGTAGAACGTGACTATGCGGGGGCCACTATTGCTGAAGCCTATGTGAAAGAGCATGAAGGAGCACAAAAATTCAAGCTTAAATTGACCACTGCCAATGGTGAGGAGCAAGAGCTTTACGCCGATGCCGAAGGTAACTGGATAGATAAGGATAAAAAGTAATCAAGGAACTGTTCAGAGCAGTAATCTTGATCGCTACCACTAAACTAAAGGAGAAACCGACTCCTGGTGGCAGATCTCCCGCGGAAGATGTATTACCTGAGTAATTGCTACCCCGGAACCACCAACCTTCTGGTGTGGTATTAAGCCAACAGAGGAGATTTGAAAAATGGAGAATGTTCAAAAAAGAGAGCTATGATTTTAGCTCTCTTTTTTATGTTTATTTTTGGTCTTGAGGGGTGGGAAAACTGTAATTTTGTTACTATTTAAAAATACCAATGACCAAAATTCTCTTAGTTGAAGATGATGTAGCATTCTGTACTATGCTCAAGACTTTCCTGGTAAAAAAGGAATGTGAAGTTGATGCTGTGTACACTGCAACTGAAGCTCTTAACCTGGTTGCCAAAAACAAATACGACCTGGTAATTTCAGATGTGCGTCTCCCCGACAAGGAGGGGCTCGAGATCCTGCAGGCTGTAAATCAAAAAGGAGAAAAGACAGGGGTCATTATGATGACGAGCTATGCCGAAATTAGTATGGCTGTAAATGCAATTAAAGAAGGGGCATTAGATTACATAGCCAAGCCATTCCATCCCGAGGTGATCATGAATGCGATCCAGGCAGCTGTAAAGAATCCCATTATTCCTAAAGTGCCCTCTCCCAAAAAACCTGAAACTTCTGCACCGCAGGACACCTACATTAAAGGCGGGAGCGAAGCTTCTTCCAAGCTTAATAACTACATAGATCTTGTTGCGCCTACCAATATGTCTGTGCTCATTATGGGTGAAAGTGGTACGGGAAAGGAACAGATCGCTAAAAGTATCCACCAGAAAAGCAAGCGAAATGCAGCGCCATTTGTTGCAGTAGATTGTGGAGCCATTCCGCGGGAACTTGCTTCCAGTGAATTTTTCGGGCACGTAAAAGGCTCTTTTACGGGAGCGGTAAATAATAAAACCGGGCATTTTGAAGCTGCCAATGGCGGCACACTTTTCCTGGATGAAATTGGGAACCTAAGTTACGAGTTACAGGTGCAGCTGTTGCGCGCTTTGCAGGAACGCAAGGTAAAACCTGTAGGCAGTAATGAAGAGATTCATGTGAACATAAGGGTTATCGCAGCTACAAACGAAGATCTTTCTGAAGCTGTCAAAAAAGGTGATTTTAGAGAAGATCTTTATCACCGCCTCAATGAATTTTCTATTAAAGTACCTTCTTTAAAAGACAGGAAAGAAGACCTAATGGTGTTTGCTAATTACTTTCTTGACAGTGCCAACGAAGAATTGGAAAAAGATATTTCAGGTTTTTCTGAAAAGACCATTGCTGCTTTCAAAAGGTATAATTGGCCGGGCAATCTCCGGGAGCTGAAAAATGTTGTAAAACGAGCTGTTTTACTTTCAACAGGAGAATATATTTCTTCCAGTTGTTTACCAACCGAAGTACTTGCGGCCCAGGAGGAACCTGAAGAACAGGATTACAGCCTCTTCAAAAATAAGAATGAGCAGGAAATGATCCTGGATGCGCTTGAAAAGACCCGGGGTAATAAAAGTAAGGCTGCAAAATTGCTGTCAATTGATAGGAAAACGCTCTATAATAAACTGAAGCAATACGGTATTAACCTGTAATCTCTTCCTGAAGGTTTTCCAGAAGCTTATTCACCTCTTGTGCCAGAGCAGGTACATCTACGCTTTCTGTTTCTGTACCACTGGCATTTTCTAAAATCACAAGTTTCTGCACCAAATATGGTACCTGCAGCTGCCTGAACATAGGCAACATCTTATGCGCTACGGCAGAGACCTTCTCTTTTTGCCCTTTTTGATGGGCCATTTGCAGTAAGACCAGGTTAGACCTGGTGCTTTCAATAAAAGCGGTTAAAATGGCATCCATAGCTTCAGGATCTTCTCCTGCAAAGTTCCTGATCTCGGTTAAGGTATAGTTCTTTTCTGGCTGGGCTGAAGTATTAGTAGCCGGAGGCGGGCTTTTTAATTGTAGGTCCAGCAGGTCGCCAATAAGATGCAGTAATTCACCCGGAGAATATGGCTTAAAAAGACTGCCGCTAAATCCCCTTTTTAGATAGTCTGCTGCACTAACGTCTGGCCTGCCCGAGAGGGCAATGACAGGAAGATCCTGCAGGTTGGCGTCTTTCCTGATTTTTCGGAGCAGTTCAAAACCGTCCATCTTTGGCATTTGAATATCTGTAAGCACCAGGTGTGGCGGGAAGGCCTTTACCTCTTTTAAAGCTTCCTTCCCATTGTGTGCGGTGCGATAAGACATACCTGCATTGCGTATCAATTCCTTTAGCAATCCCAGTTGAGCCGGTTCATCATCTACAATGAGTACAGAGATCTTCTCGGGATCTACTATCGGCAGGTTTCGGGCGGCTACAGGCTCTTCATTCGTGGAGGCATATTCTACAGGAATCCTGATTAAAAAGGTGCTGCCTTTTCCGGGTTCACTTTCCAGGCTTATTTTTCCGCCTAAAAGATCGGTGAGTTTCTTGCTTATAGATAAGCCAAGTCCGGTGCCGCCGTACCGCTTTTCTATGCTGCTGTCTTCCTGTGAAAATTCTTCAAAAACCTTCTCTTTCTGTTCTTTTGAAATCCCTATTCCGGTGTCTTTAATTTCAATGAACAAGATGGGGTTATTCTTCTCCTGCTCCAGTCCGGCTTTTACTTGTACACTGCCCTGCGGTGTAAACTTGCAGGCATTGTTTACCAGGTTTGTAAGTATCTGTTTTATTCTGAAAGGGTCTGTAATTACCGGCCTGTCCAGTTCGGGTGCTATTTCTACCCGAACCTCCACATCCCGTGGCTTTTCCGGAGGGACAGCGTTTTCTACGGTTTCTTCGATCAGGTTCTTCGGATTAAAAGCCAGGGTATCAATAGACATTTTTCCGGCTTCAAGCCGCGACAGGTCCAGCAGGTCGTTCACAAGTCGCAGCAGGTAATCTGATGATCGCTTTAGCTGTCGCAGGTACCTGTTCTGGGATTTGTTGAGCTCACTTTTTTCGAGTAAACCTGTATATCCTATGATGGTGTTCAGGGGAGACCTTAAATCGTGTGTAACCGTATTCATAAATTGTTCACGGCTGGAGAGTAGCGATTCCGCATAAGTCTTTGCAGCCTCCAGCTCCTGCCTGTACTGCTGACTCTTAGAAACGTCTTTCACCACCAGGAACACAAAGGTTAAAATTACCAGCAGGCTTGCAATTGCCAGGAAGAGGATGATCCTGGAAGTGTCTTCTACGGTATTTTGCCAGGCCTCTACCTGATCCATGGACGCCATTCTTTCTTCAGTCTCCAAAGTACTTAACAAGGTCCTTAACCTGTTATTGAGCTGTATCTCATTGGCCAGTAACTGGTCTTCCTTGCTTTCCAGTTCCTGCCGGTAGCGCCGCTCCTGGGTTTCCAGCTGGCCCAGTACACTCTTTACCGAATTTACGAGGGAATCTATGGTGATCGCTGGAGGTTTCGGGCTCTGCTCATTTGAGTACTGCAGTAGTTTTATGAGTAGTTGCCGTTGGTGAGGTTGCAGGTCTTTAAAACGCTGGTCGTAGTTTCGGCTTTCAAAGTTTTCATCTACCCGCTGTAATTCTGAAAGTACCCTGGCGTAATAGCTTTCTGTTTCTCCGCGGGCCCTTAGCTCCAGCAGTTCTTCCAGGTTTTCGGTCTTCTGGCTAAGCAGCGTGTTTATGCTGTCTATTTCCCTGTCCAGAGAACTGTCGGTCCTGAAATTTTGCAGAGAGGCGAGGGTGAATTTTATGGAATCGATTTTGGCATTATAGGTATCAAGACCTTCCAGGTTAGCACTTTGAATGAGCTGCCTGCTAAGACTTTCGGCCTCGTACAGCTTTGTGGCGGCCTCTCCCACCAAAAGTAGTTTTTGGTTTCCGGCATTACTCCTTTCGGTTAAGCTGGTATAACCGGTCACCTGGTTATAAATAAACCACACCGCCAGTCCCATGAGAGAGGCCAGAATGATATAACCGGCAAAGACCGTGAAAGTTATAGATGCCTTTTTTTTTGCCATGATTTCTTTGAAAGTGTAAAATTAAAAGCTTTCTGTGCTAAACCTTCAAAAATTAGGTTAAATCGAAAAAAAGCATTTACCTTTGCCGCGTCTCAAAGGGGTGCTAAGTCCTGCGGAAGCAGGAGGAAGCTGAGATTATACCCAAGGAACCTGGGCAGGTAATGCTGCCAAGGGATAGGTGCAAAGTGCACCGTGCAAGTATTATACTCCTGTCAACCAATAGTGGTTTTCAGGATTTTTTATTTTATAACAACAAGAATAACAGCCCCTTTTATTTGTAAACATCTTTTTACGAATGAAACATGTTTTCTTAATCTTCAGTTTTTTTCTTGTCGCAGTAAGCGGCTTTTCACAAGAATTTCAGGTGTCGGGTACAGTGACAAGTGGTGATAAGCCGCTTGAAGGTGCCATTGTAAGGGTAGAAGGCTCTTCGCAATTCACCCAGACTTCAGCAGGAGGGAAGTATTCTTTTACTCTTGAAGAAGGTGTGCACCATCTCATTTTTTCCTTCGGAAATAAAAAACGGGTGCGTATTGATCTTTCCGAAGATATGTTGCTCAATATCGATATGAGTGATGCCGAAGAAATCCTTGATGAGGTGTTTTTATCGGCTGTGAGAGTGAGCGCCGCCTCGCCTATCACTTACAGCAATTTATCTAATGAGGAGATAGAAGATCGCAACCTGGGGCAGGATATTCCCAGCCTTATGCAATACATGCCGGGAGTGGTCACTACCAGTGATGCCGGTGCCGGTATTGGCTACAGTAGCATCCGCGTGAGAGGTACCGAGGCCCGCGGAATCAATGTTACTATAAATGGTATTCCCTATAATGATGCCGAAAGTCAGGGGACCTTTTGGGTTAACCTGGGTGATTTTGCATCTTCTGTAGAAGACCTTCAGCTGCAGCGTGGTGTGGGAACTTCTACCAACGGGGCCGGGGCTTTTGGTGCCAGTTTGAATATACTTACAGACAGGTATAGTTATGAACCTTCGGCCGAGATCGCCAACAGTTTTGGTTCCTATAATACCCGAAAACACACCGTGAAATTCAGCACAGGAATATTTAATGATCACTGGGAATTCAGCGGAAGGGCTTCAGTAATAAAGAGCGACGGATACATTGATCGTGCTGCAACCGATCTTAAATCTTACTTTTTCCAGGGTTCTTACGTTGGTGAAACCACGCTTATCAAGGCCCTTACCTTTGGAGGTAGTGAAGTTACTTACCAGGCCTGGGATGGGATTGATGGGGACCAATTAAAAGAAGACAGGCGTTTCAACCCCGCAGGAGCTTATGAAGATGATGAAGGCGATCTTCAGTTTTACGACAACCATATAGACGATTACAAGCAGGATCACTTCCAGTTGCTCTGGAATGAACGCTACGGCAATGGCTGGTCTACAAACATTGCGCTCCACTACACCTACGGGAGAGGTTTCTACGAATCTTATCGCGCAGAAGAAGACCTGGAGGCCTATAATCTGGAACCATTCACCGCAAATGGTGAAGAGATTACCCAAAGTGATCTGGTTACCAAAAAATGGCTGGTCAATGATTTTTACGGTACAACTTTTAACGTGCAATACGAAAATGAGAAACTGGAAGTTATTGCCGGTGGTGCATGGAACAACTATGAAGGAGACCATTTTGGAGAGGTGATCTTCACCCGCTTTGCACCTAGCCTGCCTTTGCACAGGTACTATGAGAATGATGCTGAAAAAAGCGACTTTAATCTCTTCGGAAAAGTCACTTACGCCCTTAGTGATAATCTTGCGCTTTACGGAGACCTGCAGCTAAGGAAGATCAATTATGAGGTCAATGGTTTTGAAGAGGAAAACACGCCTTTCATAGTTGATGACAGCCATACCTTTTTTAATCCAAAAGCCGGATTTACCTATGAATTTTCGGAAGCCAGCCGACTTTACTTTTCGTTTGCCAGGGCGCATCGCGAGCCCAACCGGTCCGACTATGAGGCGGGCAATCCCGAACCTGAGGAGTTAAATGATTACGAGCTGGGATGGAGATTTGCGACAGAGAACTTTCAGCTGAATTCCAATCTTTACTATATGGATTACCGCAACCAGCTGGTGCTCACAGGAGAACTCAACGATGTGGGTGCGCCAATTAGAAGAAATAGTGGGAACAGCTATAGGCTGGGTCTGGAGTTAGATGCTGTGGTGAGGTTGCATCCAAAGTTCAGCTGGCGCCCAAATGTGGCAATAAGCCGGAATAAAAATGACGACTGGTTCGCTTCATGGGACGGGGAACTGCGCAGCTTCGGAAAAACTGACATCTCTTATTCTCCTGAGATCATTGCCGGAAATATCCTGGAATACCGACCTGTAGAAGGACTTGAGATCAAATTCCTCTCAAAATACGTGGGAGAGCAGTATATGAGTAATTTAGAAAACGAACCTTCTTTGTTAAAAGATTATTTTGTGAACGACATTAACCTGCAGTACACCTGGAAGAATGCACCATTTTTTGAAGAAGTGGTATTCACAGGCTTGATCAACAACATCTTTAGTGAAGAATATGTGTCAAATGGGTATTACTATACTTATGATTGGGATGGGGTTACCTACGATGGCGTAGGATACTACCCTCAGGCCACCCGCAATTTCCTGGCGGGGGTGACATTGAGGTTCTAAGAGATTACCTTTCAAAAAAGGCTTTTTTGAGACCTCTCAAAAGAGCCTTTTTTTATGCCTTTTAATTTGAGATCTGTATCACATTCCCCCTCTTTTCTATCCGATAGGGCTGCAGCATATATTCTCCTGTCCCTGCAGTTTGTTCTCCCGTAATGATGTTGTAAACATTTCCATCTCCACAGGTACATGCAGCTGCTGTTCCGTTTACAGTTAAGGCAGAACAGGCTTGAGGTATATGGTTAGGATCGGTAAGTTCATAAGCAAAATACTGGTCGTTGTTGAGGTTGTAAATAACAATTCCGTTAATGCCGTAGTTGCGTGTTATAAATTTATTTCCGGGAAAATTCAGCTGATTATATTCAGGAAGGTTAAGGTCAAACTGCACTGAAAAATTCAGGTGAGGCAGGTAAGGATTTTGACGTATCTCATCATCAGAAGAACATCCTAAAAGGGTGATAGATAAGGATAAAAGCATTAAAATTCGTTTCATATTTGGGTTTTTAAAAGCTGCCGGATTATAATTGTACTGGATATTTTAATTTACTATATTTGTTTAAAATCCCGTCGGCGAATGGGATTTTTTCTATTTATATAAACGACGAAGTTATGAGTAAAGTATCATATTATAGTGCAGATGGCCTTAAAAAACTTAGAGATGAACTCAATCAATTAAAGGATGTTGAGCGGCCAAAAGCTTCACAGGCAATTGCCGAAGCGCGTGATAAAGGTGATCTTAGTGAGAATGCCGAGTATGATGCTGCAAAGGAAGCCCAGGGTTTACTTGAATTGAAAATTGCAAAACTGGAAGAGATATATGCCAACGCAAGGTTAATTGATGAGTCGCAACTCGACACTTCTAAAGCCCTTGTACATTCAAACGTGAAAATTAAAAACCTGACTAACGGTGCCGAAGTGAAATACAAGCTGGTGGCCCAAAGTGAAGCCGATCTTAAAGCAGGAAAGATCTCTGTAGACAGTCCTATCGGGAAAGGCCTTTTGGGAAAAAAAGTAGGTGAGATCGCTGAAGTACAGGTGCCTTCGGGAACAATGAAATTCGAAATTCTTGAGATCACCCGTGACTAAGGGGTGTCAAAAATGTCATTTTTAAAGATCCTTTCTTCGGAAAGGATTTTTTTATGCCCCGGTTTATGCCGAAAATCTTAACTTGTTACTTCTAAAATTTAAAAACTATGCCCAGCATTTTTACAAAGATCGTCAACGGAGAAATACCTGCTTACAAAGTTGCAGAAACCGATAAATTTCTGGCCTTTCTCGATGTGCGGCCCAATGTAAAGGGACACACTTTGTGTATTCCAAAAGAAGAGGTCAATAAACTTTTTGACCTTGATGAAGAAACTTACATGCAGCTTATGGCCTTTTCGCGCAAGGTCGCTAAGGGCGTTGAGAAAGCCGTGCCATGTAAAAGGGTAGGAGTGGCAGTAGTAGGTCTTGAAGTGCCCCACGTGCATGTGCACCTTATACCCTTAAACAATATGAGCGATATGAATTTTGCGCAGAGCGTTTCCCTGAGCGAGGAAGAATTTCAGCAAATCGCCGATGATATCAAAGCCAATATTTAGTGGAGTTTTCGGAATATAAACTATCGCTGGACCTTCGGATTGATTTCAGTGATCTCGATATGTACCGTCACGTAAACAATCTCACGTTTATCAGGTTCCTTCAGTCGGGTAGGGTGAATTTTTGGGAGGCTGCCGGCCTGTCCAAGCTCTTTTCAGAATCAAATAAAGGAGCCATTCTGGTTTCCACGCATTGCGATTTTAAAAAATCGCTGTTTTACCCGGGAACGGCTACGGTAAAGACTAAACTGGCGTACATCAGGAACAGCAGTTTCGCGCTCGATCAATTGATCCTGAATGACAAAGGTGAAGTTTGTGCCGAAGGTAGGGACATAGCGGTTTTCTTCGACTTTTCTGAAGATAAATCATTGCCTATTCCTCCCGATCTCAGACAGGTGATGCAACAGTTTTAGCTCTGTGAAGCTGGATCTCGATGGTTGTTCCTTTGTTGATCTCGCTTCGCAGCACTTTTATCCTGCCGCCGTGATATTTTTCTATGATCCTTTTAGAGAGTGACAAACCAAGGCCCCAGCCTCTTTTTTTGGTGGTGAAGCCGGGCTCAAAAATGCGTTTGTATTTGCTTTTTGGTATTCCTTTTCCGGTATCGGTAACCTGGATATACACTTTTTTAGAATCCTGCTTCAGCTTTATTTCCAGTTCCCCTTTTCCCTTCATGGCATCTATGGCATTTCGCACCAGGTTTTCAATAGTCCAGCTGTAGAGTTGGGCATTGAGGTTGACCAAAATCTTTTCCGAAGGAAGCTGAAGTTGAAATTTGATGAGCTTTGAACTCCGCGCTTCAAGGTAATCAAAAGAATCCCGGGTTTTTTCAACAATGTCTGCCGGTTCCAGAGTGGGTGCCGATCCAATTTTAGAGAAACGTTCGGTGATGGTTTTAAGGCGGTCTACATCTTTTTCAATTTCCGTAATAAAATCGGGGTTCACCTTTTCTTCTTTAAGGATCTCTGTCCAGCCTATGAGCGAAGAAAGCGGGGTGCCAATCTGGTGCGCCGTCTCTTTGGCCATACCAGCCCATAATTTGTTTTGTTCGCTGCTTTTTGTAGTTCTGTAGAAAAAATAGATCACCGCAATAAACAGGATGATGATAAGAATAAGGGCGAGCGGGTAGTATTTCAGCTTGTTGAGCATGGGAGAATTTCCGTAGTAAACCCTGTTCACCCTGCCTTCGCCAAGATCCATTTCTATAGGCTCATTGGTGCTTTTAAGCGATGCGAGGAATTGCTGAAGTTCTTCTTCACTGGCCATGATCTCGCCAGGTATGTTCATGGCGTCTACTATCTGGCCATTGTCATCTACCAGTATTGTGGGAATGCTCGAATTGCTGTTGATGATCTCCAGGTAAAGATCAAGGCCGGTATCTGTATCTACCTGGTCAAGATAAACCTGTGCCGAAGCCCAGATGTTCATTTTTACCCGTTCTTCTTCCTTGATGCGTTGAAAAAAGGCAACTGCATTCCATACAATAAGGCTAACAATGATGAGCGAAGTAACGATAATGAACCAGCGGCGAAAGTTTCGTTTGTCTGAAAACCTCATGAAGGCAGGGCTTAAATTGCGTTTAAATATAATCGTTTTAGGTAACTTATTATTGTGTAGCCAATTTTTCATCTCTTCAGGGTTTCGTTACCTTTGCCAAAATCACGAGCATGCTTAGCATAGATCCTAAAGAAGTTCCCGTACCACAATTGCACCAGTACCTGCTGGGAGCAGTAGGGCCAAGGCCCATAGCTTTTGCCAGCACCCTCGATAAAGAGGGAAGGCCAAATTTATCGCCCTTCAGTTTCTTTAATGTATTTGGGTCAAATCCTCCAATACTTATTTTTTCTCCGGCACGCCGCGGAAGAGATAATACGGTAAAGCACACTTATAATAATTCTAAAGCCACGGGAGAAGTAGTGATCAATGTGGTGAATTACGATTTGGTACAGCAGGTTTCGCTGTCGAGTACCGAATATGCCGAAGGTGTCAACGAATTTGAAAAGGCAGGGCTTACTATGCTGAAATCGGACATTGTAAAGCCTTTCAGGGTGAAGGAATCACCTGTACAATTTGAGTGCAGGATCAATGAGATCGTAGAGACCGGAAGTGAAGGAGGAGCCGGGAATCTTGTAATTTGTGAGGTGCTAAAAATGCATATTCGGGAAGATATTTTAGATGAAAAAGGCTATATTGACCAGCACAAAATTGACCTGGTAGCCCGCATGGGAGGTAACTGGTACACCCGCGCCACCCCCGGAATGTTTGAAGTTCCAAAGCCTTTGCAGACTTTAGGAATAGGAATTGATGCCATTGCCGAAGAGGTTAGAAACAGCAAATATCTCTCGGGGAATGATCTTGGGAAACTGGGCAATGTAGAGCGGCTTCCCACGGCTGAAGAAGTCAGGGAGTTTTTGAGAGGGAATTCTCAACTTTCAGAATTGGTGAAAAGCGCCGGTGAAGAAAAGCTGCATTTAACAGCAAAAGAATATTTAGAAAAAGACGATAAGGCAACAGCCTGGAAAATATTATTAGCAAAAAACGTTTGATATGGAAGTACAAGGAAAAATTAAGATGATTGGACAAACCCAAACCTTCGGGAGCAACGGGTTTAGAAAGAGAGAAGTGGTAGTTACAACAGAAGAGCAGTACCCACAACATATTCTTGTAGAATTTGTGCAGGATAAATGTGATCTTCTAAATAATTATGGTGTTGGACAGCCTGTAAAGATTGGGGTGAATTTGCGCGGGCGCGAATGGGTGAACCCGCAGGGAGAGACCAAATACTTCAACTCTATACAGGGATGGAGAATTGAAAACCTGGCAGCTCAGAGTCAGCAGGGTGGCGCTCCTGTACCACCGGCCGATCAATTTGAACCGGCCAATAATCTAAACGACGAAGATTACGACGATTTGCCATTCTAGGTGAATCATAAAATAAATAATAAAAACCCCTTTTCTGAAGAATTGGGGTTTTTTCTTTTCTGAAGAGACCGGAAAAAAAGAGTGGTCAATTTGTTTTATTTTTACTTCTGAAAAAAGACCCCTTGTTTTTGACATTTTTGAGACCACAAGACGATTTTCCTTCAGTTGAGAAGGCTACAGCAGAAGGCTTGCTGGCTTATGGCGGTGACTTATCGCCACAAAGGCTTCTGGCAGCATATTCCCGCGGAATCTTTCCGTGGTTTGATGAAGATCAGCCTATTTTGTGGTGGAGTCCCGATCCCCGAATGGTGCTGTTTCCCGAAAACCTGAAGGTCTCCAAAAGCATGAAGCAACTGCTTAAAAAAGATGCTTTCAAAGTGAGCTTTAATACGGCTTTTTCAGAAGTTATTGAACAATGTGCAAAAATATACAGGCCGGGACAGCCCGGCACCTGGATAACGCCCGAAATGCAGCAGGCTTACCTTTCCCTGCATGAGGAAGGTATTGCAGTTTCAGTTGAAGTTTGGCAAGAAACGGAACTCGTGGGTGGCCTGTACGGAGTCTACTTAAGGGAAAAGAAGATCTTTTGCGGGGAAAGTATGTTTTCAAAGGTCAGTAACGCCTCAAAATACGGATTTATTCACCTGGTGCAGCAACTTGAAAAGGAAGGCGTAAGATTAATTGACTGCCAGATGCACACAGCCCATCTCGCCAGTTTGGGTGCAGCCGAAATTCCCCGCAGCGTATTTCTTGAATACCTGAGCTGAAACCAGAAAGAGGTTCCAAAAATGGCATTTTTGAAACCTTTTTTTCTGTGGTTACTGCAGTTCTTTCACTTCGCTGTGCCTAAAGCATTGCGTTATGTGATCATTCACCATGCCTGTGGCCTGCATATGCGCATAGACCACTGTTGGTCCAACGAATTTAAAGCCCCTTTTTTTAAGATCTTTGCTCAGTTTTTCGCTTATCGTTGTGATTGCGGGTACTTCAGATAAATTTTGAAGGTCGTTTTGAATGGGGCTGCCATCAACAAATCCCCATATATATTTTGAGAAACTTCCAAACTCCTCCTGCACCTTCATAAAAGCCTGTGCGTTGGTTACGGCAGCACGAATTTTTGCAGCGTTTCTTATAATCCCGCTGTCTTGCATCAGAGTTTCCACTTTAGCTTCAGAAAATTGAGCTACTTTCCTGTAATCAAAGTTTTCAAAAGCGCTTCGGAAGTTTTCCCTTTTCCGAAGAATAGTGATCCAGCTTAAGCCCGCCTGAAAGGTTTCCAGAATCAAGAACTCAAAAATGCCGGCATCATCTTTTAAGGGAACGCCCCATTCCCGGTCGTGGTATTCCTCATAGAGTGGATCGCCCACGCACCAGCCGCAACGTATCTTTTCTTCCATTAATTCTGAAAATTATAGGTTATAGTGCCGGGTTGTGCATTTCGCCCGACAAGTTGGGTGAATTTTGCATCTGCCGCATATCTCATAGCCATATTTGCGAGGCATTCGTTGCTGCTGGTAGATGCGTTCTTATTGATGCTTGTTTTTACAACGTCTCCCGCAGCATTCACGGTGATATTTACCACAATCCTTCCGGAAGTGTCACAGGTATAAATTGGATTGGGAATATCTATAGCTGTTCGACCTACCAGAGAAAAAGAAATAGAGCTATTTCTCAGGCTGCCGGGTTTTACCGATGTTTCTTTACTGCTGTTATCTCCTTCAGAAGCCTTCTTTTTCTTCTCTTTTTTATTGTTGTTCAGTCTAAATTCTCCTTGTGCAGATTTGGCAGACTCTGCTTCCGAAGTTTCCTGTTGCGCGGCATTCTTCTGAAATATTTCATCCAATCTCGACTCCAGGTTATTCTGGCTTTCCTCCTGATCCTGGTTGAATGCCTGATGTGTTTGTACGGTAGGGCTCGGGCGTTGAGGTTCTGCAGGTTTGGACTCTTCGGGCTCGGGTTGTTCTTCTTCGGGAGGTGGGATGGGCCTTAATTCATTTAGCTCAATAAGCGTCTCCCGAATCTTTTTTGATTCGTTGGAGATATTGATGTTGTACATAGACAAGATCAAAATCGAAAAGATAAGGCTGGTAATGATCAGCGCCTTATGTCGATCGAAAAAATCCATTTTTTAAGTTTCTTCCTCCATCGAAAGATACTCATTTACAAAAGAATCTACTGTTAAGGCATTTTCAACTTTGTAGTCTCCAATACGGGTGCGACGCAGCGAAGAGAGGTATGCGCCACTGTTTAGCCGAGATCCAAAATCAAAGGCGAGGCTGCGAATGTAAGTACCCTTGCTGCACACCACTCTAAAATGTACTTTTGGAAGCTCAATTTTAGTGATCTCAAATTCTGAAATATTTACTGTGCGGGTAGGTATCTCCACTTCTTCCCCGCTTCGGGCGTATTCGTAAAGCCTTTTTCCATCTTTCTTTAAAGCTGAAAATACGGGTGGCCTTTGCTGAATATCTCCCAAAAATGCTTTTGTTGCTTCATGAATTCCTTCTGAAGTGAGATGATCTATGGGGAAAGTTTCATCAACTTCAGTCTCCATATCGAAGGAAGGCGTAGTGGCGCCCAGGGTGAAGGTACCGGTGTATTCTTTTTCCTGTCCCTGAAGGCTTTCAATAAGTTTGGTAGATTTCCCGGTGCAAAGGATGAGCAACCCCGTAGCTAATGGATCTAGAGTACCTGCGTGGCCTACCTTAATTTTTTTGATCCTGAAGTTCTTCCGGATGAGCCATCTCACTTTATTTACCAACTGGAAAGATGTCCATTCCAGGGGTTTATCAAATAAGAGGATTTGTCCGGTTTTGAATTCTTCTTCAGTCATTATTTATCAGGCGTAGAAATATTGGTAAACAATTGCTATTGTGCCCACTATAAAACAGTAGATAGCAAAATAGGTGAGTTTGCTTTTGCGCACCAGGGCAATCATCCAGGTACAGGCGGCAAAACCGGCGATGAACGCAGCGATGAATCCGGCCAGTAGTGGTATAGGTGCGATAGTGGTGTTAGTCAGGTCCCCACTCAAAAGGTCTTTTGCAATTTTCCCTAAAATTAAAGGTACTACCATGAGGAACGAGAAACGTGCAGCTCTAGATTTGTCATTTCCCAGCAGCACAGAGGTAGAAATGGTGGCCCCACTTCTTGAAATTCCCGGTAAAATGGCTATAGCCTGTGCCACTCCTATAATAATACTGTCTTTGTAGGTTACAGGTTTGCCAGTATTTTTAGCCCTGTCGGCCAGCCACAACAACACCGAAGTGATTAAGAGCATGAACCCTACAAAAGTGAGATTGCCACCAAAGAGAGATTCAAGCTCCTCCTCAAACATTAACCCGACAAAAACTGCGGGGATCATAGAGAGGACGATCTTTAAAGAGAATTTAGTTTCGTCATTCCAGCGGAAGGAGAACAGGCCGCGGAAAATTTCGGCTACGTCTTTCCTAAAAACTACAATGGTACTTAGAGCGGTTGCAAAGTGAAGTACCACGGTGATCATTAAAGATTCTTCGGGAATGCTTTGGCTTCCAAGAAGAGCTTTTCCTATTTCAAGGTGCCCGCTTGAAGAAACCGGCAAAAATTCGGTTAGTCCCTGGATGATTCCAAGGAACACAGCATCAATAATTTCCATTATTATTTTCGGGGGTTGAGAAGGATTGCGTAGACTTCAATGGCGAAACCAAGAAGTACCAGGGCTGGTGCCAGTCTTATTCTTCTAAAACTATAGATTTCCGGATTAAAAACATTCGGGTCGTCACTGCCGCCGCCGGCCATAAGAATGAATCCAAGGGCGATTACCGCCAGGCCTATTCCCATCACAATGTAGTTCTTCTTTTCGAATACAAAATTAAGATCCTGCCTGTGTAAAGGCTTTTTGTTCTTGTTCATTGGTTCTTTGTTTTTGGCTGCAATCCCTTAAAATATAAGGTGTCAAAAATAGCATTTTAAAGTTTGAATTTATAATTCTGATTGGAGCTTTTAAAAATGATAACTCTTAATCTTAAGATTGTTTATTGATATTAAGACGTTCTTCTAGTTTTTTTGCCACAGATGCACAGATATTTTTTAGAGATACTCTGCCAGTCTAAATATTTTCTGGAGTGGTTAGATTTCTTTTTGAACGGCAGAATTTCATTTGATCTTTGTACATTGAATTTCCAATTTCATCAGTGTATTCATGGTATTTTCAAAGAGTTTCTTCTAATTTTTTTGCCACAGATGCACAGATATTTTTTAGAGATACTCTGCCAATCTAAATATTTTCTGGAGTGGTTAGATTTCTTTTTGAACGGCAGAATTTCATTTGATCTTTGTACATTGAATTTCCAATTTTATCAGTGTATTCATGGTATTTTCAAAGAGTTTCTTCTAATTTTTTTGCCACAGATGCACAGATATTTTTAAAATAAGCCAACCTAAATATTTTTTTGAGTGGCGGCGGTTTCTTTTGATAGCAGAAGTTTCTTGAATTCAAAGAGATCTTCTTACAGTGAATTTTCAACTTTTATTAGTGTATTCGTGGCCTTTAAAAAGTTTTTTTTTGAAATTTTCGCCACAGATGCACAGATATTTTTAAAAGATATTGTGGAGTGATAACGCATTCCACTCTTTTTTTGTTGCTGTCACTTCTTTTTCTTTTAAAGTATAATTCTATGATGTATTAATTTATCACCTTCAAAATTGGCTAAGATGGCTAACCGAAGTTTAGAAATCTTTAAGTAGTTAAGGCATTGCGCCATATGCGATTCGTGCAAATGCGAAGCAGATTTTAATTCCAAAATTATCTTTCCAAAGACTACGAAATCTGCATTAAAATGATGGGGTAGTATAGTGTCTTTATAGTGAACCTGAAACTTCTTTTCCCTTTCATAAGGAATATTTCTCATCTTCAGTTCGTATTCTATTGCATCTGAATAAACTACCTCAAGAAAGCCACCGCCTAGTTCGTTATGCACGTCAAAAAGAACTCCGAGAAGTTCGTATGTCAGGTCTTTATACAGAAAATCACCCATAACTTATCCATGTATTTGTGGTTCTCTAACTAATACATTTTTCTTTCTGAAGCACATATCAATGTGCACAACAAAAAGAACACATGTGAGTTTATATTTCTTTAGGATATTCCCATAGACCATCTGTGCATCTGTGGCTATTTTATGGCACGACTTACTTGTTTAAAAACAGGTGTTGTAACGGGAGTGAGATCTTCTATAAATTATCTATAACTCACTAATAATACAATTCGTCAGTTTTTAAATTCAGGAAGCGCTGGGTGGCAAAAAAGGTGCTAAGCCAGGTTATCACTGCTCCCATTAGAAAGATTCCGAAGAAAAGAGCAGCCAAAATGCTTGTATCGCTTAGCAGTTCAAGTTCAGGAAAGCTCTTGTTCATATAGTAAAGTACTATGGCCATACCTATTAGTGCAATAAGTGCGCCTATCATGCCCAGTTTTACGCTCTTCAGAATAAATGGTTTTCTAATAAACCTTTTTGTAGCACCTACCATTTGCATGGTCTTGATAATAAACCTTTTTGAATATACCGAAAGCCTTATGGAGCTGTTGATCAAAAGCACGGCGATAAAGGTGAAAATCGCGCTAATGGCAAGCACCCAAAAACTGATTTTTGTAACATTCTCGTTGAGGAGGGAGATAAGAGGTTTATCATAAACCACTTCATCTACAAAATTCTTTGCAGTTAACTCTTCGGCAATTTGGTCTATTTCGCCCGAGGTAATATAATCGGCTTTGAAGTATAGGTCAATAGAATTTTGTAGTGGGTTATAACCCAAAAACTCCATAAAATCTTCTCCAATTTCTTTGCTGTGAGCTTCGGCTGCTTCCTCTTTAGTCACATAAGTGGTAGACTTTGTGTATTCGGCGAGGGCAATGGTCTTGTTAAGCTGGGTGATCTCCACTTCCTTCGCGGTGTCTTTAAGGTAAATGGTCAAAGCGATCTGCTCCTTGAAATGATCGGCTATTTTTTTGGTGTTGAGCACTAAAAGCCCCAGTAACCCAAGTAAAAACAGGACCAGCGCGATACTGATCACGACCGAAAAATAAGAGGAAATAAGACGTCTTTTTTGATATTTTTCAAAAGATGAACTCATAGGGCGGCTGCGTAAATTTGTGTAAAAATAAGAAAGTAAATCAATCCCTTTCTTTAAAACGCCCAAACTTTTCACTTTCGTACATTAACCGTATTTTTGCCCTTCCCTGAAGGTTTCCGGGAATGTAATAACGTGACGCTGAATCTGTAAAATGAGGTACAACTTCAACCAAATTGAAAAAAAATGGCAGGAGTACTGGGCAAAGAACCAGACTTTCAAGGCTGAGAATAATTCTGAAAAACCTAAATATTACGTGCTCGATATGTTTCCGTATCCTTCGGGGGCAGGGCTGCACGTTGGGCACCCGCTGGGTTATATTGCCAGTGATATCTATGCCCGCTATAAGAGGCACAAGGGGTTTAATGTGCTGCACCCACAGGGATATGACAGTTTTGGTTTGCCTGCAGAGCAGTATGCCATACAAACAGGACAACACCCTGCCCTTACTACAGAGGCTAATATAAATCGCTATCGCGAACAGCTTGACCAGATAGGTTTCTCCTTTGACTGGAGCCGGGAGGTACGCACCAGCGAGCCAGATTATTACAAATGGACACAGTGGATCTTTATTCAGCTCTTTGATTCCTGGTATGATTTTGAATCTGAAAAAGCCCGCCCTATAAGTGAACTGGAAGAGATCTTTGCTGCGGAAGGGAATAGCGGTGTAAATGCGGCCTGTGATGATGATGTAGAGCAGTTTACTGTAACACAATGGAATAATTTCTCTTCGGAAGAAAAACAAAAGCAATTGCTGAAGTACAGGCTGACGTATCTTGCTGAAACCGAAGTGAACTGGTGCCCGCAATTGGGGACTGTGCTCGCAAATGACGAGATCGTGAATGGCGTTTCCGAAAGGGGAGGCTACCCGGTGATCAGGAAGAAAATGACCCAGTGGAGCATGCGTATTTCAGCTTTTGCCGAGCGACTGCTGCAGGGGCTAAACGAGCTAGACTGGACAGAAAGTTTAAAGGAGAGTCAGCGGAACTGGATTGGGAAATCCGTGGGGGCTCTTGTGGAATTCAAAGTTCAAGGTTCAGAGTTCAAGGTTCCGGTATTTACCACAAGACCCGATACAATATTTGGAGTCACATTCATGACCCTTGCTCCCGAGCACGAACTGGTGGAGAAGATCACTATTCCCGAGCATAAATCCGAAGTTGAAGCTTATGTACAGGCAACGGCTAAGCGCAGTGAGCGGGAAAGAATGGCCGATGTAAAGACCATTAGCGGTGTTTTTACAGGGGCCTATGCCGAGCATCCTTTTACAAAGGAGCCGGTGCCAATCTGGATTGGAGATTATGTGTTGGCCGGTTATGGAACAGGAGCCGTTATGGCGGTGCCATGTGGCGATCAACGAGATTACGAGTTTGCCAAACATTTTGATCTGCCAATCAGGAATATTTTTGAGAATGTGGATATATCTGAAGAAGCTTATTCCGGCAAGGAAGGCACTGTGATCGCAAATTCAGATTTCCTTGACGGACTCGAATACAAAGCAGCCCTTCAAAAAGCCATTTTAGAGCTGGAAAAGATTGGGCAGGGAAAAGGAAAAACTAATTACCGACTCAGAGATGCGGTGTTTAGCCGACAAAGATACTGGGGTGAGCCATTTCCGGTTTATTATGTGGAGGGGCTTCCGCAGATGATAGAAAAAGAGCATTTGCCGCTACGTCTTCCCGAAGTAGAGAAATATCTACCGACGGAAACCGGGGAGCCGCCTTTAGGAAACGCTACAGACTGGGCGTGGGACACAGAAAAGAATGAAGTGGTAGAGAATTCAAAGATCGATCACAAAACTGTTTTTCCTCTTGAATTGAACACCATGCCCGGCTGGGCAGGTAGTTCCTGGTATTTATTCAGGTATATGGATCCTCAAAATGAAGAGCGATTTGCTTCAGAAGAAGCTCTAGAATACTGGGAAAATGTCGACCTGTACATTGGAGGAAGTGAACACGCCACAGGTCATTTATTATATTCGCGATTCTGGACAAAATTTTTGAAGGACAGAGGTTATTTGACGGTGGAAGAGCCTTTTAAAAAGCTGATCAATCAGGGGATGATCCTTGGGACTTCAGTTTTCCATTCTGCATATGATTATTCTTTAACCTTAAAGCAGTCATTAGTGGAAAAGCACACTTCCTATCCATTCATTAGGAATTCTGAAACAGAGATTGATCTAAATGTTATAGTATTATCTAAAAATGATGATGAAATACCTTTTGATGAGGTAAGAGAAAAAACTTTAAATCTAATCCAGAAGAGACAGGCTAAACAAAAACAACTGCCAGAAATATTGTCTTCCAAATCTGATTTAGGAGTGAACGGTTACTCATTTAATCCAAATAGAAGATTTCCCTATTCTTCTGTTGATCCAATTACTTTAAAAATTAATTTTGAAAAGCTTAGGGAAGATCCAATGTATCAGTTTGTATTATCCTTTGGAGATGACGAATTTATTTGCTCCCATGAGGTAGAGAAAATGTCAAAATCCAAATACAATGTTGTCAACCCAGATGATATTTGTGAGGATTACGGAGCCGATACGCTAAGGATGTACGAGATGTTCCTTGGTCCGCTGGAACAGGCAAAACCATGGAATACCGCCGGCATTACCGGAGTGCATAACTTTCTAAAGAAACTCTGGAACCTTTATCACGATCAGGATAACAATTTTTCTGTGAGTGACGGGAAGGCTTCAGCCGATTCACTTAAGACGCTTCATAAGACCATTAAAAAGGTAACCGGGGATATCGAGAATTTCAGCTTTAATACTTCGGTGAGTACATTTATGATATGCGTCAATGAACTGTCGGCTCAAAAATGCCATTTTAGAGAGGTATTGGAGCCGCTGGCTATTCTTATTGCGCCTTATGCGCCGCATATTTCCGAAGAACTATGGGAAAAACTGGGGCATGACACATCGGTCACTACGGCAGCTTATCCTGTTTACGAAGAGAAATTCCTGGTAGAAAGCACAAAAGAATATCCAATTTCTTTCAACGGGAAGATGCGCTTCACCCTTGAACTGCCCCTCGATATGAGTAAAGACGAAATTGAGAAGACGGTGCTGGCTCACGAAAAAACACAACAACAGCTGGATGGCAGGGTGCCAAAAAAGGTAATTGTAGTGCCCGGTAAAATTGTGAATATAGTAGGTTAGATTCTTTTTTAAGCCGTAGCAGCAGCGGGATGCGACAAAAGTTCACATTTTGCTTCCAAAAATAAATTGGCCGGCTTTTTGTTATAAAGCTTCAACAAAATAACCTTTAAAACTATGATGGGATATTATATCATCGCCGGACTCATCTTTGTAGTGAGTCTTTATGTGAGTAACAAGTTAAAAAGCAAATTTAAGCATTACTCCAAGGTACATCTTCAAAACGGCATGAGTGGCCGGGAGATTGCCGAAAAAATGCTTCGCGATAATGGAATAACCGATGTAAGAGTAATTTCTACACCGGGACAATTGACAGATCATTACAATCCGTCAAAAAAGACAGTTAACCTTAGTGAAGCGGTTTATACGCAGCGTAACGCAGCGGCGGCTGCAGTAGCGGCACATGAGTGCGGCCATGCAATACAGCACGCAAAATCTTATAGCTGGCTGCAAATGAGAAGTAAACTTGTACCTGTGGTACAGGTTGCCTCACAGTTCTCGCAGTGGGCCATCTTTGGTGGATTGATCTTAATGACTATGGTATCTGTCGGTATAGGCCAAACGGTGCTATTGGTGGGGATTATTCTCTATGCAATGGGAACGCTGTTCAGTTTTATCACGCTGCCGGTAGAATATGACGCAAGTAAGAGAGCGTTAGTGTGGCTGGAAACAGGAAACATGCTGAATTCACAGGAGCACAAAGCTGCTGAAGATTCTCTTAAATGGGCCGCCCGTACTTATGTAGTAGCAGCAATTGGTTCCCTGGCAACCTTGCTGTACTTTTTGAGCATTTATTTGGGAAGAGATTAATCAGGAGAAATAATAAAATAAAAAAGGACGCTGCGGGCGTCCTTTTTTTGTTTTGAGTAATGCTGGTATTACTTAATCGTGCTTAATTCGTTCATCGATAAACTTAAGTGCAATACCATCTGTGCCCATAAGATCGAACATTTCTAAAATTCTGCGGAACTGGTTTTCTTCTTCCATTTGTTCCTGAACAAACCATTGCAGGAAGTTCTCCGATCCATAATCCTGTACCTTACGGCATTTGCTGACTATGTTGTGTATAGATTTTGAAATTTCGATTTCCTGATCCAGTGCGGTTTCAAAGATCTCCTGGAGGGAGCTATATTCGTGATTGATGTTACTTACTTCAGGGGAGTAAGCCGTCCCACCGTTATCATTGATGAATTTGAAGATTTTGAGCATGTGCTCCCGTTCTTCGGCCGATTGTTTGTAAAAGAATTCGGCACTATTTGTTAGTCCGTTGTGATCACACCAGGAGGCCATGGCAAGATAAATTGCCGCTGAATGTGCCTCTTTGGAGATCTGCTCATTCAGCAGGTCCATCACATCTACATTAATTCCTATTTTTTGCCTTACTATATCTTTCATATCTATTCTTTTTTTTAAAAATACGAAAAGAAAAGGGCTTTTTGAGACAGAAGCCGAATTTATACTTGATCTAAATTCAAAGACAGCCTAGTGGCTCACCAGGGAATTTAATTCCAGGATGCCAAAAGTAGATCTTAGAAGCTCTTTTAGATCAATGACCTGTAAGGTGTCAAACACAAACAAATGTTCGCGGTTACACAGGGTAATAATTTCAATCCCGTTGTAGTTAAGATCCTTATCGAAGTGAGAAGAAATATCGATGCGCTTTACCTTTTGCCTCATCGCCAGGAGTTGGCAAAAACTAAACTTTACCTGTTTGTGGCCGAAGTCGATGTAAAAGCAACGACTGCGATCGCATTGGTAAGAGGTAAAGTAATATGATTTGTACAGCAGGTTCATTCGGTAGCAAATGTATATCTTATTCAGAATTGTTCCAAATAAACATAGCTAAAACTCCAGAAACCTGATAAAGATCAATTACAAAGCATTTATCTTCAATTTCCTACCTCGCCAAAAGGATTATATCCCAGGTATGAATGTTCTTCTTCCCTAAAGGTAATTCCGTTTTCGGCCAGTTCCTTTAGAATTGGGTCATACACCTCTTTAGTGATGGGTAGTTGCACGCCTGGAGTTGATATTGTTCCGTTGAGGATTTTTAAAGCGGCAATGGCTACAGGTAAACCAACGGTTCGTGCCATGGCAGTTCGGGTTTGATCTTGCCCAATATTTACCATGGTGGCATCAATTTGCCTTTGTTCACCATTAATCTCGTACCCAAATTTGTGGTACATAACGATCATGTCCTTATCCTCTGGTGAAAGAGACCATTTTTCGGTTAATATCTTCTGAAGGATCTCTGCCGGGGTAGCGTTTTTTAAACCAACTTTTTTGTCAGGGTTGAAGATATCGAGTTCCAGAAGCTTGTCCCACATAATATCGTCCTGATCGATCTTCAGGTTATGCCTGAATTTTAATTCCACAGAATCTGTTGGTGAGTAGGGGAGAAAAGAATTTACAAAATCGCGGTAGCTCATTTCTTCGGAATTCTCCATAGTGTAACTGTCGTCTGTCATGCCCAGTTGTACAAACATATTCCAGGCCCGGCTGAAACCAACGCGGCGAATGGTTCCGCGGTAAAGCGTAAGGATTTCATCCAGTCCATAGATGCTTTTGTACTTTAAGGAATTGCGGTTGGCATAGACTTCAAATTTTCCGTAGTCTTTTACCTCGAGAAATTCGGTTCTTCTAAAAAGGCGGTTATAAGGTATGTACTTGAACTTTCCCTCCTGCAGGAACTTTGCCACTCCGCCCTGTCCTGCCACTACAACATTGCGCGGGTTCCAGGTGAACTTGTAGTTCCAGAGGTTCGTGTCACTTTCGGGCGCTACGAGTCCGCCGGTAAAAGATTCAAAAAGCAGCATTTTCCCTCCCTGTTCTCTTATGCGGTCAATAACCTGCATAGCACTCATGTGGTCAATACCCGGGTCTACGCCAATTTCATTCATAAAGACGAGCCTCTTGTCTTTAACAGCATCATCCAGCTGCTGCATCTCTTCGCTTATGTAAGAAGCAGTAACCATGTTCTTTCCATAAGCTAGGCAGTCTTTAGCCACTTCAATATGAAAACGGGCCGGGAGCATGGAGATCACGATATCGGCATTTTGAACAGCTTTCTCTCTTTCCTCTCTCTTGAAAATGTCGAGTTGGGTGGCTTTTGCCCTGGGATGGTCTCCGGCTAACTTTTGAGCATTTTCAACTTCGAGGTCTCCTATGATAATCTGAAGATCTTCGGGTTCCGATTTTTTTAGTAAATATTCAATGAGGACAGAGGTAGATTTTCCTGCACCTATGATAAGAATCTTGCGCATAAGGCTAAACTTTGAGTATGTTTGTTAATTGTTTGGATAACGAATGTAATTAATTGAGAGCGTCTTTTAAAATTATACTATGAACAGGAGATTATTGATCACAGGAGCATTGTTTGGAGTTATAGCTATTATACTTGGGGCTTTTGCCGCTCATGGGTTAAAATCACTTCTTTCTCTGGAGAGTATTCAGACCTTTGAAACCGGAGTTAAATATCAGATGTACAGCGCTTTATTTCTTCTTATCCTGGGAGGGTTACCAATAGCGCCAGAAAAAGTTAAAAGAATTTGCTTCTACTTAACACTTTTTGGGGTTTGCTTTTTTTCAGGTTCTATTTATCTTTTGGCTACTAACAGCCTCACTTCTTTTGATTTCAGGACTATTGCCCTCATAACTCCCATTGGTGGTTCTTTGATGATTATTGCATGGATTGTGTTGCTAATCAGCTTCTTTAAGTTAAAAAAGAAATAAAAGAATTTAGCCTCAGCTGATTCTTTACAAGTTTTTCTACTTTTGTTGACCTAAACAAACCACTCAACTAAACTTTTTATGTTGGCTAAAAAACGACTTACGAAAACGATTGCGCTAGAACAGTATGGTATTAATGATGCAGAAGTTCACTATCAACTTTCTCCAAAAGACCTACATGACATTACTATTGAAAAAGGTCAGGGGGTAGAAGCTTCGTCTGGGGCTTTGGCAGTAAACACTGGGGAATTTACAGGAAGATCGCCCAAAGACAGGTTTATTGTTGAAGATGACATTACCAAAGACAGGGTTTGGTGGGGAAATATAAATATTCCCTTTGATCCTGATAAATTTGATGCCCTTTACAATAAGGTAGCCGATTATCTTTCTGGAAAAGAAGTCTTTGCGAGAGACTCATACGCCTGTGCTGATGAAGATTACAGGCTGAATATTAGAGTAGTAAATGAATATCCGTGGTCAAACCTCTTTGCCTATAACATGTTCTTACGTCCTGAGGAAAGTGAACTGGATGATTTCAAGGAAGACTGGCTGGTATTAAATGCTCCCGGTTTTATGGCCGATCCTGAAGTGGATGGAACCCGGCAGCACAATTTTGCCATATTGAACTTTACAAAAAAGATCGCACTCATTGGAGGAACAGGGTACACGGGTGAAATTAAAAAGGGTATTTTTTCGGCCCTCAATTTCATACTGCCAATTGATAAAAACACTCTACCCATGCACTGTTCTGCGAATGTGGGAGAAGAAGGAGATACGGCAATTTTCTTCGGCCTTTCGGGAACCGGGAAAACCACGCTTTCTGCCGATCCTGAAAGAAGGCTTATTGGAGATGACGAGCATGGCTGGACCAAAGAGAACCGGGTCTTTAATTTTGAAGGTGGCTGCTATGCAAAAGTCATCAACCTCACCGAAGAGAATGAACCGGACATATTCAGGGCTATTAAAAAAGGAGCTATTCTCGAAAATGTCATTCTGGATGAAAATGGAGAGGTAGACTTTGAAAATACCGAAATTACCCAGAACACCAGGGTGAGTTACCCAATTGATCATATTGACAATATTCAGGAGCCTTCTATTGGTGAAAATCCAAAAAATATCTTTTTTCTCACAGCCGATGCTTTTGGTGTTTTGCCTCCAATAAGCAAGCTTACTCCGGGGCAGGCAGCCTATCACTTTATAAGCGGGTACACTGCAAAGGTAGCAGGTACCGAAGCAGGTGTAGATGAACCTATTCCAAGCTTCTCTGCTTGTTTTGGTGCGCCTTTTATGCCGTTACACCCCACGCGTTATGCTGAAATGCTGAGTGCAAAGATGAAAGAGAACAATACAAATGTGTGGCTGGTAAACACCGGCTGGACTGGCGGGCCTTACGGAGTAGGTTCAAGAATGAAGTTGCGCTATACCAGGGAGATGATCTCTTCGGCACTTGAAGGAAAGCTTGAGAACGTAGAATACATTGAGCATCCGGTTTTTGGTTTGCAGATGCCGGTGGAATGTGAGAACGTACCTTCTGAAGTTCTCAATCCACGAAATACCTGGAAAGATAAAGAAGCTTATGACCGAAAGGCAAATCAACTTGCCGAATCTTTTCAAAAGAATTTTGAAGAATTCCAGGCGCAGGCTAATGAAGAAATACTTTCAGGTGCTCCTAAAGTATCTTAAGAATTACATAGAAATACATAAAAAAACCGGCAACTGCCGGTTTTTTTATTTCCAATTTTTCAGGATCTAATGAGCCTTTTTATTTTGTTCCTTGATGTACTTTTCAAGAGCCATGGTCATGGAAGGTGTTTCGGGCGTTGGCGCCTGAATGTTCACAACCAGTCCGTGGTCTTTTGCAGCCTTTACCGTAGTGTTTCCAAAAACAGCAATTTTGGTGTCATTTTGTTTAAAATCGGGAAAATTCTCAAATAGGGATTTTATTCCGCTGGGGCTAAAGAACACCAGGATATCATAAAATACTTCCCTAAGGTGAGAAAGATCACTCACAACGGTTTTGTAGAAAACAGCTTTTTTCCAATCCACCCCAAGCTTATTCAGGGTTTTTGGCACATCTGGCTTCAGCATATCTGAAGATGGCAGGAGGAATTTTTCGTTTTTGTACTTCTTAATAAGGGGAGAAAGTTCAGCAAAAGTCCTTTTCCCCACGTAAATTTTCCGCTTGCGGTAAACTACGTACTTCTGTAGGTAATAAGCAACGGCTTCGCTCTGGCAAAAGTATTTTAAAGTATCGGGCACTTTAAATCGCATCTCTTCAGCAATTCTAAAGAAATGGTCAACAGAATTACGACTGGTAAGGATAATTGCTGTATAATTTGAAAGGTCTACCTTTTGCTGTCTTACATCCTTGGAAGAAACGCCCTCAACGTGGATAAACGGGATAAAATCTATTTTTACTTTTTGTTTTTCTTCAAGATCAAAATAAGGAGAATTTTCAACCTTCGGCTCTGGTTGAGATACCAGAATTGTTTTCACTTTCATATACATATTTTTTATTCACCCTGGAACTTGGTAACCAGCTTATATAAAATATAATAGGGTCCAATTTCAAGAGCGCAAAGATACAAAATAAAATAAAACCAATGGGTCGCAATGTACTGTCGGTTTTTGATAAAAATGCTGAGCAGGGTAATCAAATTCATAAGTAAAATGAGTCCCAGCAAAATGTAGAGTACCAGCCTTGTTGGTTCCCATGTATATATAAAAAATATAGAAACAGGGAGTAATATTAAGGCCATGAAATTGCGGTAACTAAGTTTGTAGAACAGGTAGTAGTTCATTTTATCATTGACCGAAACTACATCTGCCAGAATCTTTTCCAGGGAAAACTTGAGCAGCACAAAAGTCGTATATGCAGTAATTATCCTTAAGAAGGTTACCATTGGCCTCTCGGGGTAAGAATCGGAAAAAGTGAGGTAGTAAATAAAGATAAACAGGCCTGCCGAGACCACATTCACAACAAAAAGAAGTACGTTAAATGGATGAAAAAGATTGGGGTCTTTTCCCTTTAAAAGAAGGTACTTATCTGTAGCGAAAAGCATGCTAAAGTGGGCAAACCTTTGAGTGAACGCATACCTGGCCACCACCAGCAGTACCAATACCAGTAAGAGTAGGAGGGTGATCCAGTCTTGAGAAACCACATGTCTTTCTATTACTTCCAAGCAGGAGAATTTTCTACAAAGGTAGGATTAATACGATTAAAAGAAGTTTTAAAAAACCATCCTAAACTTTAAAAATAGTTACATTTGTCCAAAAGAATTTTATGCCAGATGGGATTGTTATAATACCCACCTACAACGAAAAAGAAAATATTGAAAAGATCATTAAAAATGTCTTTTCTCTTCAGCGCGATTTTCATGTTTTGGTGGTGGATGATAATTCTCCCGATCAAACCTCCAGAATAGTCAGGTCTCTGCAATCGGTCTATGAGAATCGGTTATTCCTGATTGAAAGGGAAGGGAAATCTGGTTTGGGTACGGCGTATATCAAAGGTTTTGAATGGGTTTTGGAACGGGATTATAAGTACATCTTTCAAATGGATGCCGATTTTTCCCACAATCCCAACGATTTGATACGCCTCTATAATGCCTGTAAGCGGGGTGGAGCCCAGGTAGCGATTGGCTCCCGGTATAAAACCGGGGTTAATGTGGTAAACTGGCCCATGAGCAGGGTGCTTTTATCGTGGCTGGCCTCAAAATATGTACGCTTCATAACAGCAATGCCTGTAGAAGATACCACGGCAGGTTTTGTTTGCTATGATAGAGAAGTGCTTGAGAGGATTCACCTTGACAAAATTAAATTTGTGGGCTATGCTTTTCAAATTGAAATGAAATTCAAAGCTTACCTGGCAAAGTTCAATATCGTGGAAGTGCCGGTAGTTTTTACCGACAGAACCCGCGGAACATCAAAAATGAGTGGTTCAATTATATGGGAAGCTGTTTTTGGAGTGATAAAAATGAAAATAAACAGTCTGTTTAATAAGATGACAATATAATGAAGAAGGTACTAATTAAGAATGCAAAAATTGTCAATGAAGGTGCTATCGTTGAAGGAGATGTTTTTATTGAAGATGGAATTATTAAAGAGATCGCTTCAAGTATAAGTGCCAAATCTCCTAACCTTACTATCGTCGATGCCGAAGGCAATTACCTTATGCCGGGGGTTATTGATGATCAGGTGCATTTCAGGGAGCCGGGGCTTACCCATAAAGAAACAATTGAAACAGGCTCAAAAGCTGCTGTGGCAGGTGGTATTACTTCTTTCATAGAAATGCCCAATACCCAGCCGCAAACCACCACTATAGAACTTCTTGAAGAAAAATATAAACTGGCAGAGGCTACCTCTTACGCCAATTACGCCTTCATGTTTGGAGGTACTAATGATAATCTTGAGGAGATCAAGAAAATAGACCCAAAAACAGTGCCGGCCCTCAAACTTTTTCTGGGCTCCTCTACAGGGAATATGTTGGTGGACGATGAAAAAGTGCTGGAGAACATCTTCAAAGAATCTCCTGTGCTCATCGCAGCGCACTGTGAAGATGAAAAAACCATTCAGGAGAATCTACAAAAATATACCGAGGAGTATGGAGATGATATCCCGGTAGAGCTGCATCCTAAAATTCGCAGTGAAGAAGCCTGTTATATTTCTTCATCAAAAGCTGTTGCTTTAGCCAAAAAAACCGGGGCGAGATTACACGTTTTCCATCTTTCTACGGCAAAAGAACTCAAGTTGTTCGACAGTAAAAAGCCGCTTAAAGATAAAATGATCACTGCCGAAGTCTGTGTGCATCACCTTTGGTTTAATGATGGGGATTACGAGAAAAAGGGAACTTTCATAAAATGGAACCCTGCTGTAAAGACACAAAAAGATCAGGAAGCTCTCTTAAAAGGGTTGATTGAAGACAAGATAGATGTCATCGCGACAGACCATGCACCGCATACCCGCGAGGAAAAGAAAAACGTGTACACCAAGGCTCCAAGTGGCGGCCCATTAGTGCAACACGCTCTTCCTGCAATGTTGCAGATGTATCATCAGGGTAAAATTTCACTGGAGAAAATTGTAGAGAAAATGTGCCATAACCCCGCTATTCTTTTTGATATTGAAAAAAGAGGGTTTATAAGAGAGGGTTACAAGGCCGATCTTGTACTTGTTGATCTCAATGCTCCATGGGCTGTACAGCCTGGAAATACGCTGTATAAATGTGGCTGGTCTCCCTTTGAAGGTACTACTTTTAAATCGCGGGTGACTCACACCTTTGTCAATGGAAATTTAGTGTACAAAAATTTCAATTTCACTCCTTTTGTCCAAGCAGAAAGATTAAAATTTGACCGGTAGCATGAGGAAGATCTTCACAATTTTAGTGGTCTTTTTAATGCTGGTTTCCTGCCAGGAACTCAACCGTACTCCAAAGCCAGATAATCTCATTGCTGAAGATAAGATGGTGGAGGTGCTCACAGAGCTTTCCCTGCTGCACGGTGCCAGGAGCTACAACAAAACACTTTTGGAAGAAAAAGGTATAAATCCATACCCTTATCTTACGAAAAAATATGGGATAGACAGTACCCAGCTGGCGCAAAGCAATGAGTACTATGCACAGAACTATAAGCAGTACGAAGGGATATATGAGAGTGTAAAGGAAAATCTTGAACTCTTAATGGCCGAGTATGATTCCATTAGGGAAATGGAGGAAAAAATAAAGGATTCTCTTAGAGAAAATTCTGAAAGTAATACTTTAGATACTTTGAACCGGCGGGAGTTAAGAAGGGACACTACCGGGCCTCTTCGTGTTGATCGGGGATTTTCCATGCCTGTTTCAAGAGGCAGAGATCAACAGTAGAATTATTTCTGAAGATCCTTTTTAAAGTAAGTTGCTGTCTTTTCTACAACTTCAGAAATGGGTTCAAATTCAAAATCCATTTGTTGCTTCAGTTTAGCAGAAGAATAAAACGTGTGCTCAAAAAGGCTTTTTTGAGACCTCTTTTCCAGTTGCTTTTCCCGGTTTGAAAATAAACCTCTTAGTTCCTGCCACAGCCATCCGGTAAGGACCATCCATTTTTTTAGCGCTTTTGATGGTGCAGGCCGCCCAAGGGCGTCAGCCGTCATAGAGAAAACTGTCTTGAACGAAAGGTTTTCAGAAACAACTATAAATTCGTCATTTTTGACAGGGGAAACCATCAGTTCCCGGGTAATTCTTACCACATCCCAAACGCCGACAAATCCGGTGGTTTTTGGAACAAAGTAATCGAGGCCGCTGTGTATCTTTTCGAAGATCTTACCGCTGCCACTGCTCCAAAATCCGGGGCCAATAATGATCCCGGGCTTCACAATAACCACAGGAACACCTTCCTGGCTTGCACGCCACACTTCCATCTCTGCGCCATATTTGGTAATAGCATACATGCTGTGGCTAAGTTCTTTGTTCCAGAAAGAAACTTCAGTGATCTCCTTTTCGCCGGGTTTCTGGTCTAAAGTAGCAATAGAACTTACATAACAAAGTTTCTCCACTTCATTTGCGATACAAAGGTTTACCACATTAGCTGTGCCTTCAATGTTTACCTTCCGCAGTAAAGCGTCTTTAGAAGTGTCAAAAGAGACCAGTGCCGCACAATGATAAACCTGATGAATGTCTTTAAAGGCGCTATTCAATGAGGGAACGTCTGTGATATCAGCTTCAATCCATTCAATCGACGAAAAGAGTGTGTTTGCTTCAGGTTGAGAATTCGTGTAGGAAAAAACTTTTTTTACGGCTTTTAAACTTGCTTCTGTGCGATAGATCGCACGAACAGATTTTCCTGCTTTAACAAGATCAAGCAGCAAATGTGAACCTACCAAGCCTGTGCCTCCGGTGACTAGAATCATGAGGTAAATATAGCTAAAACCGCTTAGGAAAAATGAAGCTTTATGGTATCTTTACGGCTGTTTTTACTTCAAAATAATGATCATGAGCAAGAATTTTGTAGAAGAATTGACCTGGAGAGGGATGATTCACGATGTGATGCCCGGCACCGAAGAGCATCTTTTGGAAGGCCTTAGGTCTGCCTATGTTGGGATTGACCCCACAGCCGATTCTTTACATATAGGTCACCTGGTGGGTGTTATGATGCTGAAGCATTTCCAGGAAGCAGGACATCGCCCTGTGGCGCTGGTAGGCGGAGCCACGGGAATGATAGGTGACCCTTCAGGAAAATCAAACGAGCGCAATCTTCTTACTGAAGCTACTTTGCTTCAGAATCAAAATGCCCTTAAAAACCAACTGTCTAAATTTCTCGACTTTGAAAGTGAAGCAGAGAATGCGGCAGTAATGGTGAATAACTATGACTGGATGAAAGATTTCAGTTTCCTGAGCTTTATAAGAGATGTAGGAAAACACATTACTGTGAACTACATGATGTCTAAAGACAGCGTAAAAAAGCGTTTGTCTTCAGATTCTTCCGAAGGAATGTCTTTTACCGAATTCACTTACCAGCTTGTGCAGGGATATGATTTTCTGCATTTGTACAGAGAACTTGATTGTACGCTGCAAATGGGTGGTAGTGACCAGTGGGGAAATATCACAACCGGAACCGAACTCATCCGAAGAATTGGTGAGGGGAAAGGTTATGCTCTTACCTGCCCGTTAATTACCAAGGCAGACGGCACTAAATTCGGAAAAACCGAGTCGGGGAACATCTGGCTTGATCCGGCACGTACATCTCCTTACAGGTTCTATCAATACTGGCTCAACACCAGCGATGAAGACGCCGAAAAATTTATAAAAATATTTACCTTCCTTTCAAAAGGAGAGATAGAAGGTCTTATAGCTCAGCATAAAGAGGCGCCTCATTTGAGAGAATTGCAGCGAAAACTGGCCGAAGAAATTACTGTAATGGTACACTCGGCAGAGGAGTATGAGAATGCTGTAAAGGCTTCGGAAGTGCTTTTTGGAAAGAGTACCGCCGAGGATCTAAAAAAGCTGAATGAAGCTACTTTTTTAGATGTTTTTGAAGGGGTGCCGCAGGCAAAAATTGACCGTGCCGATGTAGAGGCAGGTTTGGATATGATTGCAGCTCTTTCTGCCAAAACCGACTTTTTAAACTCTAACGGAGAAGCCAGGAGAGCTTTAAAAGAAAATTCAATTTCGGTAAATAAAGAAAAGGTCACCGAAGATTATACCATCACCACAAATGATCTTTTAAATGATAAATACGTCATTATCAATAAAGGAAAAAGAAACACCTATATCTTAAGGGTTGAGTAAATAAGATAGCCCCCTTGCCTTAGAGGGCGAAGGGGGCTTCTACTAACCAACCAATTATGAAAACATAATCTAACCGTACAGTAAGTCGATAAAAACTACAATCCTTACAGTACAGGTGAATATTTTTTGTTAAAAAACCATCAGGTTACACCCTCTTATATCACTGTGGTCAAAACGGCCCAATATTTCAGTCCTTCCCCCGCCTAAATTTTTACCAAGGTCTTGCGTGGCAATGAAGGAGCAGGAATTGATATTGGCCAGATCTATAACATTGATTCCGCCAGATTTCCCTTCGGGCAGTAAGCTCAAAGCATCTTCGGGTTCTCTTATAAGGATCTTCATCCAGGGTGGGCATTCAAAAATGCCATTTTTGAGGGCGTATGCCTGTGACAGTAGCTCGGTCATTCCATATTCGCTATGAATAGCTTCTACCCCCAATCCTTTTTTTAGCACTTCATGAAGTTCGGTGCGTATCATTTCCTTGCGGCGGCCTTTCATTCCGCCGGTTTCCATCACAATTGTATGCTTCAGGTTTAAACGGTATTGCTCTGCCAGGTCCAGTAATGCAAAAGAAACACCTATAAGCAGTGTCTTTTGCCCTTTCTCTTCCAGCTCTTGTAGTTTTTGAACGAGGGCATCGAGGTCGTGAAGATAAAAGCCGCTTGCCGGATTATTACTTTTCTCAATAAGATCCTGCACCATGTAGATCAATGAAGAACCTTTTCTTTCGAGATAAGATGGAAGAAGTGCGAGCACTGCGTAATCTTCTACATTATTGTAGAAATGTGTGAAGCCCCTGCGGAAACTTTCCTCATAAACCTTCAGGTCTGTGACGTAATGTTTGCTGGTTTGAGTACCTGTGGTGCCGCTGCTGCTAAAAATAACTTCAGCAGAAGCTTCCGAAGAAATTATCTTGTGAGATTTAAAGAGCGCAATGGGCAAAAAAGGTATTTCTTCAACGCAGTTTACCTCTGCCAGACTGCGGTGAAGCAGATCGCAAAATTTGCTGTAAACGGAATTGTTTTTGTACTGGTACTCAAATACCTGCAGCGCTTTTTTATTGAACTCCTCGAGAGTAGAAATGGAAAATATGTCCTTCAAATTGTTATAAAAAATTGAGGGCACAAAGGTACTGAATAAAATAAAGGATATGGGCTATCTTACCACAAGCTTTCGGGTAGCAGAACTTCGACCTTCCTGAATTCTCATGATGTATACTCCCGGTTCAAGATTGGAGATATTGAGCTCATTTCCTGTTAATTGTGCAGAAAGGATGCTTTTGCCCAAAACATTATATATCTCTACTCTTTTAGCTTTTCCCGCTTTAGTGTTAATGTACACTTTTTGGCCTGAAGCAGGATTGGGGAAAATAGAAAGCCCTTCAATAGGAACTTCTTTTACAGGAGGTTCCGGGGCTGATACCTGTGCAAAAGCCGGGCTCGATAAGAGCAAAAGGCCAATGATCATAAGAGGGTACAAGTAGAGTTGTTTCATTTTCAATACGGTATCAATTCAAAATTACAATAAAAAATTCAAAAACCGCACCAAATTTTAGTTGGAGAAAAGTTAAAGCTTAATTTCTACACAATAATTTTCAAAAAAAGGGGTTGCGATGTCGCAACCCCTTAAAAATAAATCTATTAATAAATGGCTAATTCATTAAAATTTTTGAGCCGCAGCCAGGTTGCTCCAGCTTTCAAAGACGCTGAGATCTGCGCCTGTTGCATTCTCATCAAGCTCCAATAAGTCGCTCGCTACCTCGGTGTCATCAACGTTGTTCACCACAAGATCTTTACTGTACTCAAAATGAGCACTGGTAAATTGTAATTTATCATTCTCTACTTCCTGTAGCTGGTCATTTAGAAATATGATGGTCTCGTAATTACTGGCAACAATATTTTCAAAAGTTCCGGCGGTTCCCTGCTTTAGGTCGAATGCAGCTTTGCCGCTGCGGTTATGGCCCCAGATACTCACATTTTTAACTGTGCCCATTGAACGTGGTTCTGCATTGTTCTCGCCTTTTCTGTTAGCCAGTTCGAAGGCAAAATCACCTATGCCTTCATATTGAACAATGGCAAGATTATCTATAGTGCCACGATAACCTTCATCCCAGTCTATTGAATCATCTTCCATCCCTATAGCTACAAGATTCCTGGCATTTACGGTACCTCCATAAAATTCAAACCCGTCATCTGCGCCTTCAAAAGCCTCGAGGTTTTCAAGTACGGTGCCGCTGCCTACTGCGAAAAATGAGAAAGCATTGAATTCAAATTGCCCATCTGAGGATGCCTGCCCTGCATATTCTACTCTCACATGTTTTAAGCTTCCAGAGCTATCCTGGTCATTGGTGCCTCCGTATGGTAACTGCCCTGCTTCAGAGATTGAGGTTCCGCCGGGGGCGTTCATTTTGGCACGGCCATGTATACCGATACCGCCCCAGTCACCGTCGCCACCTTCAGAATTTTTATTTTCGGAAGTAAAGACTATAGGTTTTGCTGCAGTACCCTCGGCTATTAATTTTCCGCCCTGTTCTACAAATAACAGGTTTACTCCTGCCACCTGATCTGCGGCGCTTACCGTGAAAGTTGTTCCTGGTTCTATGGTTAGTGTGGCTCCATCTTTTACTGAAACTGCGCCTTTCAGGTTATAATTACCTTCTTTCACAAGGAGGTCTTCTGTAATGTCTCCTTCAAGAACGGTACCCTCAAGTATTCCTGTGTCGCCTCCTGTGCCTGGATCGGGGTTTGGTACATCGTCATCACTGCTGCATGAAAACAAGCTGAGAGAGAGCACAATTGTAAATGCGGTTTTTAAAAATTGGTTTTTCATTTTTTCTGATTTTTAGTTGAATATTTAAGTTTAAAATTTAAAGGTGATGGAGGCTCCATAAGTGGTGCCGGTATCAAATGATTCTATAGTGTTGCTGAACTTATCCAGGAACCTTATTTCGCGGGTGGGATCCTGAAAGAACATGGTCTTTTCGTTGAGAATATTTATCGCGGTTAATTTGAGTCCCCAGCTTTTGTTGAATTGGGTGGTCCATACCAGGTCGAGTTGATCAATAGGCTTTTCGTAGATTTCATCGGCTCCTTCTACACCTACGGCATATATTCTTTTTCCAAAAGTGTTGTAAATGAGGTTTAGAGAAGATTCTGTATTGCCGCGCTTAAAAATGCGGTAAAGTACATCGGCATTGATTCCCCAGTTTGATGCTCCCTGCAGTTTTCTGTTTTTATTAGTTACTGCTGCAAATCGGGGGTTGTTCTCTTCGGCAGTTGCGCGAGAATCCATCAGAATTCCATTAAAGCCTACAGATAACCTGTCAAAAATGGCATTTTTGAAGAGGCTTCCGGCGTTGAACCTGGCTTCGGCTTCTAATCCGTAGAGAACAGCTTCCTCAAAATTATCGAAATAAGTTCTGTAGCCTACAGAGGTGGCACGGGCCAAACGCTCTATGGGATCCTGGAGATATTTAGCAAAGGCGGTTACTGCCAGTAATTCGCTGTTGGTTGGAAAGAACTCATACTTTAGATCTAAATTGTAGTTGCGGGAATTTAAAAGATCGGGGTTTCCTATTACCTGGTTGCCATCCCCATCCTGGTAAATTGTAGGCAAGATCTCTCTCATCCTGGGGCGGGTAGTGGTGATAGATGAGGCCAGCCTTAGGTTAGAGGTTTCGGTAAGTTGGTACCTAATGTTGAGGGCAGGGCTAATATCAAAGGGTTCATAGGTGATCTTACTGAACTTAGTATCGAGAGCTTTTTTATAAGTGATTTCTCTGGGTGCGTATTCAGCGCGTACGCCCACATCAAGTAGTATATTGTCCCATTCCTTTAAAAAGATGAAATACCCGGAGTGTATGTATTGCTCCACCTGAATGTCGGGTGGTGTAGGGGCAAAATTGCCTGCATATTTTAGAAATCCTTCAGATAAACCTTGTTGGAAGAAAGCTTCAGGATCATTGGTATTGAGGTTTGGTAAGTTGGCCGAACTGACCTGTGCTGTAATGGTGCGGGTGAAAAAGTCGTAATTTATTCCGTCGAAATTATGCCCTACCTTAATTTTTGAGGAGAAAGTATTGTCTTCTTTTCTTCGGATTCCCAACTCGTACTCAAGGCGGGAACTAAAGCTAACGTTCTCCAGCTCCTGATAGAACCTGAAAGGATTAATGCCATTTGTGGTGATGTATTCTGCATTTTCACCTGTGCCGGCAGCGCGTAGCACCCTGCGATCGGGTACATTATTGTTGCCCATCCCGGTAGAGCCGCCAAAATGCAGTTGATGTTTTTTGTTGTTCCATTCCAGATCTCCAAGGAGCTGGAAAGTGAGCATGTCATTTTCTGTATACCGAATGTCACGGATAAAGAAATCTCTGTTGTTAAGCTGGGTAAATCCGTCATTCCTTCCAAATGCTTCCCTTATAAAATTTGAAGTATTCTGAAGGTAAATGGTATTGAAGTTCAGCTTCAGCATATCAAACCTGTCGTAATCAAGTGCCAGTAAAGCTGATTTTCGGGTGGAGAAATCATAGTTTGTGGTAGAGAAATCTTGCCCTGCGGTGCCTTCAGAATTTAATGTGCGTTCCACCCCGTTTTTCTTCTCATAAGAATTGCGATAGTTCATACCAAAATATATACCTAGAGATTGTTTGTCTCCGTTTACCAGACGTTGCCCGTGAGTTATTCCAAGAGTAGTAGCCAGTGGAGCAGTAATTTTTTCCGGAGTCCAGGAAGTGGAAAATGGACTGGAAGATTGTGCGGGTGCGGCAGGCAGTTCCCTGCTGTTTCCGGTATATCCCAGATATTCCAAATCACTGCTGTTATCGATCTTGTAATCTTCAAAAGTGGAATTTGTGTTGTAATTAACCCCAACTGTTACCGTGGTAGCGGGCTTTGAAGGTGCGGTGATAGTGTTGACATTAAAAGTTGCGCCCGCAAAATCCTGATACAGCGAAGGACTAAAGGTTTTATAAACATCTACGTAGCTCACAATGTTGGTGGCGATGTAACTGAGCGGAATAATTTTGAAATCGGGGTCTGAAGATGCTACGGGAAGCCCGTTCATGGTTAGAAAATTATAACGGTCATCCAATCCCCTTACAAAAATACCCCTGTCTCCCACCATACTAATTCCGGAGACCTTGGAGAGTCCCTGCTCTACGTTATTGATCCCTTTTCTTGATAGTTCTTCAGCGCCAATAGCCTGTTTTATTGTAATGGCATTTTTCTGCTCTAATAGCAGTGCCACTTCAGAATCGGCTCTTGATACCGTAGAAATAACAACTTCATCCAGGGAAGAAGCAGTGGTTCCAAGTTGAGTGTTTATTTCTGTTACTTTACCCGGTTCTACCCGCACATTGGGGATTTCGAGCTGTTCGTATCCTACAAAACTAAAGGCAACAGTGTAGCTTCCGGGTTCAAGGTTTTCTATTTCAAAAAGTCCGTTTTCGTTAGTAGTTCCACCTGTTCCTGTGCCTTTCACGAGTACATTGGCAAAGGGGAGGGGCTCGCCCTGCATTTCCTTGTCAGTTAATTTCCCGGCAATGCTACCGGTGTGTTGTGTCTCCTGTGCCAACAGGTTTGAAAAGGAAAGGAGTACTGCGGCACCAATCAAAAGAAGTCTCATTTTTGTCAATTTTCTATGCCGCAAAGAAAACTGTGCAATGTAACTATGGCGTTAGCTGAAAATTACCAATAGATCAACTAAAGGTTATGACTAATTAAATTTAAGGTTAACAGAAGGTTATCAATGAATGGGAGTGGGAGGCGGCATAATTATTATCTTTACTTTTACAGGGTAAATTAACCACACCCATGAAAACAAATGACATTTGCATCCTTTTGGTCGATGATGAGCCCGATATCATTGAGATTATAAGGTATAATTTAGCTGCTGAAGGTTACCGGGTAGTAACTGCAGAAAATGGTAAACAGGCTTTAAAAGTTGCCAAAGAAAACCATCCTCATCTTATTATTTTAGATGTAATGATGCCTGAAATGGATGGTATAGAAACCTGCATTCAAATGCGAAAAGAACCGGAGCTTACCAACAGCATGATTACTTTTCTTACCGCCAGGGGAGAAGATTACTCTCAAATGGCCGGATTTGACGCTGGTGCCGATGATTATATCACTAAACCCATAAAACCGAAAGTGCTTATAAGTAAAGTGAAGGCCTTGCTGCGCCGGTTTAACGGAGGGGAAGCCGGAGGGAAAGCAGAGATTATTACTGCCGGAAACCTCGAGATCAACAGGGAAGAATACAAAGTGGTAAAAGGCGGGGAAGAGGTGATGTTGCCCCGGAAGGAATTTGAGCTATTATTCTTATTGGCATCACAACCCGGACGGGTTTTTCAGAGAGATGAGATCCTTGAACGGGTTTGGGGCAATGAGGTGGTTGTAGGCGGTCGTACTATTGATGTGCATATTAGAAAACTCAGGGAAAAACTTGGAGGTGAGAGCATCCAGACCATTAAAGGTGTGGGGTATAAGTTTGTAGAGTAATGGCTAAAGGTTTTAGGCGCTCATATAGGTTTGCAATAAAGACATCAATTTATGTGTCACTCTTCCTTACTGGGATTTCGGCTGTTTTTCTCATTATTCACGATGCATATTCAGAGTGGGCACTTCTGCTCTATGGTTTTTCGTGTTTTATTTTTTCATTTCTCATCATTCAGTACCGGGTTGAGGCCTTTATTTATAAAAAGATAAAGAAGATATACGAGAATGTGAGTATGCTTAGTGCTACCCCACTTAACCCTGAGCAGGTGACTACAGATATGACCAGCCTATCGCAGGAAGTGCAGAAATTTGCTGAAGGGAAAAAACTCGAAATCGAAGCTTTAAAAGTGCGTGATTCCTACCGGAAAGAATTTATGGGCAATATCTCTCACGAACTCAAAACCCCTTTATTCACAGTTCAGGGATATATTGAGACCTTGCTTGATGGAGCTATGAAAGATAAAAATGTGCGAAAGCAGTATCTTTCAAGAGCAGCCAAAGGGGTGGAGCGACTGGTTTACATTGTTCAGGATCTGGATATGATCACTAAACTGGAAACCGGAGAGCTCAGTCTTAAACCTGAAGTATTTAACATTGTTGAGGTAGTTCAGAATGTCTTTGACCTCCTGGAGATGAAAGCCGCAAAGAAGAATATCACCCTCACATTTGAAACTCCTTATGCTCCTGTGTGGGTTAAAGCCGATAAAGAAAGAATTCAGCAGGTGATGACCAACCTCATCGTGAATTCTATCAAATACGGTAAGAACGACGGGACTACAGAAGTATCTATTGAAGATCATTCCAAGAAGAAGATCATAATAAGAGTAAGCGACAATGGAGAGGGGATCCAAAAAGAGCATATTCCGAGGTTATTTGAGCGCTTTTACCGGGTAGACAAAAGCGGATCGCGTAAAGAAGGAGGCTCGGGGCTTGGCCTGGCCATTGTAAAGCACCTGCTTGAGGCACATAAGGAGAGAATCTTTGTAGAAAGTACTTACGGTATGGGAAGTGAATTTTCATTCACCCTTAAAAAGGCCAAAAAGCTTTGAGAAATCACAAACAAAGCCAGGATCCTTTAACCCCGAATAATCTTTTACTGTAACCAGCATTTCCAGATTAAATTCTTCCTGCCTGCACGATGGTGCAAAACCTAATTTGCGCATTCTATCAGCCAGGTATTCCTGTTCAAACTGGCCGGGTGTAGGTATGAAAAAGGCCTTTTTTTCGAGCCGGGCAAGATCCATAAGGGTGGTATATCCCGATCTTGCCACTACCACTTCGCTACTGTTAAGTGCCTGTTCCAGTTCCCTGCCAAAGAGATAGTTTCTTACAGTGAGATTTGGTGTATTGAAATCAGCAGTGCTTTCATCTACAACCCCTCTTATAAAGAGGATACTTCCGGAAGATTTGCTGAACTCCTTTAGAAGAATTTCTTCGAGAATGCTTCTCTGGGGTTCGGGGCCTGACAATAATACCATGTAATCATACTTCCGAGGTATTTTTTCTTTTTTAAACCTGCTCATCACCCCTAGATAATTTACTTCTGAAAATGCCCTTTTTGGATGTCCAAGAATTCCGCTTAGGTTTGGCCTGCCGGGAGTGTCGGGAATCCAGCATTGATCATATTGTTTTATATACTTCTGGTGAAGCCAACTGCTGAAGAAAGTGGTTGTCCCCGAGAGTACATTCAACTGGTGGGTGATAAAAACGCCTGGTACATGCGGGTGCCGCACCCCAAACCGGCTGTCCGAAATTATTCCGTGAAGTTTTAATTTTTGCACCAGGATCTCAGTGGCCTGTTTTTCCTTTTTGATGTTTTTCAGGATATGTGGGCTGTCTAAAAGCAGCTTCCATTTTAAAAAACTTCCCTTTCTGGTGTAGGTGATATTGTAAGAAGGTAATTCAAATGCCTGCAAATGCGGAAACTCTTTTTTAAGAAGGTCAAGTGCTGCTCCATCTGAAGCTATGATGGGAGTAAATCCCTGTTCTTCAAGTTTTTCAATAATAGGGATGCATCGTGTGGCATGACCTAACCCCCAGTTAATTGGCGCAACCAAAATTCGTCTACTTCGCATAAATCAGATATAATTGAAAGGCCTGTGGGGGATTTTCTTTAATTTTACCAAAATATTAAATTTTCAGGTGGGAAGTAAGAATAAATTAAAGCGGTTTAGAGAAAACGAATCCTTTTCTAATGTGGTACAGCCCACACGGGAAGAGGTGGTAGATGGAGAATTTATCCTGAAAGGGAAGTGGAGCAGTGACTTCTTTAAAAACGATAAGCCTATAGTGCTTGAACTGGGCTGCGGAAAAGGGGAATATAGCGTGGCTCTTGCTGAAGCCTATCCGGAAAAGAACTTTATTGGGATTGATATTAAAGGAGCCCGTTTTTGGCGGGGTGCGAAAACAGCCCTGGAAGAAGGACTTCAAAATGTGGCATTTTTGAGAAGCCAGATAGAGCTGGTTGATTTGCTGTTTGCGGAAAATGAAGTAGATGAGATCTGGATTACTTTCCCCGATCCACAAATAAAATACAAGCGTACCAAGCATAGAATGACCAACTCCGAATTTCTTCAGAGATATAAGAAGATCCTGAAACCCCAAGGCCTGGTCAACCTTAAAACAGATAGTGAATTCATGCACGGCTATACACTTGGTCTACTCCACGGTGAAGGTCATGAGGTGGTACAGGCCAATCACAACGTGTATAAAAACGAGTATTCTCCAAAAGAAGTTACCGGGATACAGACTTTTTATGAAAAACAGTATCTTGAGCAGGGAAAACCCATAACTTACGTACAGTTTAGGATAAAATAACCAGCATTGGAGGAAACTAAAATTTTCCTTATTACCTATTTTGCAGCGCTGCTGGGGGTAGTTCCCCCGGGACTTGTGAATATGAGTGTTGCCAAAACTTGTGTCAAAAGAGGTAAAAAGAACGGCATCTACATGGCTGTTGGTGCATCTGTGATCGTCATGCTACAGGCGTTGATCGCGGTCATGCTGGCGCGCTATATCTTTGACAATGCCTATATTAACAATGTGCTCTTGCGGGCCGGGCTTGTGATCTTTTTGATCATGATGTTCTATTTTCTCGTAATGGCGCAACGAAAAAAGAAAGAGGTAGAGGTTCATCCAACCTCGGGCTTAAGAAGTGTGCTAAAGGGAATGATGATAGGCGCACTAAATATTTTTCCCATTCCATTTTTTGTGGCGCTTGCCGCTGCACTTAACGTAAATGGCGCTGTAGAATATCACCCGCTTAACAATACCGCATTTGTACTGGGGGCTTCTCTGGGTACTTTTACAACCCTTTACTTTTATGCGTTGTTTTTCACCAAGATAGAAGCCGAGGGGACTTTTTTTGTAAAATATTCCAATTACTTTATGGCAGCTCTTATGCTGGTCTTGCTGATCATTACCTTCATTAGGATCTATTTGCAGTAATGACAGAAACTTCATTTTTTGAACGCGTATATGAGGTGGTAAAACTTATTCCTGAAGGGCGGGTGACCAGCTATGGTGCTATCGCCGTTTTTTTAGGAGCAAAAGGCAGTGCGAGAATGGTGGGCTGGGCTATGAATAATGCTTCTAAAATGGAAGATATTCCGGCACATCGGGTGGTGAACAGAAATGGTCTGCTTACCGGGAAACATCATTTTCCCGGCACCCGGGTAATGCAGCAAATGCTCGAAGCTGAAGGAGTGCAGGTTATAAACGATAAAATCGTAAGATTTCAGGATTATTTCTGGGATCCTTCGGTAGAACTTCAGTAAAAATTTAAGCTATTTTTGTATTGATTTTATTGATCCTTAAAAATGGGTAATAACTTCGTTATCTTAGCTTTTCAGCTTATATTTGCATTTAGAATGAATCTACATAAGGTTCAGAAATTACAAGAAATACAGCATGAAACTTAATCGGAAGGATATATTAAATGCTCTTGAAACTATTTCTGTTTCAGGGGAAGGTAAAAATATGGTAGAGAGTGGTGCGGTTCAGAACATTATGACCTTTGGAGATGAGGTGGTGGTAGACCTGCTGCTTACTACTCCGGCGCTTCACATCAAAAAACGCGCAGAGGTTGATGTAATGAAAGCCATTCATGAACACGTTCATCAAAAAGCCAAGGTGAAGGTGAATATTAAAGTTCAGGCGCCCGAGAAGACAGAGATTAAAGGGAAATCTATTCCCGGTATCAAAAATATTGTAGCGGTAGCTTCAGGGAAAGGTGGAGTAGGGAAGTCTACTGTCACTGCAAACCTTGCGGTGAGCTTGGCAAAAATGGGCTTTAACGTAGGTCTTTTAGATGCCGATATTTATGGGCCATCTATGCCTATGATGTTTGATGTGCAGACAGAAAAACCCCTTTCGGTGAATGTAGATGGGAAGTCAAAAATGAAACCTATTGAAAACCACGGGGTGAAAATGCTATCTATTGGGTTCTTTACGCAGCCAAATCAGGCAGTGATATGGAGAGGCCCTATGGCAGCGAAGGCGTTGAACCAGATGATCTTTGATGCAGCCTGGGGCGAACTCGACTTCTTGTTGGTAGACCTGCCTCCGGGAACAGGGGATATTCATCTTTCTATCATGCAATCACTTCCTTTAACCGGTGCCGTTGTTGTGAGTACGCCTCAAAACGTAGCACTTGCTGATGCCAGGAAAGGAGTGGCGATGTTCCAGCAGGAGACCATCAATGTTCCGGTTTTGGGGATCATTGAGAATATGGCCTATTTTACTCCTGAAGAATTACCCGATAATAAATATTACATTTTTGGAAAGGAAGGTGCCAAACTTTTAGCCGAAGATTTGCAAGTGCCATTTTTGGGGCAGTTGCCTTTAGTACAAAGCATCAGGGAAGCAGGAGATATTGGGCATCCGGCAGCATTGCAGGAGAATACACCTTTATCTAAAGCTCTGGAGCTCCTTACACAAAATGTAGTGCAGGAAACGGTGAACCGCAATAGCAGTTTACCTCCTACCGAAGCAATAAAAATCACCACTATGGCTGGCTGTAGTGCAGTTAAAAAATAGTCATGACAAGCGAAGAAGTTAGATTGAACGTAGAGAGAGCCCTTGAAGAAATAAGGCCTTTCCTTAGGAATGACGGCGGAGATATCTCCCTTATCAGTATAGAAGATGACGACCGGCTGGTAAAGGTTCAGTTGCAGGGAGCCTGTGTGGGCTGTAGCGTAAACACGATGACTTTGAAATCGGGTGTTGAAATGACCATTAAGCGGTATGTACCTCAAATTGAAAAGGTGCTGAATATTGAAAAATAACATTTCCCCAATTCACAAAATAAGAAGTAATGATTAAAACTGATATGTTGATCATCGGTGCTGGGCCTACTGGTCTTTTCGCCGTATTTGAAGCAGGATTACTAAAATTAAAATGTCACCTCATAGACGCCCTGCCGCAACCGGGAGGACAATGTTCAGAGATCTACCCAAAAAAGCCTATTTATGATATTCCGGCCTTTCCCGAAGTACTGGCGGGAGATCTTGTAGATAATCTTATGGAGCAGATTCGCCCGTTTGAACCAGGTTTTACCCTGGGGGAAAGGGCAGAAACAATAGAGAAGCTGGATGACGGTTCTTTTATCGTTACCACCAGTGAAGGTACGCAACATCAGGCCCCTGTAGTAGTTATTGCTGGTGGTCTGGGAAGTTTCGAGCCACGAAAGCCTCCAATTCCTAATATTGCAAAGTATGAGAACAACGGGGTTGCCTATATGATCAAGGAACCCGAAGATTACCGCGACAAGCGTGTGGTAATTGCAGGAGGGGGAGACTCAGCTTTAGACTGGGCTATTTATCTTTCTGAAGTTGCTTCGGAAGTTTCTTTGGTTCACAGAAGAAATGAATTCCGCGGAGCTTTAGATTCAGTAGAGAAAGTTTCTGAACTCTCAAAAATAGGAAAAATCAACCTCATTACAGAAGCTGAAGTAGTTGGGCTGAAAGGAGAAGAAGCATTAGATTCAGTGGTAATCCGCCACAAAGGAGATGCTTCCGAAGAAGAGATCAAAGAAACTGATTATTTCATTCCGTTATTCGGACTTTCCCCAAAATTAGGTCCAATTGCTAATTGGGGGCTCGAAATTGAAAAGAATGCAATTAAGGTTGATAACAGCTACGATTATCAAACTAATATTCCGGGGATTTATGCTATTGGAGATGTAAATACCTATCCCGGTAAGCTAAAGCTCATTTTGTGTGGCTTCCATGAAGCGGCCATAATGTGCCAGAGTGCTTATCAAAAAATATTTCCCGATAAGAAATACGTGATGAAATACACCACAGTGAGTGGGGTGAATGGATTTGACGGCAGTAAGAAAGAGGCCAAACGGGAAGTTGTAAAGAGTATTAATTAATTTTACCGAAATTTAAAACCAAACCTCACAGGTTTTGGAAACCTGTGAGGTTTTATAATTGACAAATGTCAGATATTAAAATTACAATCATTGATCGCGAAGGAGAAGCGCACCTTGTTGATGCGCCTATAGATATGAACATGAACCTCATGGAGGTGATTCGTTCATACGAGCTCGCACCCGAAGGTACTGTAGGTATTTGTGGGGGAATGGCCATGTGTGCTTCCTGCCAGTGCTATATGCTGAACAAAGATCACCTGCTTCCCGAAAAGTCTTATGAAGAAGAGGAGATGCTGGACCAGGCTTTTTTTGTGCAGGAAAACAGCCGCTTAAGCTGTCAAATTCCCATGGAGAAAGAGCTCGATGGGCTGGAAGTAAAGATCGCGCCTTTTAACGCCGATTAGTTTGAAAAAAGGGTTCGGTTTTTGCCCTTTTTGAGAAGTAATACAATCGCAGGTACCATGATTTTAAATGTCATTGTTTTCTATTCACAAAAATCCAAAGATTATCTAAAGCTGGATGGGGTGATTGCGAAAAAGCCTGTGGAGTTGAAGAGCGAATGCTGTGAAAAATACAAAAAGGGCAAGCGTTGTAAACGCTGCCCCTGTTTTGATTTAGATATTTAAATTTGGAGTAGACCTCACAGGTTTTTAAAACCTGTGAGGTCTTTTTTTTACTGAAAAGCAGGAATTCCTGTAATATCTGCCCCTGTTATTAAGAGGTGAATGTCGTGCGTGCCTTCGTAGGTAATCACACTTTCCAGGTTCATGGAGTGTCGCATAATGCTGTATTCCCCGGTAATTCCCATTCCTCCTAAAATCTGCCTGGCTTCCCTGGCGATATTGATCGCCATTTCCACGTTATTCCTTTTTGCCATAGAGATCTGTGCTGAGGTGGCGGTACCTTCGTTTCTCATAACTCCAAGTCTCCACGCAAGTAGTTGGGCTTTTGTGATCTCTGTGATCATCTCGGCCAGTTTCTTCTGTTGTAGCTGGAAACTCGCAATAGGCTTTCCAAACTGTTCGCGTTCCTTTGCGTATCGTAAAGCTGTATCATAACAATCCATCGCAGCCCCAATTGCACCCCAGGCAATCCCATAACGTGCAGAGTCAAGGCAGCCAAGAGGAGCACCCAGTCCGCTTTTTTCGGGCATCAGGTTTTCTTTAGGCACTTTTACATTGTTAAAGACCAGTTCCCCTGTGGCACTGGCGCGAAGCGACCACTTGTTATGAGTTTCGGGCGTTGTGAAACCTTCCATTCCGCGTTCTACAATGAGTCCGTAGATGCGGCCTTCCTCATTTTTTGCCCATACAACAGCGATATCAGCAAAAGGAGCGTTAGAGATCCACATTTTCGCACCATTAAGCAGGTAGTGATCTCCATTGTCTTTAAAGGTGGTGGTCATGCCGCTGGGGTTAGAACCGTGGTCGGGTTCGGTAAGCCCAAAACATCCCATCATTTCTCCCGAAGCTAGCTTTGGAAGATATTTCTTTTTTTGTTCTTCGGTCCCGTATTTAAAGATAGGATACATCACCAAAGAAGACTGTACAGAAGCTGTCGATCTTACGCCACTATCGCCTCTTTCTATCTCCTGCATGATTAATCCGTAGGAGATCTGGTCGAGACCTGCGCAGCCGTATTCTTCAGGAATATAAGGGCCAAAGGCTCCAATTTCGGCAAGGCCGTTAATTATCTGCTTCGGAAATTCGGCTTTTTGGGCAGCTTCTTCTATAATGGGAGAAACCTCGCGCTTTACCCATTCCCGGGCAGCGTCACGTACCATTTTATGTTCATCACTAAGAAGGTCGTCAAGATTATAGTAATCGGGCGCCTGGAATTGGTCTGCTTTCATTGTTGGTAGTTTAAGTTTTTGTCTGGAATAGTAAATTTACATAGAAAGACCATAAAGACCTAACAGGTTTCAAAAACCTGTTAGGTCTGAAGCTTTAGATTCATGGAAAAAGATTGATTTCTATTTCCTTGACCCTGAAAGGGGCATATCTTCATAGCTATTAATCACGAGACCGTTCGACCCCTACGGGGTTGCATATTTCCTGTTTTTATTTGTTCTATAAAGATTTGATTCCTTCGGGATTCTTACCTGGGTTACCCACAGATTCAAGTAAACTACATCTTCAAATAAAAATCTTTTACCAGTTCGGTGAATTCCGGAGTTCTTGTTGGCTAAATATTCAGGAGCTTTTTTAATGTTTCAGGATCCATTCTATTCTTGAAAAAAGTGATTAGCACAACACTATTTTTAATCTCATTTATTTTATAAAAGAGAGTCACGTTTGGATGAATGAGGATTTTGCGAATGTGGGATTGGGGAAATATAACAGGGTGAAGAATCTTACCCGAAGTTATTTGAAAAAGATTTTCTTTTGTTAGGCTGTTAAAGTTTTGGATCTCCTTTGCTGTCCAGTATTTTTCAAGGCCCTCTAGTATTTCCAGATAGGTTATTCTGGCCATACGGGTCCAGAAAATCTCCATATTAAATGTTATATTTTTCCTTAATCTCCCTCATAATATCTTCATGAGAATAGATTTTTCCTTCTTCAATATCTTTTAAACCCGCCTCAATAAAAAGTCGTTCAGTATCTGAAATTTCATAAGAATCACCGGGATCTGATGTCTCATTTCTTATTTCCTGAAGTCGCCTGACGATATCTTCATCCTCAAGAGAAAGAAGCCATTCAATAAGTTTATATTTTTCAGCAGGTAAATCCATCGATCTTGTTTAGAGAAATATAGTGATAAGATAAAGAAATTTGGTTAATTCTCGTTATGTATTATTTTACGTCTTTTGCCAGGATTAATTTTTTAAGATCAGTAATATCTATATCTATTTTCATGACCCTGAAAGGATCATACCTTTATAGCTATAGTTCACGCGACCGTTCGACCCCTACGGGGTCGCATATGTCATGTTTTATTTTTTCTATAAAGATTTGATTCCCTCGGAAGTGAAACCGGGGTTATCCAAGGATTTAAAGTAACTACATCTTCAAATAAAAATCTTTTACCAGATCTATATATTCGGGAGTGTATTGGTGCCGGGCGGTTTCGATAATAAGCTCATCAACTTCTGGCTTACCTTCCAAAAATGACATTTCCAGCAGACTTCTTTTTACGGGAGAATCGGGAGTTCCTTTTACATGGGTTATGCGCTGCGGAAAAAGTCCGTGGTCAGCTGCCAGGTAGCGGAATTTTTCTTCTTCAGCATAAGGGATAATGACGCTGAATTTTCCCCTTTTTGAGAGGAGTAAAGACACACCTTCCAGAAGTTCTTCGAAAGGGAGTGCTTCTGCAAACCTTGCCTGGTCACGCTTTGCATCTCCTGAAGAATAATCGGCCGAATAAAATGGCGGATTTGAAATTATGAGTTCATACTTTTCCTCTTCTTCCATACCTTCTTCCTGCATCTCTTCTACAAACTCATCAAAGGCGGCGTGATAGCAAAAGAGTCGGTCGCCCCAGTCGCTGTTCTCAAAATTGTCAACTGCCTGCTCGTAGGCATCTTCATCTATTTCGAGGGCATCAATGAGTTCAGCATTACTGCGCTGTGCTAACATCAAAGCTATGACTCCGGTGCCGGTGCCAATATCCAGAATAGAAAACGGATTATGCTCTAAAGAAGCCCAGGCTCCCAGCAGCACCCCATCGGTACCGATTTTCATCGCGCACTTATCTTGTTCTACATTAAATTGTTTAAAACGGAAGCTTTTCATTGCTGATTATTAATTGGTGAGGCAAGATAAGCACCAAATTCCAATTGGTAAATGAAGCACCAAACATTAAATTCCAAAGAGAGGTATGTGGCAAATTTTAAACACCAAATTCTAAAAAAAAGGTCGCGTCAAAGCACCGAATTCCAACGGTGAAATAAATTTAATTATGATTTCTTAATAATGGCAGATAATATTTTTCGCAGTTCCTCTGCTTCCCTGAAAATTCCTCTATCTCTGAATCTATGGATGGGTTTGAGGCTTTTAAAAGTTTTAACCAATAAGCAGATTCTTTAGCTTCTTTTCTAGCAATTTTAAGTCGAAAAGAAAAATCTTTGTCCCCCAGTTTCTCATTAGCCTCAATGTAATTCGCACCTACAGATCCCGACGATCTTATAAGTTGCTTTCCGTCTTCAATATTTGAAATTGTTTTTGGAAGCTTTGAAACCATTAATCTGCATTGTCTTGCAAATTCAAAAGTTCTTTCTTCCAGGTTATAAGGTTTCATACTTAAAGTTAGCAAAAAATGCCTTTTTTAGAACCTTATTTTTTGCTCCAGATTGAATTGGAATTTTATTCTCTTTTGAATTTGATGCCTGGTATTCAAAATAATCCAGTTGAAATGCGGAATTTGAAAATTTTCAAAAGTTGAAATTTGGTGATTGAAATTTCCGGGTAATTGGAATTTGGTGCTTGGGTATTGATTATAGATATAAATCAATAAGTCCCTCGGGCGTCTTAACGTAGATGGTTTTGTTTTTCTTATCCACCTTAACCAGGAATTGGTCATTCATAGGGATGAGGATCTGTTTGCCGTCTTTTTCTATTTCAAAAAGGGCCTGGGTGGTGGTGTCATTGACTCCGGTGAGGGTGCCAACTGTGCCGTAAATCTCATCTTCTACGGTAAAACCAATTACTTCGTGAAAATAGAATTGATCATCATCTAATTCCGGCAGAAGGTTGAGTGGCAGATAAAGGTCGCATTTCATAAGATCTTCTGCGTCCTCTTCAGAATCTACTTCTTCAAATTTTACCCGTAAGAGGTTGCTTTTTTGCAGCGAACTTCTTTCAATAAAAAATGGAACCAGGTTGTTGTCATATTCGACAAAAACTGATTCCATTTCTAAATAAGTTTCGGGTTCATCGGTATCGAGTTTAATCAATACCTCTCCCTTAAAACTGAATTTACTAACGATCCTGCCAAGATAGAAACACTCTTCTTTTGTCATAGCTCGTTAGAGAAAAAATTAAGAACCTGCCTGGTCCTGTTTTTCTTCAGCATTCGCTTCAGCAGCAGTAGCATCATCTACTTCATTTGCAGCAGCAGCTTCCTGGTCTTCGGTGTTCTCCTCAACTTCAGGTTGTGCAGCGGCAGCAGCTTCGGCTTCGCGCTTGGCGTTAACTTCTTTTTCAGCCTCAAGAGCTTTAGCTTTAGCAGCTTCCTGCTCTTTGCTTAAGCCTTCTTTTTTAGCTTCAACTTTTCCTTCTTTTTCCGATACCCAAGCGTTGAATTTCTCCTCTGCTTGTTCTTCGGTCAAAGCTCCTTTTCTCACACCACCGGCAAGGTGATTTTTAAGAAGGATTCCTTTGTAAGAAAGGATAGCCCTTGCAGTATCTGTTGGCTGTGCACCATTCTGTAACCATTTTACAGAACTGTCAACATCAATGTCAATAGTTGCAGGGTTGGTAGTTGGATTGTAGATTCCCAATTTTTCAAGGAATTTACCATCTCTTTTTGCGCGTGAATCCGCAGCAACGATCCAGAAAAAAGGTTTACCTTTTTTACCGTGTCTTTGTAATCTAATCTTTACAGGCATAAAAATTAATTTGTGGGGTTCCCGACCCCGGTTATTAATGAGGGGGCAAAGATACTATTATTTTTTCTTGTATATTAAGTGGTTAGTAAAAAATATATTTCCTGCTTCAAAGCGGCCACCTTTATTTATTTTCTACAAAGTTAAGGAGTGCTAAACCCTGTTAAACATTGGGTTACGTCAATAATTGTATCTTATATTAGGAGAGAAAGAAAAGTTGCTAACCCAAAAAATGAAGAAGAAAATGAACACGACAAAAGACCTGGCGTCAAAACTCAATGAGCTGCTGGAAAAGAACTATGATTCTGAAAAAGGATTTCAAAAAGCAGCAGAAGATGTAAAGAGCCAAAGGCTGAAAGATTTTTTTGAAGCCAAAGCAAAAGAGCGATATGATTTTGGACATGAGTTAAAAACCGAAATCAAGAACCTGGGAGAGTCTCCTGATAAAGGAACCAGTGTTAGCGGTAAAGCCCACCACGCCTGGATGGATTTAAAAGCAGCCTTTTCTTCAGACAATGAAGAGGCGATACTTGAAGAAACCGTGCGGGGAGAAAAAGTGGCTGTAGAAGATTACAATAAGATCATTAAAGAAGACGGTTTTGCACCTTCTACGGCAAACCTGCTTATTAAACAGCGCAATGCTATAGAGCGCACTTTCAAACAGGTGAAAGACCTGGAGGAAACTTTTGATTAGTAAATTTTAGAATGTGAATATAAAGCCCGGGCCAGTCCCGGGCTTTTTTATGTGTCAAAAATGCCATTTTTGGCACACCTCTTTCGTTAATAAATCCTGAAAACTTATCCTGAGAATACGTTCATTTATATTTACTTTTACCAATTCGAAATTTGCTTCAAACGCTTTGGTTGGTGCTAATAATCAGCCTAAAAGCCTCTAAAATATTATTTTATGTACCTTATTTTTGATACTGAAACCACGGGTCTTCCCAAGCGTTGGGACGCTCCTCTTACCGATAGTGATAACTGGCCGCGCTGTATACAAATCGCGTGGCAGTTGCACGATGATATGGGGCGGGTAGTTGAGCATCAGGATTATTTGGTGCAGCCCGAAGGATTTAATATTCCCTATGATGCCGAAAAGGTACACGGGATCTCTACCGAGTTAGCTTTAGAACAGGGAGTGAGCCTACAGGAGGTGTTGGAGAAGTTCAACATAGCCCTTTCCCGCTCAAAATTTGTAGTGGGGCAAAATGTAGGTTTTGATGTGAATATTATGGGAGCCGAATTTCATCGGCTTCAAATGGAAAATACCTTGCAGCACCTGCCTGTGCTGGATACCTGTACCGAAGTAACTGCACAGTTGTGTTGTATTCCCGGTGGTAGGGGAGGGAAGTTTAAGCTCCCTACGTTGACCGAGCTGCACGAATTCCTTTTTCATGAGCCCTTTGCTGAAGCCCATAATGCGACTGCCGATGTGGAAGCAACCACCCGTTGTTTTCTTGAGCTTATCAGGAAGAGGATCTTTACTTCGGAAGAACTGGATGTAAAACCAGATTATTTCGAGAATTTTTCAGAAGAAAATCCGCAGCCAATTGAGCTAATCGGTTTAAAACACATCAACCTGAAGAAGGCTTCCGAAGAGATCAGGAAAAGGCTTCAGAAGAAAGAAGGAACTGAAATTTCTTCCGCAGAAATAGAGGAAAACCTTGAGAAGCTTGATGAAGTTGCTTTTTCTCACCTTCATAACCACAGCCAGTTTTCCATTTTGCAGTCTACCATTAGCATTAAAGATCTTGTGAACGCCGCGGCAAAGCAAAATATGCCGGCCGTAGCGCTGACAGATCATGCTAACATGATGGGTGCTTTTCACTTTGTAAAAGAAGTTGGCACTTTCAACAAAGGCGTAAAGGCTAAAAATGCAGCCGCCGCCGAAAATAATGAGCCTGCCACAGCCCGCGAACTTAAAGCGATTGTGGGTTGTGAATTCTTTGTGTGTGAAAATCGCAAAGACAAGAGCCGAAAAGATAATGGTTACCAGGTAGTGTTGCTGGCCAAAAATAAAAAAGGGTATCACAACCTCGCGAAGATGTCTTCTATGGCTTATACCGAAGGTTTTTACTACGTGCCGCGGATTGACAGGGAGGTGATACAGCAGTATAAGGAGGATATTATTGTTCTTACCGGAAACCTCTACGGGGAAGTTCCCGGGAAAATCCTGAATGTTGGTGAAAATCAGGCAGAAGAAGCGCTGCTTTGGTGGAAAGAACAATTTGGAGATGACCTGTATGTAGAGTTAATGCGCCATAATCAGGAAGATGAGAACAGGGTGAATCCTGTTTTGGTCGAGCTGGCTAAGAAACATGAGGTGAAGCTGGTGGCAACCAATAACACTTATTACTGTGAACAGGAGGATGCCAATGCGCATGATATTTTGTTGTGTGTGAAGGATGGTGAAAAACAGGCTACGCCAATTGGCCGTGGCCGCGGTTATCGCTACGGGCTTCCCAATAACGAATACTACTTTAAGAGCGGTGATGAAATGAAGTCGCTGTTTAAAGACCTGCCGGAAGCAATTTCAAATGTTCAGGAAGTTGTAGATAAAATTGAACCTTATGAGCTGGCACGGGATGTTTTACTGCCTGCGTTTACTATTCCTGAAGAATTTGTGGTGGCTGAAGATGCCATAGATGGAGGGAAGAGAGGTGAGAATGCTTACTTAAAGCACATCACCTTTGTTGGGGCAGAGAAGCGCTATGGCGAAATTACACCGTCAATTAAAGACCGGCTGGATTTTGAACTTTCGGTTATCGAGAATACAGGATACCCAGGGTACTTCCTTATCGTGGAAGACTTTATTCGGGAAGCACGTAACATGGATGTTTCGGTGGGGCCGGGACGGGGATCGGCGGCAGGTAGTGCGGTTGCCTATTGCCTGGGAATTACCAATATTGATCCTATTAAGTACGATCTGCTTTTTGAGAGATTCTTAAATCCCGATCGTGTGAGTATGCCCGATATTGATATTGACTTTGATGATGAGGGTCGAAGCAGGGTTATGGATTATGTGATCAAGAAATACGGCGCCAACCAGGTGGCGCAGATCATTACCTATGGTACCATGGCGGCGAAATCTTCTATTCGGGATACCGCGCGGGTACTAGACCTTCCTTTAAATGAAGCCGACAGGATTGCCAAGCTGATTCCCAACACCAAGCTCGCCAAGATCTTCGGAATGGACGAAAAGACCATTAGAAGTAGCTTTAGGAGTGAAGAGGTAGATAAGGTAAATGAGCTTCTTAATATTGCTGAAGGAGATGACCTTGAGGCTCAAACAGTGAACCAGGCGAGGATTCTGGAAGGATCTGTTAGAAATACCGGGATCCATGCCTGCGGGGTGATCATTACACCAAGTGATATTACCAACTTTGTGCCGGTTGCGGTTGCTAAAGATTCAGATCTTTATGTTACTCAATTTGACAACTCGGTTGTGGAAAGCGCCGGACTCCTAAAAATGGATTTCCTGGGGCTTAAAACCTTGACACTTATTAAGGACACGGTGAAGATCGTGAAGGGCAGACATGACATTGATCTTGATCCCGATAGTTTTCCGCTGGATGATGAGAAGACTTATGAGTTATTCCAACGAGGGGAAACGGTAGGGATTTTTCAGTATGAATCTCCCGGAATGCAGAAGCACATGAAAGACCTCAAGCCCACGGTCTTTGATGACCTTATTGCGATGAACGCTCTTTACCGGCCGGGACCAATGGAATATATTCCCAGCTTTATCGCCCGGAAGCACGGCGATGAGGAAATCGTTTATGATTTGCCGGCGATGGAGGAATACCTTAAAGAAACCTACGGAATTACGGTATACCAGGAGCAGGTGATGTTGCTGTCGCAAAAGCTCGCCAGCTTTACCAAAGGTGAAGCCGATGTTTTGCGTAAGGCGATGGGTAAAAAGATTTTTTCGCTGCTGGAAGAATTGAAGCCGAAATTCCTTGATGGGGGAGAAAAGAACGGGCATCCGCGGGAAGTGCTTGAGAAAGTCTGGAAAGACTGGGAGGCTTTTGCGTCTTATGCCTTCAACAAATCTCACTCTACCTGTTATGCATGGATTGCCTATCAAACCGCATACTTAAAGGCGCATTACCCTGCGGAATACATGGCGGCGGTACTTTCCAATAATATGAATGACATTAAGCAGGTGACGTTCTTTATGGAAGAATGTAAGCGAATGAAGTTAAACGTACTTGGGCCTGATGTTAATGAATCCTACTATAAGTTCTCGGTTAACAGGGAAAACGCTGTTCGCTTTGGAATGGGAGCTATTAAAGGAGTGGGAGCAGGAGCTGTGGCTACCATAGTTGAAAACAGGAAAGATAAAGGTCCTTACAGGTCCATTTTTGATATGGCGAAAAGGATCGACCTTAGAGCTGCAAATAAGAAGGCTTTTGAAAATCTCGCTTTAGCCGGTGGTTTTGACAGCTTTGGCGATACGCACAGGGCCCAGTACTTCCATGATGAGGGCGACGGCATTACTTTTTTGGAAAAGGTAGTGAAGTATGCAGCCAAATATCAGGAGAATGAAAATTCGGCACAGGTGAGCCTTTTTGGTGATACCAGTGAAGTGCAAATCCCGGAGCCGGTGGTGCCTCCCTGCGAAGAATGGGGTACTATGGGAAAACTGAAGCGGGAGCGGGAAGTAGTGGGAATCTATATATCCGGGCATCCGCTAGATGATTTTAAGACCGAATTAAAGTACTTCTGTAACGCCGTTTTAGCCGATTTTCAAAACCTGGAAGAAGCCGTTAATAAAGAACTCACTTTTGGAGGGGTAATTAGTGATGTACAGCATAGAGTGAATAAACAGGGGCAGGGCTGGGCCAGTTTTATCGTAGAAGATTATTCAGATTCGTACGAGTTTAGAATGTTCAAGGAAGAGTACCTCAAGTACCGCCATTTCCTGGTGCCCAACTCTTTTATTCACGCGAAGATCTTTATTAGAGAGGGTTATCCTAACAGGGAAACAGGTAGAAAAGGAGAGCCAAGGTTGCAGTTCAACAACATTCAGTTGCTGCACGATGTAATGGAGAATTACGCTAAGAAACTCACTATTCAGCTGAATATAGATGAACTTCAGGAGGATAAGATCGATGCTCTTTTTGATATTTTCAGAAATCACAGCGGAGAGAACCGGCTTAATTTTGTGGTGTATGAAATGAAGGAAAGAATAAAGTTGCACATGCCCAGCCGAAAACAGAAAGTTAGGATTTCCCAGGAACTACTAAACGCGCTGGAAGAACAACAGGTATTGTATAAACTGAATTAAAAAAACACTCTCCAAAAATGGCATTTTTGGAGAGTGTTTTTTTATTATTTCATTCCCGACAAATTTTCTTCATCGGGTAAAACTTCAGTCGTGCTTCAGGCTATTTCTGTAGTTCCAGATATACCAGGTAAAGTGCAAAAACAGCTGTAACAAGAATGAAAGTGAGTATAGTACCGATGATAATTTTCTGAACAAATGAAAAACCTTCAGTTTGTTCTTTCCAGAGGTGAGAGAGTGCAGACATGGCAATGTTTTTTAGGGTAAAGTTATACGAATAAGCGCTGATTTTTAATTACTTATATATTAAAGATAACGAAATCTTAAATGCTAATTATTGATATTTCAGATAAAACGTTTAAGATCTAAATTACCAGATGAAGGGTTAAACTGGTGAAAATAATGAAAGATTTTTCTTACATTTTGAGGAGTGAAAAGGCCTTTTATAGGAGGTGACAATGAGCAGATAGGTAAATCTGATTTTCTTAAGGTATTGAGTCCTTATAATTTTACCTATTTTTGTCTGTAGTAGAACAATGAACTAAAACGAGAAATATGGCTTTAGAAATAACTGACGCTACTTTTGAAGAGAAAGTACTAAAAAGCGACAAACCTGTAATGGTAGATTTTTGGGCAGCATGGTGCGGCCCTTGTAGAATGGTAGGTCCTATCATTGATGATATTAGTAAGGAATATGAAGGGAAAGCAGTAGTTGGGAAGCTTGACGTAGATGCAAACCAGGAATTTGCTGCAAAATACGGTGTGAGAAACATTCCTACTGTATTGATCTTTAAAGATGGTGAAGTAGTGGGAAGACAGGTAGGAGTTGCTCCTAAGAATACTTATGCCGAAGCGCTGGATCAACTACTGTAGTTGATCACAAGTTTAGATATAAAGAGATCCGGGTTTTTCCCGGATTTTTTTATGCCTTATAATTTGTACCTTGGATAGAAATTTTCAGAAAATGCAGTTAGAGCAGGAGATTCACCATTCCGGAAAATTTGTTAACCTGGAGTTACTGGCCAGGCAGGTTGTGGAAGGATTTATTTCCGGACTCCATAAAAGCCCTTTTCACGGGTATTCTTCAGAATTTGCAGAACATAAGGTTTATAATCCCGGCGAGAGTACCAGGCATATAGACTGGAAGCTTTTTGCAAAGACCGATAAGCTCTTTACCAGGCGATATGAGGAAGAAACCAATCTACGGTGTCATTTGATACTGGATAACTCTGCTTCCATGCATTTTCCAGAGAAAAGGGATCAAAGCCTTTCTAACCTCAATAAAATAGGTTTTTCTGTTTTAGCATCGGCATGTCTAATGCAAATACTCAAAAAGCAGCGGGATTCTGTAGGCCTTAGTATATACAGCGATGCATACGAGTACTACGCACCCGAAAAAGGAGGGGACAGGCACCGCCGTATGCTGCTACATGTGCTTGAAGAGACCCTAAGCCGCCCCGTGGGCAATAAGAGTACAGCTACGTACACCTATTTGCATCAAATCGCCGAAAAAATGAAGAGACGGTCGCTCATCTTTTTCTTTTCTGATATGTTCCAGGAGGAAGTGGAGGAGGAGAAACTCTTTGAAGCGCTAAGGCACTTAAAATACAACAAACATGAACTGGTTTTGTTTCATGTTCTGGACAGGGAAAAGGAATTCAGTTTTAATTTTGGAGAAGAGCCTCGTCGCTTCACAGATGTTGAATCGGGCGAGAAAATAGACCTTTATGCTGATAATGTGAGAGATAGCTATTTGCAGGAGGTGAACACCTATTTTAGCAGGCTTAAGCTGAAATGTGCGCAGTACGGAATTAAGTACGTACAGGCCGATACTAATGAAAATTTTGAAAAAATTTTACTTACGTATTTAGTTGAACGTCAGAAGTTTGTTTAGGTGGGTAAAAAATACTTTCAAAATATTTTAAAAAAACGTTTGTAGAACTGAAAATGTGCTGTATATTTGCACTCGCAATAAAGCAACGGTCTGGTAGTTCAGTTGGTTAGAATACCTGCCTGTCACGCAGGGGGTCGCGAGTTCGAGTCTCGTCCAGACCGCAAATTGCAAAGAAGCTCCTCAATTTGGGGAGCTTTTTTTGGCAATAAAGAGTAGTTGTGTTGTTTGTGGTAAGTCTTTGACTTACCTGGGTTTAGAAGTAAACCAATGAGAAGCTTTTCCCTTCAAGGGAAGGGCTTTTTTGTTTTATAGCACTTTCCCTATTTTATAGTGAACGCCCAATTCATGTTAAAGGAATTATAAGGTTGGTATTTTAGCTTTTAATATTGTTCCTAAGACTTATCTTTAAATTCTATTACGGAATTTTCTTAAAAAGAGAGTTTTAATCCAAAACGCCTTTTTTGGCGCCCTATAAACACGACAAAAGATGCGAAGCAATGATGAGCCCGAAATAGGTGGTTCGGGAGGAATGGGTGTGGAGTTCAGGCACCTGCTTGACGGTTCTCCTGTTGCTAATTACATATGTGATGCAGAAGGGAGGCTTACCTATTTCAATAAAGCTGCCATAGAACTGTGGGGTAGAACGCCTATATTGGGCAAAGAGTACTGGTGTGGTTCATGGAAAATACTCTATGAAGATGGTACTCCTATGCCCCTGGAAGATACCCCAATTTCAAGGGCGCTAAAAAAAGGAGTTGAAGAGGAAAAAAGTGAAATAAGGATTGAATGTCCTAACGGAGCTTATAAATATTTACTCGTTTTTCCCAAGCCTTTATTTGACAGGAATGGTAAGCTGGAAGGGGTGCACTGTACCCTTGTAGATATTACAGAGCAAAAGCGGGATCATATAAAAAAGGAAACGCTTTCGGCCATAGTGCAATCTTCAGATGATGCTATTATAAGTAAAAACCTGCAGGGCGTTATAGCGAGTTGGAATAGGGGGGCGCAGGAGATCTTTGGATATTCAGAAGATGAAACTGTAGGCCGCTCTATTACAATGTTAATTCCTGAAGAACGTCTTAATGAAGAGGATGTCATTCTCGATAAGATCAAGAGAGGGATAAAGATCGACCATTTTGAAACTATCCGGAAACACAAATCGGGGAGGGATATTCCTGTATCCATAACCGTTTCCCCGGTAAAAGATTCGGGAGGAAATATAGTTGGAGCCTCAAAAGTTGCCCGTGATATTACTGCCCGCATTGAATCACAGGCGGCCATGAAAAAATATATCCGGAATCTGGAGACCCTAAATACAGTCGGGAAAAGTATTTCCGAAAATCTTAATGTTGAAGGAATTCTTCAGCGGGTAACCGATGCCACAACCAATCTTACCGGGGCTGCATTTGGTGCCTTTTTCTATAATAACAGTGACGATAAGGGAAACACATTCCAATTATTTACCCTTTCGGGTGCGCCAAGAGAGATCTTTGACCATATGGCTATGCCACGTCATACAGATTTGTTCCTGCCCACCTTTAGAGACCGGAAAGTGGTGCGGATAGATGATGTAACCAAACCTGGCGATTTTGGCAAAAATGCGCCTTATAAAGGGATGCCAAAAGGCCATTTTTCGGTAGTAAGTTATTTGGCCATTCCGGTGATCTCTAAAAACGGAGCTGTTATTGGCGGATTGTTATATGGACATCCGGAGGCCGGAAAATTCACCGCCGAGCATGAATTGCTTGTGATCAATATCGCTGCCCAGGCAGCAGTCTCTCTTGATAACTCCAAGCTTTTTGAGCAGGTGAAATCATTTAGTGAGAAAAAAGATGAATTTATAGCCCTGGCGAGTCATGAGTTAAAGACGCCGCTTACTACCATAAAAGGGTATTTACAGGTGCTGTCAAAAAAGAAAGCCGATAAAGTTTCTCAGTTATTTCTCGATAAATCCCTGTGCCAGGTTGATAAACTAAATACGCTTGTAGAAGACCTTTTAAATATGTCAAGAATAGAATCTGGACAGCTCAATTTTAATCTCGAGGTATTTGATATTAGGGAAATGCTGAAGGAGATTGTTGAGACCTTTTCTTATTCTTCGCAGTCTCACCGGGTCACCGCAACATTGTGGAATGATTCAGTCATTATTGAAGGGGATAAACAAAGAATAGAACAGGCTATCCTTAACCTGATGACCAATGCCATTAAATACTCCCCAAAAGCTGACGAGATCTTTGTAGATCTTGAGGTAGTTGGAGAAAATATGGTGGTGAAGGTGAGAGATATGGGCATAGGCTTAACCGAGGAGCAGCGAAGGCAGTTGTTTACCAGGTTTTACAGGGCCGAAGACACTCAAGGTATAAGTGGGCTGGGGCTTGGCTTGTACCTTACCAAACAGATCATAGACAGGCATGGAGGTAGTATTGAAGTGGCGAGTGAATATGGGATGGGATCTGAATTCTCTCTAATTCTGCCACTGGCAGTTCAAAAGTTTAAAAAAGTAAAAGCTATATAAGGAGTTTTAATTATTCCTGATTAAAAAATGTTGTGATGAAAGAGATATTTATTGTAGAAGATGACGATGGAATTAGGGAGTTATTAGAATTTCTTCTGGAAAGTCAGCAGTATGTAGTGAAGACATTTCCTACTGCCCGGGCTTTTCATAAAACTGTTCCCCAAAAAGTACCAGATCTGTTCCTCCTGGATATTATGTTGCCCGATGGTAACGGAGTAGACCTTTGCCGTGAGTTGAAAAATGGTGCTGAGACTAAAAGAATTCCCGTAGTTCTTATGTCTGCCCATGCAGACATTAGCCGTACCGAAGGTGCAGATGATTTTATTGCCAAACCTTTTGATGTGGATGAACTGCTCCAAAGGATAGAGAAACAATTTGCATAGCAGTAAATTCAGTGGCTTGTGGTCCTTTTTCTTGGTCTTAAAAGGGGATGGGGATAAGTAGGCAATTTGCTCCACTTGATTATTAAGCGATTCCTGCTGTCTTTTCTGAAACATTACGGATTGTAAATGATCCCAATTATATCTGGTAGAAGAAATGAAGTTTTCTAAAATGTCTTATAAATAAAGAGGCTGCCTTAATTAGGCAGCCTCTTTTGTTTCTATACTGATGTTCTATTCGTTATTTCAACTTTTTCTTCACAGCAACTTCCTGGAAGGATTCTACTACATCACCTTCGTGAATGTCGTTGTAATTCTTGATCTGTAGACCACAGTCGTAACCTTTAGAAACTTCTTTCACATCATCTTTAAAGCGCTTAAGAGAGGCAAGTTCTCCGGTGTAAACAACTACCCCGTCTCGTATAAGTCTAATTCGTGAGTTTCTGTAGATTTTTCCGTCTGTTACCATACAACCGGCAATGGTTCCAATCTTAGATACTTTGAATATTTCTCTTATCTCTGCATTACCTGTAATCTCTTCTTTCATCACAGGAGAAAGCATTCCTTCCATAGCATCCTTCAGGTCGTTGATAGCGTCATAGATGATCGAGTATGTTCTGATATCTATTTCTTCTTTTTCAGCGACTGTACGGGCATTTCCGGCAGGTCTTACGTTAAATCCGATGATGATCGCATCTGATGCCGAAGCAAGCAATACATCACTTTCGGTAATTGCGCCTACTCCTTTATGGATGATGTTCACCTGGATCTCTTCAGTAGAAAGTTTCTGGAATGAATCGGTAAGTGCTTCTACAGAACCATCCACGTCACCTTTAAGGATGATGTTAAGTTCTTTAAAGTCACCAAGGGCAATTCGACGTCCAATCTCATCAAGAGTAATGTGACGCTGAGTCCTTACAGACTGCTCACGTTGCAACTGAGTACGCTTGGCAGCAATATCTTTAGCCTCGCGCTCATCGGCCATTACCTTGAACTTGTCTCCTGCCTGTGGGGCACCGTCAAGACCAAGAATAGATACGGGTGTAGAAGGCCCTGCTTCTTTCACGTCTTTTCCACGCTCATCCTGCATCGCCTTAACCTTACCGCTGTGTCTTCCGGCAAGTACATAATCTCCAATTTTAAGCGTACCAGATTGTACGAGAATTGTTGAGACGTATCCTCTACCTTTATCAAGGTAAGCTTCTACTACTGTACCGTTTGCAAGCTTATCTGGGTTGGCTTCCAATTCAAGGATTTCGGCTTCAAGAAGTACTTTCTCCAGTAATTCTTTCACTCCAAGTCCTGTTTTGGCAGATATGTCATGTGACTGTATCTTACCACCCCAATCTTCAACCAACAGGTTCATACCCGCTAGTTTTTCTTTTATCTTTTCTGGATTTGCCGTTGGTAAATCCACCTTATTAATTGCAAATACTATAGGAACTCCTGCAGCCTGGGCGTGAGAGATCGCTTCTTTTGTTTGAGGCATCACATCATCATCGGCCGCTACAACAATAATTGCAAGGTCGGTTACCTGTGCACCCCTTGCACGCATAGCTGTAAAGGCTTCGTGACCCGGAGTATCCAAAAATGTGATTTTTTGACCGTTTTCCAGTTTTACTCCGTAGGCACCAATATGCTGTGTGATTCCTCCACTTTCCCCGGCAATAACATTTTCTTTACGAACATAATCAAGTAAGGAAGTTTTACCGTGGTCAACGTGTCCCATTACGGTCACAATTGGAGCTCGTGGAATAAGATCTTCAGGATTTTCTGGAACCACTTCTTTTGGCTCATCAATATCGGCTGTAACAAATTCTACTTCATGATCAAATTCCTCGGCTACTATAGAAAGAGTTTCGGCATCGAGACGCTGGTTCATAGTCACCATCATTCCAAGTGACATACACGCAGAGATAATTTGAGTTACCGGTACATCCATCATCGTAGCGACTTCGCTTACGGTAACAAACTCGGTAACCTTTAATACCTTGTTCTCTTCTTCTAGCTGGGCATCTTCAGTCCTTTGACGGTGAGTATCCCTTTTATTTCTACGGTATTTGGCACCACGACCTTTTCCGGATTTACCCTGAAGTTTCTCAAGAGTTTCCCGTACTTGTTTTTGTACTTCTTCCTCGCTAGGCTCTTCTTTGGTTACCGGGCGGGTACGTTTACCAGCACCTGGTTTTGATTTCGCTCCGGCTCCACCTTGTCCAGGTGCACCTTTTACGTCTTTGCTTATACGACGGCGACGCTTTTTGCGTTTATCCTTGTCGTCTTCAGCTTTTTTATCTTTTTCTTCTTTCTTTTTTACAGGCTTCTTAAACTGAGAAAGGTCAATTTTCTCACCTGTAAAATTAGGGCCACTAAGCTTTTGATATTTTGTGGCAAGAGTTGAAGATTCTTCTGTTTTTTCTTCTGAAGCTTCTGGTTTTGTCTCCTTTTTAGGAGCCTCATCCTCTTTTTGCTTTCCGGCTTCTTCCTGCTGTTTTGGAGCTGCTGCTTCTTTCTCTGCAGGTTTTGAAGGTTCGGGTTGAGCTTCAGGTTTTGGAGTTTCTGCTTTAGGAGCTTCAACTTCAGGAGTTTTCTCCTTTGGAGCCTCGGCTTTTGGAGCTTCAGGCTTTGGAGCTTCCGGTTCCTTGGCTTCGGGAGCTTTGGCCTGTGGCTGTTCAGGCGCTTTTGGCTCTTCTGCCTTAGGTTCGGTTTTTTCCGAAGCAGTTGTCTTTGGTTTATCGAGATCGATCTTGCCTACCTGTTTTGGGCCTTCCAGGGTTGACTTGGCTCGTATAACCTCCTGCTTCTCTTCCTGTCTGCGCTTTTCTTCCTGTTCCTTCTCTCTTTCAAGACGAAGGCTTTCTTTTTCCTTGCGCTTTTCTTCTCCTACTTCTTTCGCCTCTACCTTCTTACTTTTATCGGTCTGGAACTCATCAGAAAGCACCTGATAAATCTCTCCCGAAATCTTTGTAGTGGGACGCGCCTCTATTTCGTGGCCCTGGGAATTGAGAAATTCCACGGCACGATCCAACGAAATATTGAACTCGCGTAACACCTTATTTAATCGCATTGTCTTCGCTTCAGCCATAAATTGCCCTCTAAATTAACCTCTTTTATTCTTAACTTTTATTCTCTTCTTCAAATTCTTCTCTCAGAACCTTCATCACCTCACGTATAGTCTCTTCTTCAAGGTCGGTCCTTTTGACAAGATCATCTACATCCTGTTCTAATATACTTTTTGCTGTATCAAGTCCAATTTTAGCAAATTCTTCGATGACCCATGAGTCAATCTCATCTGCAAATTCTCTTAATTCAACATCTTCTTCAACACCTTCTCTAAACACGTCTATTTCATAACCTGTCAATTGTCCTGCCAATCTTATGTTATGCCCGCCACGACCAATTGCTTTTGAAACTTCTTCGGGTTTTAACATCACTTCGGCCCGCTTGTTCTCTTCGTCTATCTTAAGGGAAGTGATCTTCGCCGGACTCAAAGCACGGGTGATTAACAATTGATTATTTGTAGTGAAATTGATCACATCTATATTTTCATTGCCCAATTCCCGTACAATACTGTGTATTCTTGACCCTTTCATCCCCACACAGGCTCCAACAGGATCAATACGGTCATCATAGGAGTCTACAGCTACTTTTGCTTTTTCTCCAGGAATTCTAACCACCTTCTTAACATTAATCAGGCCATCGAATACTTCAGGGATTTCCTGCTCAAAAAGTTTCTCCAAAAATAGGGGAGAAGTTCTTGACATAATAATGGCAGGCTTATTTCCTTTTAATTCCACGCTTTCAATAATTCCTCTCACATTTTCCCCTTTTCTGAAGAAATCTGAAGGTATCTGCCTATCTTTAGGAAGTATGATCTCGTTACCTTCATCGTCCAGTAAAATTATCGCACGGTGGCGAATATGGTGAACTTCAGCAGTGTAGATCTCTCCTTCAAGCTCTTTAAAGTGCTTGTATATATTGGTATTGTCGTGTTCGTGAACCTTTGAAATTAGATTTTGACGTAAAGACAGAATGGAACGACGCCCAAGGTCGATCAATTTTACTTCTTCAGAAACATCTTCCCCAACTTCAAAATCGGGTTCAATTTTGCGGGCTTCAGTAAGGGAAATTTCCTGGTTAGGGTCTTCTACTTCTCCATCGGCCACAACAACCCTGTTTCTCCAAATCTCAAGATCCCCTTTATCAGGGTTTACAATAATATCAAAGTTATCGTCTTCTCCGTACTTCTTTTTAAGCGCACTACGCAATACCTCTTCAAGGATTGCCATTAATGTTGGCTTATCTATAGACTTATCATCCTTAAATTCTGAAAACGAATCTATCAACGCGATATTTTCCATATCCTATGTCTGTTAAAATGTTATTACCACCTTTGCCTCTTTTACATCCTCTAAAGGCAAGACGGCTTCTTTATTTACGGTCACTTTTCCTTTACCAACAGGTTTGGGCTCTCTGGCCTTCCACTTGAGGGTAATCTTCTCATCCTCAAAAGAGGTCAATGTGCCCTCGATCTTTTCTCCTTCAGTTGTGGTTACCGCAAGAATTCTTCCAATATTTTTCTGGTACTGCCGTGGCATTTCCAGGGGGCTGGAAGCGCCAGCCGACGAAACGTCCAGTGAAAAATCCTGTTCTTCGCGATCAAGGTTATGTTCAATCTTACGGCTTACCGCAATACAATCATTTACAGACACTCCTTTATTACCATCAATTATGACTGTGATATGGTTTGAGTCGTTAACGTTGAGCTCAATTAAAAATAATGAATTATTTTCTTCGAAAGCTTCTTGCAGTAATTTTTCTACTTTCTCTCGTAACATTCGCGGGTTTGGCTATAAAAAGAGGGGACTTTTTGTCCCCTCGTTGTTCTTTTTTCCCTTCAACGGTGCAAATATAGTAATATTTTTGTAGAACGAAAACAAGAATTAGAATGAAAAAATATTTGTAGTTTTATAACTAAATCAACCTTACCTATTTACAATTATCTATGAAAAATATCCTTGTGCCTACCGACTTTTCGGAACAGGCTGAAAATGCCTTAAAAGTAGCCGCTCAACTCGCTCAAAAATTCAATGCCGAAATTTATCTTTTGCATTTAATAGAGTTGCCTGTAGATATGGTAAACCCATTAGGAGAGACCCGTTCCAACGATTTGCCCGAAGCTATATATTTTATGAAACTGGCCAAAAAGAGGTTTGATGAACTTCTTTCCCGCCCTTATCTTAAAAATATTAAAGTTCATGATATTGTGGAAGTAAATAAAGCATTTGACGGTATTTTGGAAGCCAGCGAGAAGCACAATTGCGACTTTGTTGTCATGGGCTCACAGGGTGCATCTGGTCTAAAAGAAATGTTTATTGGTTCAAATACCGAGAAAGTGGTGCGAACTTCTAAGGTTCCTGTACTCGTAGTCAAGAATGATCATGCGGCCTTTGAGGTCAATGATTTTGTTTTTGCTACCAACCTCGAAACTACAGGGAGAGAAGTGCTCAAAAAAGTGATTGAGCTGGCAGATCTATTTAAAGCTCGCCTTCATTTTGTATATGTCAACACTGCAAATGAATTTGTGACCTCTAATGAATGCGATACAAAGCTGAAGCAATATTTGGAAGGTGTAGATTTTGATAATTACGAATTTCATGTCTTTAATGATGATTCTGTAGAACAGGGAATCTTAAATTTTGCTAAAAAAATTAATGCTAACCTTATGGGAATTGCTACTCATGGGCGCAAAGGCCTGTCGCATTTTTTTAATGGAAGCATCAGTGAAGATCTCGTAAATCATGCAAACAGCCCGGTGATCACATTCAGGCTCGAAAAATAGCATTTCAAAATGCCCTTTTTGAGAGGTGAGTTTCTATGTCTTTGCTTTTGATCTTCAGGATCTCTGCGGAAGATTTTTTCTTCTGAATCACTTTTTTGGCAGCTTTTTAGCTAATGCTGAAGTATATAAATTAACAGGAAAACCTGAAGTCGAAACGGCAGTTCGGGTTCTGGCTTCAGTTGGTTTAATTTTATTGCTTAAGCCAACTCACTCGTTTGAGTTAAGCAATTGAAAGCCATACGTTAAATTTGCGTCAAACCTTGAAAACAGGCCCAAAAAAATTTGCTACAAACGTATCTTTACCCCATATTCTTTTTATATGATATTAAAGGCAAGTTTACAATTAGCTTTTTTGGCTATAGAGGTTCTTCTCACTTTTTACAGCAGTGTGCTGGAGGATAATCTTATGGTCAAATTCCTGCTTTTTGTAATTACCGCAGTGCTTATTGCAATGGGGGTTACAAAGCTTGCAAGCCGCCTTTTACCGGCAGATAAAGACTATGTCTCCCCCGAAGAGGAGTAAATAATATAGTTGCAGTTCTACTGGTGTTGAAAAGAGTATTATGTTGTTGATAGTAGAACTACAGCAAACGATCCGGTGAGGAATATTTTTCTCTCCGGATCCTTTATTTTACAGGCCCTTCAAAAATGGCATTTTTGGTTTCTATTTGCCTTTAAGGCCTGAGTTATTCTAAATTGTTTAAATTTGACCTTCATCTAAAAAAAATCTGGTATTGAGCACTGCCGCAGATAATCACCTGGAAAAGTTTGAAACAGATCAGACCGTATTTAATGTACTTTTTGAAGCTGCTTCAGAAGGTATTATAGTTGTTAACACCCACCAGGTAATAGTGAGCAGTAACCTGGCTGCAGATAATATGTTTGGGTACAACAAAGGAGAGTTGAAAGGGAAGCCTTTAAACCTCTTGATACCACCAAAATACCGTTCTGCACACCCCTCTCATTTTAAAGGTTTTCTACAAGACAGCGAAAAAAGGCAAATGGGCCATGGCCGTGATTTGTATGGTGTTAAAAAGAACGGCGATGAGTTTCCTGTAGAAGCCGGTCTTAATCCGTTTCAAATTGGAGAGGAAAGGTACGTCATGTCTCTTATTATAGATATCTCTGTTAGAAAGGAGGCGCAAAGGCAGATTACGGAACTCAATAATGAGTTGGAAGGGAAGATCAAAGTAAGGACAAAAGAGTTGGAAGAGAGTATTCAAAAGCTCCAAAATGCCAATAAAAGTCTTGAGCTAGAAATTAAACGCCGTAAAGAAGCTGAAAACCGAATTAAAACTGCCCTTCAAAAGGAAAAGGAGCTCAGCGATCTAAAAACAAAATTTCTTTCCCTTGTGTCTCATGAATTTAAGACACCCCTTAGCGGGATCTTAACTTCGGTAGTTCTTGCCGGAAAGTATAAGCTTGAAGAGCAACAGGAGAAGCGGGAAAAGCACCTCAACACCATTAAAAATAAGGTGCATTACCTGGATAATATCCTTAACGACTTTTTGTCAATTGAAAGATTAGAAAGTGGTAAGGTGAATTATAAATTTACCAGTTTTAGTCTTAGTAAAGTGGTGAATGAGGTTGTTTATAATGCAAACGTCACCTTGAAGAGCGGTCAAAATATTGAATATACTCGTGACATTGATAATATAGTGTTGCACCAGGATGAAAAAATACTGGAACTGGTATTGTCAAATTTATTGAGTAACGCCATAAAATATTCTCCTGAAGATACTCTTATAAAGTTTGAAATAGAAGCTGAAGCTCAGAAGATCAGGTTTATAGTGGCCGATGAAGGAATGGGGATTCCTGCTAAAGATCAAAAACATATCTTTGAAAGATATTTCAGGGCCGAAAATGCCCTTTTGAATCAGGGTACGGGAATTGGTCTTAACATAGCCAAAGTGCATCTTGAGAATTTGGGAGGTACCATCAGTTTTAGTAGTGAAGAGAACCGCGGAACACAATTTATTGTAGAACTACCTATAGTGAAAGAATGAAAAAAGTATTATTTATAGAAGATGATACCGTAGTACGGGAAAATACAGCTGAACTTTTGGAGCTGGCAGAATATGATGTGATCACAGCAGCAAACGGCCGCTCTGGTCTTGAAGTGGCACGGCAGGAACTGCCGGATATCATTGTTTGCGACATCATGATGCCCGAAATGGATGGGTACGGTGTTCTTGAGAGTCTTTCTCAAGATCCGCAAACCCGGCACATTCCGTTTATCTTTCTTTCAGCAAAAACCGAACATAAGGATATTCGCCGCGGAATGGATCTTGGGGCAGATGATTACCTCACGAAGCCTTTTGAGGAAGAAGAGCTTATGAGTGCTATAGAAAGCCGGTTGGCAAAAGTGGCAATTTTAAGCAAGCTTCAGGAGAATGGCCAGCCTGATGCTTCAGAAGAAACTCAGCAGAAAATTAATTCTCTCCAGGAACTTAGGGAGGAAGTTAAAAAGTACGAACAGCAAACTTTCAAGGCGGGTGCAACCATCTATGAAGAAGGGAAGCTGGGTAACCACTTTTTCTTTGTTGATAAAGGCGTGGTAAAGAGCCACCGTATGGACGAGTACGGGAAGGAGCTTATTACCTCTATATATAAAGAAGGAGATTTTTTTGGAAATACTTCCTTTAAAAAGAGTGATGTCTATAGTGAATATGCTACAGCTATGGAAGAAACCCGGGTCTATGCGGTTTCAAAAGAGGAGTTGAAGCATATACTCATGAAAAACAGCAATATTACCCTGGAACTTATCGATGTAATGGGTGATAATATTGCAGGCATTAAAGAGCAGTTGCTTGAAATGGCTTATGGATCTGTAAGAAAAAAAGCAGCAAGAACCATCCTTTTATTTTCTCAAAAAATTAGACGACATCCCACCCAAAGCATCAGGATCTCCAGGAGTGATCTTGCCAGTGTGGCAGGTATGGCTTCAGAAACCCTTATACGAACACTTTCTGATTTTAAAAAAGAGGGATTGCTAGAGATTGAAGGCCGCAATATAAAGTTACTCAACGTAGAGGCCCTAAAGAAAATCAGTTGATTCTGCTTATTTTTTAGAATATTTCAATAACTGATGTTTATCATTTTTTCAGCCTGTCTTCCTGCATATTTTTGCCGGGTAAATAGATGTGACTGATGATGAATATCCTATTGCCTACCGATTTTTCTGAAAATAGCAGGAATGCTGCAGCCTATGCGTTGCAGTTCTTTAAGGATACTCCCTGCAATTTTCATTTGCTGAACGTATTCCCGGTTCCGGTAGATAAAATGACGACTGGATATATGTCTATGTCTTCTGAAGTCAAGGAAAATTTTGACAAGCTCATCAATTGGTTGGAGAGTATTCGCACCAATCCCGAGCATACCTACAATGTTTGTTTTAAAGCTGATTATCTTATCAATGCAGTAAGAGCCAAAGTGCAGGAGAAGCAGATAGATCTCATTCTTATGGGAACTAAAGGAAAAACAAATAAGGAAGGTGTTGTGATCGGGAAAAATACTTCCGATGTGATGATGAAGGTGAAATGTCCTGTTTTGGCCATTTCTGAATATGCTTCCTTTAAGGAGCACAAGAAAATTCTTTTCCCTACAGATTATAAAATACACTACGGCAGTAAGGTGTTGCGCACCCTTTTAAATCTTGCTTCACTTTCAAAAGCCAATGTTAAGATCCTTGAGATCTTTAGTAGTGAAACAGAACCCTCAATCGAGCAAATAGAGAACAGGGAGTTTCTTCAGGATTCATTTTCCCCAAGGATTCCCGTGTTGCAAACCTATTATACCTCAAGAGATCAAAACCCTAAAAAAATTCTTATTGCCAATCGCGATGTAGACATGATCGTGTTAGCGGCAAAAAATCTCAACCTCTGCCAAAAGTTTCTGCGCAATGAGGAAAATGAGAATATTCCTTTTATAAACCAGTTGCCATTACTGGTTTTGCATGGTTAATAATTTGTTTTAGATTAGTATTATTTAGTTTGTTTTTTGATTGGCATCTTCTACTACAGGAGGTGCCAATTTTTTTTAACAAAAATTAATAGGACAAATTTGTCCTATATGACTCACCTCATAAACAAGCCTCTTTGCTTACGCCATCTTTGTACCTCAAATTTAAACTCCTGTTAATCTAAAATAATACGATCATGGAAATTTTACAGAGTAAAACAGTTGCAGAAATGGTGACCGAGAACATTAAAACTGCACACATTTTTAAAAAGCACGGAATAGATTTTTGCTGCGGCGGCGGAATAAGTCTCGACAAAGCCTGTGAAAAATATAATGTTGATTACAACCTGCTAACCCAGGAACTTCTTAATGTAGATCAAACAAATTCAAGAGCCACAAACTATAACAGATGGGAGCTTGATTTTCTTACAGATCATATTATAAACGTTCATCACAGTTATGTAGAAGAGAATATTCCACTATTGCTTCAGTATTCTGCAAGAGTGGCGCAGGTTCATGGATCACATTACACCGAACTTTTGGAAATAAAAGAACTGGTGAAAGAAGTTGCAGGAGAGCTGAGTGCTCATTTGAAAAAGGAAGAGTTGATCCTTTTCCCGTTCATTAAGCAAATGGTAAGAGCTAAAAAAGAGAATACCGAACTGCCTGCTGCCCATTTTGGAAGTGTAGATAATCCTATCAAAATGATGGAGACCGAACACGAAGATGCCGGGGAACTGCTTAGAAGGATTGCCAAATTGAGCAATAATTACACACCTCCACAAGGTGCCTGCAATACTTATAGAGCTTTTTATGCCAAGCTTGAAGAATTTGAACAAGACCTTCACCAGCACGTGCATCTTGAAAATAACATCCTTTTTCCAAAATCTCTTTTACTTGAAAAAGAGTTGCGTTCTAATCAATAATGAATTAATAATATAAATCCCTAATTCCACCGAAACTGAAAGCCTGCATATTCGCTTTTCCTTTTCGGTTTTTAATGACTTAAATATGAGTAAAGAAAAAAAATTATGGATCGCTTTCTTGCTGGTCATAACTGTATCCTTTGCTGTTCTGGGTTACTACGGCTTTGAAATTTATCAAAAAGCACCACCAATGCCAGACCGGATAGTTACTACCGAGGGGGAAGTTATCTTTGAAGGTCAGGATATCAAAGATGGGCAAAATGTTTGGCAAAGTATGGGTGGCCAGGAAGTTGGCTCTATTTGGGGTCACGGTGCTTACCAGGCTCCCGACTGGACTGCAGACTGGCTTCACCGCGAAGCACTATTTATTCTTAATGAGTGGTCTCAGGATGATTACAACCTTCCCTATGATGAACTTGAAAGTGAAAAACAGGCGCTTCTGGAAAGAAGATTGCAGCTGGAGTTAAGAGAGAATACTTATAACGAAGCCAAAGATGTTATTACTATTTCTCCTATGCGAGCCAAAGCGGTGGTATATCTTAGCAACTACTATAAAGGGCTTTTTATGCAGAACCCTGAACTTGATGAACTGAGGAATTTTTATGCTATCCCTGAAAATTCTATTAAGGATGAGAACAGAATGCATCAAATGGCAGGATTTTTCTTCTGGGCCACCTGGGCTACAGTTACCGAAAGACCCGGAAGTGAAGTTTCTTATACCCATAACTGGCCTCCAGATGACCTGGTTGGTAACAAAGCTACGGGTGATCTATTAATATGGACAGGGTTTAGTATTATCCTTCTTCTTGTAGGAATAGGAATAATGGTGTTCTATCACGCCAGGATGAAAGAGGAAGAAGAGCTGGAAAGACCGGTAAGAGATCCACTAATGGATCAAACTCTTACTCCTTCTATGCTCGCCGTGAAAAAGTATATGTGGATAGTATGTGTGCTTATCCTTATACAGGTGACCTTTGGTGTGGTGACTGCGCATTATGGTGTTGAGGGTGACGGTTTTTACGGTCTTAACCTCGCCGATATTCTCCCTTACTCCATTTCAAGGACCTGGCACGTGCAGCTCGGAATTTTATGGATCGCCACTGCGTGGTTAGGAACAGGGCTCTACATTGCGCCTGCCGTTTCAGGAAAAGATCCGAAGTTTCAAAAATTTGGAGTGAACTTCCTCTTTGTTTGCCTGTTGATCATTGTATTTGGTTCTATGGCCGGGCAATGGATGGGAATTATGCAAAAACTTGGATTAGCCGAGAACTTCTGGTTCGGTCACCAGGGTTATGAGTATGTTGACCTGGGAAGGTTTTGGCAAATATTTCTCTTTGTGGGATTATTCGTGTGGCTGGCACTTATGGTGAGACCGCTCATTCCTGTGATAAGACAAAGAACTTCAGAAAGGAACCTGCTCATTATGTTCCTGGTCTCTTCTGCTGCAATTGCCTTATTCTATGGGGCTGGTCTTATGTGGGGGCGCCAAACAAATCTTGCAATCGCCGAATACTGGCGCTGGTGGGTTGTTCACCTTTGGGTAGAAGGCTTCTTTGAAGTATTTGCAACCGTGGTATCTGCTTTCCTTTTCGTGAGATTAGGTTTATTAAGAACAAAAACTGCTACGCTAAGTGTGCTTTTGGCTACTATTATCTTCCTTTCGGGAGGTATTTTAGGAACTTTTCACCACCTGTACTTTAGTGGTACTCCAACTGCGGTTATGGCTTTGGGAGCTACCTTTAGTGCCCTTGAAGTTGTGCCCCTTGTTTTAATTGGGTACGAAGTTTATGAGAACTACAAGCTTTCCAGGGCAACCGAATGGCTTAAAGATTACAAGTGGCCTATCTACTGCCTTATAGCTGTAGCCTTCTGGAACTTCCTGGGAGCAGGGATCTTCGGTTTTATCATTAACCCTCCAATTGCACTTTATTACATGCAAGGGCTTAACACCACAGCCGTTCACGCACACACTGCACTTTTTGGAGTGTATGGGTTCCTTGGAATCGGTCTTATGTTATTTGTGTTAAGAAGCCTCTTTAGAGTGCAGGTTTGGAATGACAAACTGCTGAGTTTCTCTTTCTGGTCTATTAATATCGGGCTTATTCTTATGGTGCTGTTAAGTATACTTCCTATAGGTTTACTTCAAACGGTTGCCAGTGTGAATGAAGGAATGTGGTACGCGCGTTCGGCCGATTTTATGCAACAACCTGGAATGGATACCCTGCGCTGGTTGAGGGCTATTGGGGATACTATATTTGCTGTCGGCCTCTTTGCTTTCGTGTGGTTCGTCTTTAGTCTTGACAGCCGTAAAAAGCTACCGGCCGATAAGAAGAAAGTACTCAAAAAAGAATATCAGGAAGTTTAAAAATACAGAGGAGGCAAAGAGCTGGCATCGCTCCCGTAAAGGGGGTGTCAAAAATGCAGTTTTTTGCCTCCTCTCTTTTTCCTACTTTTAAAAAATGATCAGTTTAAAGAAGCACACCAATATTGCCCTGGGATATTTTTTTCTCGTGGGGCTGCTGGGAACATTCCTGCGATTCTTTTTTGTAATCCCTATTCCTGCAAATTTTCGGTACGTAGTTCATTCGCATTCCCATATTGCCCTTCTGGGCTGGGTTTATATTGCCCTCACTACAATGATCTATAAAATGTATTTTGCTGAAGCTGGCTTCGGAAAAATCTATAAAAGAATATTCTGGTTTACGCAGGTCACATTAATAGGAATGATGCTCACCTTTCCGTTTACCGGGTACGCTCTTTTTTCAATCACTTTTTCTACACTTTTTCTCTTTGCCTCCTATTTTATGGCCTGGTTCATACTGAAGAAGACTCCTTCACAGTATAAAACCACCTATTCCTTTAAGCTTATAAGAGCTGCACTTTGGTACATGGTTTTCTCCAGCATTGGCCCATGGGCGCTTGGCGGAATTATGGCCACTATGGGTAGCGCGAGCATCTGGTATAAAATGGCGATCTATTACTACCTGCATTTTCAATACAATGCCTGGTTCATTCTCGCTCTCCTGGGAATTTTCTTTTTCTTTATGGAGCAACAAGACCTGAGGCCTCAAAAAGGGCATTTTAGAAGCTTCTTTTGGCAGATAAATGTAGCGGTGATCTTGAGTTTTTTCCTCTCAGTGCTTTGGGTAGAACCACCCTGGATCTTTTATGTGCTGGGTGGTGCCGGAGCGATTTTTCAGATCATGGCTTTTGTTAATTTCTGGAAGATGGTTGAGCCTCGTTGGAAACAGCTTCATTTTTCCCCATTTTTGAAACTTTTACTGAAGATAGCAGGCACTGCACTGGCCTTTAAGCTTATTTTGCAGCTGTTTTCAGCTTTGCCGTGGTTCGCGAACCTCGCCTTCAGTTTCCCCGATTTCGTAATAGGTTATCTGCATTGGGTTTTTCTGGGAGTGGTGACGGTTTGTCTCTTTGCCTTCCTCGCTCATCACCGGCTTCTAAGCCTTCCGAAGTGGATTTTTTGGCTGTACTTTTCGGCTTTTTTGGCCACCGAAACGCTTATCTTCTACAAAGGTTTTGTAACCTGGCAGGAAATGTCTCTTTTTGAAAACTACTTTCGCTGGCTTGCTTATTGTAGCCTGTTTTTGCCATTTTCTGCAGGGGCGCTGCTTTTAAAAAATACCTTAACAAAAAGTCAATTTTCTGCTAAATATAAATGATTTAGTAAACTCTTAACTGGGTGTGCCTGTGCTCTTTGCTAAATTGAGGCTATGAAGTTTTTAGCACATTTTTATGTAGTTATAGCTACTATTTTTCTGATCTTAGTGGCTGCACTTGTATTTTACAATGCTCCCTATAACATTGTTTTCTATACCGTTTTGGTGGGGCAGGCCTGGTGGCTTTTCACCGTTTACAAAGTGCTAACAGACAAATATTCTACCAATAAAGATTTTGACGACTGGTACGAAGATCATCCTGTTGGAAAAGAATAAATAGCACTAACGAATTTATTTTGTACGAAAATTCACTGGTCATTTTCTGAAAAAATTTTGGCATGAGAAGCATGGAAATTCCATGTCGCATTTTAAATATTTCAGAAGGTCTTTAAAATGCCATTTTTGAAAGGTTTTTTCCGCAGAAGAAACTGTGAAATTATTTTTCTCTGTTAGTTCTAAAAAGAAAAAAGCAACCCGTTTGAGTTGCTATATGTTTATTTTTTTACTGAAGATTAATTATCTCTTTTCCGGTCTAAACCTGAAGGCTGCTGGAAAAGATTTTTTTATTTGCAGCAAGGCCCTGTCGGCTTCCATGCTACTCCTGAAGTTTCCTATCCATACTTTGTAGTTTGGAGTCTCAAATACTATGGTAGATGACCACTCGGGGAAGAGTGACCGATATTCTTTGATCACTTTACTGGCCTGGTTATTATCTCCCGAAAATAGTTGTATTCTGTAGCGTTCTCCAATAATCCCATCCTGAACCATTTCGGTTTTTTTCTCTAAAAGTGCGGGTATGGTTTCATCCTGGTTAATGCGTACCTGTCCTTCCTGAGCCGTTGTGGCTGCTACTGCTCCGATAATTAGTGCGGTAGTGAGTATTATTTTATTTTTTCTGAACATTTCTTACTACTTTTCTGAAATACAAAAGTATAACTTTACAGATCAATTCTGCTGTTAACACTTATTTAGAATAGTTATAAATTATTTGGCTATCCTTTCAAATCGAACTTAAGTATTACTTTTGTCGGTAAATTTTTAGTGGCTAAAACATGACAATAATCACGTTTTAATTATACTAAAAATCATACCAAATAAGACGTTAATTCAACTTATAATATGAAAAAGGTGAAATACCGCCATTCAGCAGCTCGAATAGTATTTTTTAGTGTATCCCTGTTTTTCTCTTTTAATACTCTCCTTTTAGCTCAGGAAGCACCTCAGGATTCACCGCTCTCTACAGACGAAGCCGATAGGCAGGAAACTGTTCAGGGGCCTCAGGAATCTAATGTGGAGGCGCCAACCTCGGGTGGGGATGAAGCTGCAGGGAAAGAGCTTTTTAACACGCTTTGTGCTGCCTGTCACAAACTTGATGGTAACTCCATAGGTCCGGCACTTAGAGGTGTGGGAGATAGAAGAGATACCGAGTGGCTGCATAGCTGGATTAAAAATTCCCAGGCTTTAATTGCATCTGGAGATGAGCAGGCTGTTGAGATCTTTAATGAGTTCAACCAGGTAGCGATGCCTCCTTTTCCGCAGTTAAGTGATAGTGATATTGATAATATCCTGGCTTATGTAAATGCGCCAAAGGCAGTGCCGCAGGAGCAACAGGCGGGAACAGCTGCTTCTGGTGATGCCGCACAAGGAGGTGGGGGAGTTTCAACAGATATCCTGCTTGGAATTCTTGCATTCGTGCTTTTAATGTTGCTTGTGATCCTTTATTTGGTAAATAAAACATTAAGAAGATTTGCTGAGGCTAGTGGGGTTGAGCTTCCTGTAAAGGAAAAAAGGGCGAAACCAATCTGGAAAGCTTTTGTTGAAAACCAATTCCTGGTAATAGTGACTGCCGTTATACTTGTTCTTGTTGGGTCGTACTTCGCGTATGGCTGGATGATGCAGGTGGGTGTTGATAAAGGTTATCAGCCAATTCAGCCAATTCACTTCTCGCACAGAATTCATGCTGGTGATAACCAGATTGAGTGTAAGTTCTGTCATAGTTCAGCCAGGGTGTCTAAAACATCAGGTATACCTTCATTGAATGTTTGTATGAACTGTCATAAAAATATTAGCGAAGTGGCTGAGGCTACCGCTACTGAAGAGTACTCTAAAGAATTCTATGATGGTGAAATTGCCAAGTTGTACGATGCCGTGGGCTGGGATGTTTCACAGCAATCTTATACGGGAGAAACCGAGCCAGTAAAATGGATCAGGATTCATAACCTTCCCGATTTTGCATACTTTAATCACTCACAGCACGTGGAAGTTGGTGGGATAGCCTGTCAAACCTGTCACGGTCCTGTTGAGGAAATGGAGATTATGTACCAAAACGCACCTCTTACCATGGGATGGTGTATCAACTGTCACCGTGAGACAAACGTACGTACTGCGGGGAATGAATATTACGAGAAAGTTCATGAAGAGCTTTCTAAAAAATATGGGGTAGAGGAATTAACTGTTGCCCAAATGGGTGGAATTGAATGTGCCAAGTGCCATTATTAATTTAAAAAGTAGAAAGTAAGCATATGTCATCAAACAAGAAATACTGGAAAAGTGTTGAAGAGCTGAAGGAATCCAGCTCAATTGTTGAGACGCACAGCCAAAAAGAATTTGTAGAAGAAATACCTACAGATGAATTTTTGGGTAACAAAGAGACTCTCGAAAGTTCAACTACTTCCAGGAGAGACTTTTTGAAGTACGTTGGTTTTAGTACTGCAGCGGCTTCTCTTGCTGCCTGTGAAGGGCCGGTAATGAAGTCTATTCCTTATGTAGTGCAGCCAGAAAGGATTGTGCCGGGGGTAGCAAATTACTATGCTACTACTATGGCTGATGGATTTGATTTTTCAAGTGTTCTTGTAAAGACACGTGAAGGTCGTCCTATAAAAATTGAGCAAAATACTATGGGAACAACGGGTGCCAATGCCAGGGTGCATGCATCTGTTCTTTCTTTATATGATAACAAAAGGCTTCAAAGGCCAATGGCCAATGGAGAAGTTGTTTCATGGGAGCAATTTGACCGGGAAGTAAAAGAGAAGCTGAACAACGTAAATAGGGAGATTGTTTTATTGACCCAAACTTTCGCCAGTCCTTCTACTTCTAAGCTCATCAGTGAGTTTTCGCAGAAGTATGGGAATGTACGTCACGTTGTTTATGATGCAGTTTCTGAAGATGCTGCATTGGAAGCTTTTCAGGCACGTTATGGGCGTAGAGCTCTTCCAAGTTATGATTTCGCTAAAGCTGAAGTCATTGTTTCTATTGGGGCCGATTTCCTGGGTGACTGGGCAGGTGGTGGCTATGATGCTGCTTATGCAAAAGGACGTATTCCGAAGAATGGAAAAATGTCCAGACACGTACAGTTTGAATCTAATTTTACTCTTAGTGGTGCCAATGCCGACAGGAGAATAACCTTAACGCTTTCTCAGCAGAAGGCTGCACTCGCTGCTCTTCACGGGTATGTGACAGGAGGTGCTTCTACCAGTAATTTACCTGCGCATATTGATGATGCACTTGTTAAAGCTGCAAGACAGCTGCGTAAAGCCGGGAACGGTGCCGTAGTGGTTACAGGAATTCCTGATGTAGATGCACAGGCACTTGCGCTTTCAATAAACGAAGCTCTTGGTAGTGGGGTAATGAATACCGCAAGCCCAAGAATGCTGCGCCAGGGTAATGCTGCTGCAGTTAAACAGTTAGTAGCCGATATGCAGGCCGGACAGGTAGGAGCTATTCTTATTGCCGGAGTTAATCCTGCTTATAGCTTACCGTTTGCAGATGAGTTTGCGAAAGGAATGGCTGAAGTTGACCTTAAGGTTAGCTTCTCAATGAAAAATGATGAGACGGCGCTTCTTTCAGATTATGTTGCTGCCACACCTCACTATCTTGAAAGTTGGGGTGATGTAGAATTTACAACCCAAAAATTTGGGTTGATGCAGCCAACTATCAGACCTCTTTTTGATACAAGTCAGTTCCAGGATGTGCTCCTAAGATGGACTGATAACAATATTTCATACGCAGATTATTTAAAACAGACCTGGGAAGGGGCTATGGGCGCCGGTTCCTGGATTGATGCGCTTCACGACGGAGTTTTTGAAGGGACTTCTCCTTTCGCTACTGAAGTGGGTGCCGATCAAACTGCTACTTCCGTTTCTTTTGATGAGAGTGCAGCTGTTAGAAATCTTTCTGCCGCTCAGGGTAAAGGCCTTGAACTAGAACTTTACACATCTGTGGCTTTAGGATCCGGAAACCAGGCTAACAACCCATGGTTGCAGGAATTGCCAGATCCAATTACAAGAGCTTCCTGGGATAACTATCTTAAAATTTCAAAAGCTGATGCCGAAGAGCTTGGTCTTGAAAATGAACATGTGTCTAACGGGGCGCTTAATGGAAATTATGTAAACCTTAAGGTGGGAGATGCTGTACTTGAAAGAGTGCCTGTCTTCATTCAGCCGGGTCAGGCCAAAGGAGTTGTTTCTTTAGCGTTGGGTTATGGTAAAAAAGAAGGTGTCCAGAAGGAAATGCAGGTTGGGGTGAATGCTTATCCTCTTTACCAGGATTTTAACGCTCACCAAAAAGTTGTTATAGAAAAAGCTGCAGGAGTGCATGAATTTGCGTGTTTGCAGTTGCATACTACTCTTATGGGTAGGAATGATATTATAAAAGAAACTACGCTCGAGATCTTTAATACTAAAGATTCTCACGTGTGGAATAACATGCCCGAAGTTTCTCTTAACCACGTAGAGACACCTGTTACATCACCAGATGTTGACCTTTGGGATGGTTTTGACCGCTCTGTAGGTCATCACTTTAAAATGTCTATAGATCTTAATGCCTGTACAGGTTGTGGGGCATGTGTGATTGCATGTCACGCCGAGAATAACGTTCCTGTTGTGGGTAAAGAAGAGGTGAGAAAGTACCGTGATATGCACTGGTTGCGTATTGACCGTTACTATTCTTCTGAAGAAACATTTGAGCAGGATATTGAGAAGAAGGAGAATATGAGTGGTTTGGGTGATTCCCTGTCTCAGTTTGGAGAAATGGAAATTGCTTCAGATAATCCACAGGTTGTTTTCCAGCCAATGTTATGTCAGCATTGTAACCATGCTCCCTGTGAAACTGTTTGTCCTGTTGCTGCTACTATGCACGGGCGCCAGGGGCAAAACCAAATGATCTACAATAGATGTGTGGGCACACGTTACTGTGCTAACAACTGTCCGTATAAAGTGAGAAGGTTCAACTGGTTCCTTTACAACAAGAATGATGAGTTTGATTACAACATGAACAACGATCTTGGTCGTATGGTGTTGAACCCAGACGTTACAGTACGTTCCAGAGGTGTTATGGAGAAATGTTCTTTCTGTATTCAGCGTACTCAAAAGACTATTCTTGATGCCAAGCGTGAAGGTAGGGCAATAGAGGATGGAGAATTCCAGACAGCCTGTTCTTCAGCTTGTGATAAAGGAGCTATTGTTTTTGGAGATGTGAATGACGAATCCAGCAAGATAGCAGCATTGAGTGAAGATGACCGTATGTATCACGCACTGGAATATGTAGGGACTAAACCTAATGTAATGTACCAGACAAAGGTTCGCAATACATCTGAAGCATAAATAAACAGTTAAAGAATTAATTATAAAAAGCATATGTCTCATTACGAAGCACCTATTCGAAAGCCTTTAGTACTTGGCGATAAGACCTATCATGATGTAACGGTCGATGTTGCTGCGCCTGTTGAAGGACGAGCTAACAAATCATGGTGGATAGTTTTCTCTATTGCACTTGTCGCTTTTCTATGGGGATTAGGTTGTATTATCTATACCGTTTCTACAGGAATTGGAACCTGGGGATTAAACAGGACCGTTGGTTGGGCCTGGGATATCACTAACTTTGTATGGTGGGTAGGTATTGGTCACGCCGGTACACTAATTTCAGCGGTTCTATTACTTTTCCGTCAAAAATGGAGAATGGCAATTAACCGTTCTGCCGAAGCTATGACCATCTTTTCTGTGGTGCAGGCAGGGTTGTTTCCTATCATTCACATGGGTCGTCCATGGCTTGCATACTGGGTGCTTCCTATTCCAAACCAGTTTGGTTCTCTATGGGTGAACTTTAACTCACCGCTACTTTGGGACGTTTTTGCAATCTCTACCTATCTTTCTGTATCCCTCGTTTTCTGGTGGACAGGATTGCTTCCAGATTTTGCAATGATTAGAGACAGAGCTGTAAAACCATTTCAGAAACATATCTACGGAATTTTAAGTTTTGGATGGAGTGGTCGTGCAAAAGACTGGCAGCGTTTTGAAGAAGTGTCACTTGTTTTGGCAGGTTTGGCTACCCCTCTTGTACTTTCGGTGCATACCATCGTATCTTTTGACTTTGCTACATCGGTAATTCCGGGATGGCATACCACTATTTTCCCGCCTTACTTTGTTGCGGGAGCAATCTTTTCAGGTTTTGCGATGGTGAACACCTTGCTTATCATTATGAGAAAGGTTTCAAATCTTGAAGATTATATTACCATTCAGCACATAGAGCTTATGAACATCGTGATCATGATCACAGGTTCTATTGTAGGTGTTGCCTATATCACAGAATTATTTATGGCCTGGTACTCGGGTGTGGAATACGAACAGTACGCTTTCCTTAACAGGGCTACAGGACCTTACTGGTGGGCTTACTGGTCTATGATGACCTGTAATGTGTTCTCGCCACAGTTCATGTGGTTCAAAAAATTACGTACCAGCATCATGTTCTCTTTCTTTATCTCCATTGTTGTAAACATCGGGATGTGGTTTGAACGATTTGTAATTATTGTGACTTCATTGCACAGAGATTACCTGCCTTCTTCCTGGACCATGTTTTCCCCAACTTTTGTAGATATAGGGATCTTTATTGGAACTATTGGATTCTTCTTTGTGTTGTTCCTGCTTTATGCCAGAACATTCCCTGTAATTGCACAGGCAGAGGTGAAGACAATTCTTAAAGCTTCGGGTGACCGTTATAAGAAGCTAAGAGCCGAACATGGAGATCATGTTGATCACGTAAACCCAAACCCTGTAGGAAAAGAGCCTGCTGTTAATAAGGCTGAAGGTTGGATAAAGAGAGGAGAATTTGAGGCAAAGCGGGAGCATGAACCAACTACCCATACTGAAGGACTAACAAATTCTGAAATCGATCGGGATAAAATTGATGAAATGTTACACAGAATTGGCATTTTTGACCCCGGAACAGAATCTGCCGATGATCTTCAAAAGCTTAACGGTGTAGGTCCGGTTATGGAACAGCGCTTACATCAGGTAGGGATATATACTTATGCGCAGGTTAGTAATCTTTCCTTTGAAGATTATACCTTACTTGACAGGGTAATAGAGAATTTCCCTACTGCCGATAACAGAGGGGACTGGAACCAACAGGCAAACGAACTAAAAAGTAAATAAGAATGGCATCTAAAGTTATACACGCTCTTTATACAGATGACGACTTGCTTTTACAGGCTGTAAGGCAAGTAAGGGAGGCTCGCTACAGCATTGGGCAAATCTATACGCCTTTTCCGGTTCACGGGCTTGATAAAGCGATGGGATTGGCGCCAACCAGACTGGCAATTACTGCCTTTCTTTATGGGATCATTGGATTGTCTGTAGCAGCAGCTATGATGAATTTCATCATGATTCAAGACTGGCCGATGGATATTGGAGGAAAGCCGAGTTTCAGCTTTATTCAGAATATGCCTTCTTTTGTTCCTATTATGTTTGAATTAACAGTGTTTTTTGCTGCCCATCTTATGGTGTTTACTTTCTTTATGAGAAGTAAATTGTGGCCATTCAAGAAGGCAGAGAACCCTGATATTAGAACCACCGATGATCATTTCCTTATGGAAGTTGTAGTTGGAAGCCATGATGCAGAGGAGCTAACCGGATTTTTGTTCAACACCGGTGCTTCTGAAATTAAACTAATAGATAAGAAATAAACCCAATGAAAAGTTTATTTAAAAGATCCATATTTTTCATTTTGGCGGTAACGGCGGTTTCCTGTGTGGAGAACTCTAAACCCAATTACCAGTATATGCCAAATATGTACGAGACTGTAAGCTATGAACCATATGGAGCTTACGAGGTTTTTGTTAATGAACAGGAGGCGAAACTTCCAGTAGAGGGAACGGTATCAAGAGGGTGGAAACCTTACGAATATGAGAATTCTCCCGAAGGTTATGCTACCGCCAAAACCCAATCGGAAAATCCGCTGGCATATACCGAAGATAATCTTGCTGCAGGTAAAGCCCTTTATACTATTTATTGTGCGGTTTGCCACGGTGATAATGGAGATGGGAAAGGTATCCTTGTACAGCGTGAGAAATTTTTGGGTGTCCCTAGTTATTCCGACGTAGGAAGAGCCATTACAGAAGGTAGTGTATATCACGTGCAATACTACGGGCTTAACGCAATGGGGTCATATGCCTCACAAACTTCTATTGAAGAGCGCTGGTTGATCACTCATTATGTTATGAAGCTTAAGAATGACCTTGAAGGAGGGCCTGAAAGAGAGTTTGAAGCTGCACCCGGAACTGAGCCTGAGGATAATCTTATGCCGCCTGTAAATGCCGAGCAGACTATGGAGGTTAAGCAGAACGAAGCCGAAGGAGAACCAATTGACGAAAACTAAGAATAACAGCATTAGATATTATACAATATGTACACGCTATCCAGTAAATTAAAATTATTTTCCATTATCCTCATGGTTGTTGGTCTCTTAGGCCTTGTCTACGGATTCTTTGCCGTTCCTTCTACTATTGAAGATGTGAGGGAGCTTGTAGCACATGATGATCATGGAGAAATGGTTGAAATGCCTTTAACCGGGCAAACTGAAGATGAGTTGGAAGATGATGCCAGAGGGTTTGATTATGTGCCTTCTGAACATAAAGTAGAAACCGATCGTACAGATGAAGAGGTACACAAAATGGCCGAAGATGCCGAGTTAGTGCACCTGGAGCATATTCTACACCAACTTCAGAATAAGCCCTGGGCAGCGTTATACGTGGCTGCTTTCTTCTTCTTTATGATTGCACTTGGGGTACTCGCGTTTTACGCAGTACAATTTGCAGCCCAGGCAGGATGGTCTCCTGTACTTTTCAGAGTAATGGAAGGGATTACTGCATATTTGCTACCTGGTGGGGTTATTATGTTCATTTTACTGGCGCTTTCATCTTTTCATTTTAACCACTTGTTTATATGGATGGATCCCGAAGTTGTAGCACACGATGAGATTATTCAGAATAAACAGTCCTATCTTAATGTTCCGTTTTTCCTGATAAGAGCTGTAATCTATATTGGAGGTTGGGTATTGTTTAGACATCTTCTAACCAGAAACTCAAGAAAACAGGACGAGGCTACAGGTATTACCTGGTATAAAAAGAACTTTAAATTAGCTGCCGGATTCCTTGTATTCTTTATTGTTACAGAATCAATGATGTCATGGGACTGGATAATGAGTTTAGATCCACACTGGTTTAGTACCCTTTTTGGATGGTATGTTTTCTCCAGTATGTTTGTTTCGGGAATTACCGTGATCGCTTTGGTTACTATCTACCTCAAGTCACGTAACTATCTGCCATTCGTTAATGACAGCCACATTCATGATTTGGCCAAATTTATGTTCGGGATCAGTATTTTCTGGACTTACCTTTGGTTCTCACAGTTCTTGCTAATCTGGTATTCTAATATACCAGAAGAAGTTACCTACTACGTGGCGCGTATAGAAGATTACGGATTGTTGTTTTTTGGTATGGTGGTCCTAAACTTCCTGTTCCCAGTGCTATTGCTTATGAACAGTGATTTCAAAAGAGTGAACTGGTTTGTGGTAATGACAGGAATAATTATCTTACTGGGCCATTACCTTGATATATTTGTGATGGTAATGCCCGCAACCGTGGGAGAATCATGGTTCATTGGTATTCCTGAGCTTAGTGCCCTGGCATTTTTTGGAGGATTATTTATTTTTGTGGTATTTAGCGCTCTAACAAAAGCACCACTGCTTGCAAAGGGCAATCCTTTCATCAAGGAGAGTGAGCATTATCATTATTAAAAGATTGTTAAAAGAGAAACTATAAAATGACAGTATTTTTAATCATAATAGTAGTAGCATTATTTGCGATAACTATCTGGCAACTTTCCAGGATCTTCCAATTGTCGAGGAATACCAATTCCGTCGATTCATCAGAGATCGCGAGTGATAAGGATAACAGAACACAGGGTAACCTCATGCTTGCCTTTGGTATCGCATTCTATCTTTTTATGCTTTATAACTTCTGGAACTTTAGCGACAGGGCTTTACCTGCAGCTTCTTCAGAACATGGAGCAGATTATGATAACCTGTTGTTGATCACCATGGCTGTGATCATGTTTGTACAGGTTATCACCCAGGGTCTTCTTCACTATTTTGCCTTTAAATACAAAGGTAAGAAAGGACAAAAGGCACTTTTCTTTGCCGATAATGATAAACTGGAATTTGTATGGACAATTATCCCGGTAATCGTATTGGCCGGTTTAATTATCTATGGATTATTTACCTGGAGTGATATTATGGATGTAGATGAAGAAGATGATCCTATCGTAATTGAACTTTACGCCAAGCAGTTTAGCTGGCAGGCACGTTACGCCGGGCAGGATAATGTACTTGGTAAAGCAAATGTTCGCTTTATTGAAGGAGCTAACACTATGGGTGTTGACGAAAGTGATCCATATGCTATGGATGATGTTATCACTGCAGAGATCCACCTTCCGGTAAACAGACCTGTGCTTTTTAAAATGAGATCACAAGATGTATTACACTCTGCTTACTTCCCTCACTTTAGAGCACAAATGAACGTAGTGCCGGGTATGATCACTCAGTTTTCGTTTACACCAACTGTAACGACCGATGAGATCAATGAAACCGAATATATGAGAGACAAGGTCGCTTATATTAACGAGATCAGGAGAGAGAAGAGCGCCGAGCTGGCTGCATTGGGTGAAGAGCCTTTAAGCGATTATGATCAATTTGAATATTACCTCTTGTGTAATAAGATTTGTGGTGTGGCACACTACAACATGCAAATGAAAGTAGTTGTAGAAACTGAAGAAGAATTCAATACCTGGATGGCAGAACAAAAGGAATATTCTGAAACCATGGAAGCTGCAACTGCAGACAGGCAGGTTGAAAAGAATAGTGGGAGCGAACTTGCACAGGTAGAAAATTAATTAAGTTAAGAATAAAGAAATATGTCAGCAGTAGGACACGTACCGGTTAATGAACACGCTCATGATGATCATCACCATGAGGGTAATTTCTTTACGAAATATATATTCAGCATGGATCATAAGGTTATTGCAAAGCAATACCTTTTCACTGCGCTTTTTATGGGGATTATTGGAATCGCAATGTCCATCTTCTTCCGTATGCAGCTTGCATGGCCGGCTGAATCATTTAAAATATTTGAGATCTTTCTGGGCAAATGGGCTCCAGATGGTGTTATGAGTCAGGAGATCTACCTTGCACTTGTAACTATCCACGGTACCATCATGGTATTCTTTGTACTTACGCAAGGGCTTAGTGGAACTTTTAGTAACCTGTTAATTCCGCTTCAAATTGGAGCCCGTGATATGGCTTCAGGATTTATGAACATGCTGTCTTACTGGCTGTTCTTCCTTTCCTGTATTATCATGCTTAGCTCTTTGTTTATTGAATCGGGCCCTGCTTCAGCCGGGTGGACAATTTATCCGCCGCTAAGTGCATTGCCGCAAGCTATTGGTGGTTCTGGTCTTGGTATGACGCTGTGGTTAATATCTATGGCAATTTTCATCGCTTCATCTCTTTTAGGTTCACTAAATTATATTGTTACAGTCATTAACCTTAGAACTAAGGGAATGTCTATGACACGTTTGCCTTTAACTATTTGGGCTCTTTTTGTTACTGCTATTATTGGAGTAGTTTCTTTCCCGGTGCTGTTGTCGGCAGCTTTGATGCTTATCATGGATAGAAGCTTCGGAACTTCTTTCTTCCTTAGTGATATTTACATTGGAGGAGAAGTGCTGCACTACCAGGGTGGTTCGCCTATTCTTTTTGAACACCTTTTCTGGTTCCTTGGGCATCCTGAAGTATATATTGTTATACTTCCTGCCATGGGTATCGCATCAGAGATCCTGGCAACCAACTCCAGAAAACCCATTTTTGGATACCGTGCAATGATCGCGTCTATTTTGGGTATTGCCTTCCTTTCAACAATCGTTTGGGGGCACCACATGTTCGTATCGGGTATGAACCCGTTCCTTGGTTCGGTGTTTACTTTTACAACGCTATTGATCGCGATTCCTTCCGCAGTAAAAGCTTTTAACTGGATCACCACGATCTGGAAAGGGAACCTGCAAATGAACCCTTCAATGCTGTTCTCTATTGGTTTCGTTTCTACCTTCATCACAGGAGGTCTAACCGGGATCGTTCTTGGAGATAGTACTCTGGATATTAACGTGCACGATACTTACTTCGTTGTGGCTCACTTCCACCTGGTGATGGGTATTTCTGCCCTCTACGGAATGTTCGCAGGTATCTACCACTGGTTCCCGAAAATGTTTGGGCGTATGATGAACAAGAACCTTGGGTACATCCATTTCTGGATCACTATTATAGGTGCTTATGGGGTATTCTTCCCAATGCATTTTGTAGGTATGGCAGGTCTACCACGTAGATATTATGACAACACTGCTTTCCCATACTTTGATGACCTTTTAGAGGTGAATGTATTGATCACTGTGTTCGCTATAATAACTGCACTGGTACAGTTGGTATTCCTTTACAATTTTATCCATTCTATAGTTGCCGGGAAAAAAGCTACTGCCAACCCATGGAATTCCAATTCACTTGAGTGGACTACTCCTGTTGAACCTATCCACGGAAACTGGCCTGGTGAGATTCCACACGTTTACCGTTGGGCTTACGATTACAGTAAAACAAATGAAAATGGTGAGTATGTGATTGCAGGGCAGGACTTCGCCCCACAAAACGTACCGCTTCAAAAAGGGGAAGAAGAGCTTAATCATTAAGTTTTCCCTTCTTTAATACTACAAAGCCTTTTCATCTAATGAAAAGGCTTTTTCTTTTATCTTTGTTCCAAACCTGATGAGCATGAACGAAAACCTTGATCCCACCGGTGAAAATTTTTCTTCGGAAGAACTTGACATCGAAAGAGCTTTACGGCCTCTCGAATTTGATGATTTTGCAGGCCAGGATCAGGTATTGGATAATCTTAAGGTTTTTGTTGAAGCTGCCAATCAACGTGGGGAAGCTCTTGATCACACGTTGTTCCATGGTCCTCCCGGGCTTGGTAAAACTACTTTAGCACACATTCTGGCTAATGAGCTTGGCGTGGGTATAAAAGTAACTTCAGGCCCTGTGCTCGACAAGCCGGGTGATCTTGCAGGGCTGCTTACCAATCTCGATGAAAGGGATGTATTATTCATAGATGAGATCCATCGCCTTAGTGCCGTAGTGGAAGAATACCTCTATTCGGCTATGGAAGACTACCGTATCGATATTATGATCGAAACAGGCCCGAATGCGCGTTCTGTACAAATCAATTTAAATCCCTTTACGCTTATAGGTGCAACCACCCGTAGCGGATTACTCACCGCGCCTATGCGGGCACGCTTCGGAATTTCCAGCCGACTCGAATACTACACCACCGAATTGCTTTCAGATATCGTTCAACGAAGTGCGCATATTCTAAAAGTTCCAATTTCTATGGAAGCTGCTATCGAAATTGCCGGCCGTAGCCGTGGGACACCGCGTATCGCAAATGCCCTTTTACGAAGGGTAAGGGATTTTGCGCAGATAAAAGGCAACGGAAAAATTGATATAGAAATAGCAAAGTTCAGTCTTAAGGCATTGAATGTAGATGCTCATGGACTTGATGAAATGGACAATAAGATCCTCACCACTATTATTGACAAGTTTAAAGGTGGCCCGGTGGGCATCACCACCCTTGCAACCGCAGTGAGCGAAAGCGCAGAGACTATAGAAGAAGTCTACGAGCCCTTCCTCATCCAACAGGGCTTCATTCAACGGACACCCCGGGGAAGGGAAGTCACCGAAGCTGCCTATAAACACCTCGGAAGAGTAAGAGGCGGTATCCAGGGAGGATTGTTTTAATGTAAACCTAACAGGTCTCTAAGACCTGTGAGGTTTTTACTAGAAGAGTAAGAAATGAAGCAGGATGTACTTGAGCCGGGTGGAACTTATCACATTTTCAATAGGGGGAACAATAAAGAAGATATCTTCAGGGAAGCTGTGAATTATGACTATTTTCTTCAGCTTCTAAAATAATACATCATCCCCACAGCCGATGTGTACGCATACTGTCTCTTAAAGAATCATTTTCATTTTTTGTTGCGAATCAAAGATGCTCAGGATCTACCTCATAAATTCTTTGAAAAACCACACCTGGCTTTTTCACATTTTTTCAACGCCTATACTAAAGCAATCAATAAAAGATACGGCAGGTCGGGTAGCCTTTTCCAGGAACATATTAAAAGAAAAAGAGTAGAGGATGAAAGATATTTAGTTCAATTAATTGCTTATATTCATCTAAACCCTGTAAAACACGGTTTTACTGAAGATTATAAAAGTTATAGGTTTTCTTCTTATCAGGCTTATAAATCGTCTAAACCTTCACTTTTGAAACGGGAAGTTGCACTGTCCCTTATCGATCATGAAGTGTTCGAATATTGGCATGATGAAAGAAAATTGCAAACCGAATATTTAAATAATTTCCTGCAGCACCAGACCTAACAGGTCTTCAAGACCTGTTAGGTCTCTACATAAGAGTAAGAGGCGGTATCCAGGGAGGATTATTTTAATATTGGCATTTTAGACCTCACAGGTTTTTAAAAACTGTGAGGTCTGCCAGAGATCCAAAAACATGAAAGACACCAGTGGTATACCAACAGTTTCCAGACTTGAATTCTATAAAAGTGCAGCCAGCATATTGAAAAATCCGTTGCCCTTTCATAACAGGAATTTTCAGAAATATGGAGATACCTTCAGGTTGAACATCGGTTTTGGTCGGAAGATCATTTTTTCCCGCGACTCAGGTTTTGCCGAATACGTACTTCAGAAGAATCAACGGAATTACAAGAAGTCGGAGATCCAGACTCAGGATATGGCAAAATATCTGGGTCATGGTCTGCTTACTGCCGAAGGGGAACTTTGGAAAAAACAGCGTAAGCTCATCCAGCCGGCATTTCATAAAAAGCAACTGGCAGGGCTGCTGGATAAAGTTCAGGCTGCAATCACCGAGGAGCTAAACAAGATAAGAACGAATGCCCCTATGGATATTTTTCCGGTGTTCAATGATCTGGCTTTTCAAACGGTGGTCAAATCTCTTTTTAGTAGTGCGGTGGGGCAGCAGGAGATCAACAGGTTGCAGTACATTACAGAGGCGGCTCAAAAAATGCTTGTACGGGAGTTGAGGCAGCCGTACCTGAGCTGGTACTTCAGGTTGAGCGGCAAAATACAGCAGCACCTCGACCTTACCGATGAAGCAAGGCAGATCCTCACCCGTCTTATTGAAGAGCGAAAGAAAAGTGGAAAACGGGAAGACGACCTGCTCGATATGCTGCTCGATGCCCGTTACGAAGACGGAAATGCCATGAGCCACAAGCAGCTGGTTGACGAGATCCTCATCCTGTTCACTGCCGGCCACGAGACCACTTCAAACTCCCTCACTTTTATTACGCAGTTGCTGACCAGAGATCCTGAAATTCAGGAGAAGATCTTTGCGGAAGTAAAAGCCGCTAAAGAAAATTCAGGAGAGCTTATGGAATTCCTAAGGCATTGCCGCTTTACTCAGGCAGTGGTGGAAGAGGGCATGAGGCTGTATCCGCCGGTGTATTTTATTGATAGGGTGAACCTGGAGGACGATGAATTCGAAGGGAAATTCTACCCCAAAGGTTCCAGCCTGTTGTTTTCCATTTATGAGATCCACAGGCACCCAAAACATTGGAAGGATCCTGAGCAGTTTTTACCTGAAAGATTTCTTGAGGGAAAATACGCCAACTATTTTCCGTTTGGTGCAGGCCCGCGCAAATGCATCGGGAATAATTTTGCTATGTATGAGATGGTGATGACAGTAGCCGAACTGGTTTCCAGGTACAAAATTGAGGCCGGCACGGGAGAAATCAAAATTCAGCCGCTCATCACCCTTAAACCAAAAAACGCCATACTTCAGTTTAAGCTTCGGAAATAATCCCTTCCAAAAATGCTATTTTTGGCACCTCATAATTTTTTGTGTTGAGCACAGAAGTTGCAAAGTTTTAGAAAGTGAATAATTCAGCAAGATCAAAGAACAGCGCTTTAATTAAAGCCGAAGCCCAGCGCCTTGGCTTTCTTTCCTGCGGAATTTCGAAAGCTGAATTTCTCGAGGAAGAAGCGCCGCGCCTGGAAGAATATCTGCAAAAAGAAAGGCACGGAAAAATGTCATTTTTAGAGAACTATTTTGACAAGCGTTTAGATCCCACAAAATTGGTGGAAGGTTCTAAAAGTGTGATTTCCCTGCTACTGAATTATTACCCGGAAGAGAAACAGCGGGAAGATTCCTACAAGATCAGTAAATACGCTTACGGCACCGATTATCACTTTGTCATTAAAGATAAACTGAAGAGTTTACTGCAGTTCATTCAGCAGGAAATAGGCGAGGTTGAAGGTCGTGCTTTTGTAGATTCGGCGCCGGTGATGGATAAAGCCTGGGCCGCCAAAGCCGGATTGGGCTGGGTGGGCAAGCACAGCTTGCTGCTCTCAAAGCAAAAAGGTTCCTTCTTTTTTGTAGCCGAACTCATTGTGGATCTGGACCTGGAATATGACGCGCCGGTAACCGATCACTGCGGAAGCTGTACCGCCTGTATTGATGCCTGCCCTACAAATGCCATTGTGGAGCCCTACAAGGTTGACGGGAGCAAATGCATTTCCTATTATACGATTGAACTGAAGGATCAGCTTCCGCAGGAAATGAAAGGGAAGTTTGATGACTGGGCCTTTGGATGTGATATTTGCCAGGATGTGTGCCCCTGGAATAGATTTTCAAAACCTCACAACGAGCCACTTTTCAACCCGCATCCCGAGTTGCTTAGTATGAGCAAAAAGGATTGGGAAGAGATCACCGAAGAAACTTTCCGGAAGGTCTTTAAGAAGTCGGCCGTTAAACGTACCAAGTATAGCGGACTCACCCGAAACATAGAATTTTTCAAAAAAGATTCCTGAAGCTTTCTCTACAGGAATTCGTAACTTTCTGTTTCAACGGAAAAGTTATGGTCCCAAAAAAGCCTTTTTTAATCCTCATTTTTAGTTGTTTCTTCCTGAATTCTCCTTTTTTTGCACAGGAATTTCAGCTGAAGACCGGGCAGACGATGCAACGCCTGTTACAACAGGCCGATACAGATGGTGACAAAAAGATCACTGTAGAAGATGATCCAAAAATGCCATTTTTGGTACCTCTTTCCGAAGGAGATTCCGTAGAGATCGGCCAGATCTATTACTTGTCTAACCTGCTTCAGGAGTTGGCAGTAGCTAGGGCACAAAATAAAGATTCAGTAGAAATTTCGATTGACAGGATTAAAGAGCCGCCTACGCAGCGAATTTCCAGGAGGATTGAAAAGCAGTTTTGGGATGATCTCACCCGCAAGATTGACCGTAAGGGTATTCAAAAGATCCTGAGAGATACAAAAGCTTCAGATGGCGTACAGCGCTTGTATGTGCCGGCGACCGATACTTCAGGGATCAGGTATTACAAAGATCTTCAGCAGGAGCTAAGTGGGTTTGAGGTAGTGGTGCTTCCGGAGAAAATCACTCCGCAGTATGTCAAATCTATTAATGACAAACCCGGCCTGCTTGCCCTGAAAATAGAAGATGACCGCGGAGTTCCTTTTGTGGTGCCTGGCGGCAGGTTCAACGAAATGTACGGGTGGGACAGTTATTTTGAAGGCGTGGGCCTGCTTATCGATGGGAGAATTGACCTCGCAAAGGCTATGGTTGACAACTTTGTTTATCAGATCAACCACTACGGAAAGATCCTCAACGCCAATCGCTCCTACTACCTCACCCGCACACAGCCGCCGTTCATGTCTTCATTTGTTCGGGAGGTTTATGAAGCTATGGAAGTTAAGGATGAAGCCTGGCTGCGCGAGGCGCTGAATGCTGCCATAAAAGAATATGAGCAGGTGTGGATGGAGGAAGGAGAGCGACTAACCGGGAACGGACTTAACCGGTATTATGCGCAGGGAATAGGCATCCGCCGGAGACTGAAAAAGGGCATTTTAACGAGGTGCTTCAGGAGTTTGCCGCAAAGCATGGCCTAGATGTTTCAGAATTTGTAGAGCAATATCAAGCGGGAGCAATAGAAGCCCCGGAAGTAGATGAGTATTTCAGGCATGACAGGACGCTGCGGGAGAGTGGGCATGACACTTCCTGGCGACTCGAAAACCGTGCGGCACATTTGAATACCGTCGATCTCAACTCGTTACTTTACAAGTATGAAAAAGATTTTGAATTTCTCATAGATGAATATTTCGATGGGAGTTTCACCACTTCAGCTGGGAAAAAATATACCGATGATTACTGGGAAGAAAAAGCTGAAGAACGGAGAGCCCTGGTCAATGAATATTTGTGGAATGAACAAGAAGGAAGTTTTTACGATTATAACTTTAAAACCGGAGAACAGACAAAATACATTTCGGCCACAAATTTTTATCCGTTGTGGAGTGGTCTTGCTTCCGAAGCACAGGCAGAAAGAATGGTTCCGCAGTTAATGCAGGATCTTAAGGCGCAGGGCGGCATTCTTTCAAGCGCAAGATCATCGGTAGAACAAACCGCCACAAACGATGTGCAACGGCAGTGGGATTATCCTTTCGGCTGGGCGCCCCATCAAATGCTGCTGTGGCAGGGACTGCTTAATTACGGTTATGAAGAAGAGGCTTATGAGCTTATTTACCGCTGGCTCTGGATGATCACCAAAAATGCGGTAGATTACAACGGCACCATTCCGGAGAAATACGATGTTGTTGATGCCACGCATAAGGTTTATGCCGAATATGGGAACGTGGGGACAGAGTTTGATTATATCACCACTTCAGGCTTTGGCTGGATGAACGCTTCTTATCAGCTGGGTCTGGAGTTACTTCCGAAGCAATACCGCGAAAGGCTGAACGAGCTGGTACCACCCGAAAAAGCCGGATTTTAATTACTGAAAATGGCTGTATAGATATTTCCGGATGATTCATTGCGGTTGCAGTTAACATCAAAAAATAAGCTATAGCACCAAGCTATAAATGCGAAACTCTTACCTTTGTGCTGCCCCATAAACAGGGAAATTATGAAGAACGAACGCAAAAGACGTGAAGCTCTGGTGTATCACGCAAAACCCACGCCGGGAAAGATACAGGTTGTGCCCACCAAAAAGTACTCTACTCAAAGAGATTTGTCACTGGCATATTCCCCGGGAGTAGCAGAGCCCTGCCTTGAAATTCATAAAAATAAAGAGAACGTATACAAATATACCACCAAAGGGAATCTCGTGGCCGTTATTTCTAATGGTACCGCTGTTCTTGGACTTGGGGATATAGGTCCTGAAGCCTCAAAACCGGTGATGGAAGGGAAAGGCCTGCTTTTTAAGATCTTTGCCGATATTGATGTTTTTGACATTGAAGTAGATACTAAAGATGTAGACGCTTTTGTAGAAACCGTCAAAAATATTGCGCCTACTTTTGGAGGTATTAACCTGGAAGATATTGCAGCGCCCGAAGCTTTTGAGATTGAAAGAAGGCTCAAAGCAGAACTGGATATTCCCGTGATGCACGATGACCAGCACGGTACTGCTATAATTTCGGCAGCAGCTTTGCTCAATGCGCTTGAGCTTGCCGACAAAAAAATAGACGAAGTAAGAATTGTTATAAGTGGAGCAGGAGCTGCCGCAGTTTCCTGTACTAAATTATATAAGGCATTCGGTGCAAAGGCAGAGAACATCGTGATGCTTGACAGTAAAGGAGTCATTAGAAAAGACAGGGAAGGTCTTTCTGAAGAAAAATCAGAATTTGCTACAGCCAGAAAAATCGATACGCTCGATGAGGCCATGGTAGATGCCGATGTATTTGTTGGTCTTTCTATTGCCGATATTGTTTCGCCTGATATGCTTAATCAAATGGCTAAAAACCCTATCGTTTTTGCCATGGCGAATCCAAACCCCGAAATTGATTACGATCTTGCCTGCTCTACCCGTAAAGATATAATTATGGCTACCGGGCGTAGCGACCATCCTAACCAGGTGAATAATGTGCTTGGGTTTCCATTCATCTTTCGTGGAGCCCTTGATGTTCGTGCTACCAAGATCAACGAAGAAATGAAGATGGCGGCTGTAAAAGCCCTGGCCCGTCTTACCAAAGAGCCTGTGCCCGAGCAGGTAAATATTGCCTATGGCGAAACCCGACTAAATTTTGGCAGGGAATATATTATCCCCAAACCATTTGATCCGCGTCTTATTTCAGAAGTGCCGCCGGCTGTAGCGAAAGCTGCAATGGAATCGGGAGTTGCACGCAGCCCGATTCAGGATTGGGATCGCTATGAAGATGAGCTGCTTGAAAGAATGGGTAACGACAGCAAGATCACCAGATTGTTGATGAACAGGGCGAAAATGGATCCGAAGCGGGTGATTTTTGCTGAAGCAGATCACCTCGATGTTCTAAAAGCTGCCCAGATTGCTTACGATGAGGGTATCGCCAAACCAATCTTGCTTGGTAGAAAGGATGTGATCACTGAACTGATGGCAGAAATTGATTTTCACGCCGAAGACGTGGAGATCATCGATTCAAAATCTGACGAGGAGGAAGCCAGGCGTAACCGCTATGCTGAAGTTTACTGGAAGTCCCGCCAGAGGAAAGGAGTTACAAAATATGATGCGGAGCTGCTTATGCGTGCCCGAAATTATTTTGCCGCAATGATGGTAAATGCCGGAGACGCCGATGCTTTGCTGTCGGGTTACTCAAGGTCGTACCCTACCGTATTGAAACCTATGCTCGAACTTATTGGAAAGGCAAAAGGAGTTTCGAAGGTGGCAGCAACCAACTTGATGAATTCGGCCCGCGGCCCTATTTTCATCAGTGATACCTCGGTGAATATTGATCCTACTGCGAAAGAACTGGCCAAAATTGCACAAATGACCGCCAGAACTGTGCGCCTTTTTGGAATGGATCCTGTAATTGCCATGATCTCTTATTCTAACTTTGGATCTTCAACTAACGAGAAGGCCGAAAAAGTAAAAGAAGCTGTAGATTATCTGCACAGGTTCTACCCAGATCTTGTGGTAGACGGTGAAATGCAATCGGACTTTGCACTTAACAAAGAGATGCTTCGCAAGAAATTCCCATTCTCAAAACTGGCCGGAAAAAAAGTTAATACGCTCATCTTCCCGAATCTTGATTCTGGGAACAGCACCTATAAACTCATCAAAGAGCTTAACAAAACAGAATCTGTAGGGCCAATCTTAATGGGAATGAACAAGCCGGTGCATGTATTGCAGTTGGGGGCAAGTGTTGAAGAGATTGTGAATATGACAGCAGTAGCCGTGGTTGACGCCCAGGAAAAAGAGAAAAGAGCCAAACGGCAACAATAAAATAACAACCGTGCAGGTACTAAAAAGGCTTCGTTTGTCTTGGAAGTATTTTGAAAAATAAATGATACAGGAAAATGCCTTTTTTGAGGGGTAAGAGCCGTGGGGTTTTCCTGTTTTTCTATCCTCCAAATTTCATTACATTTGACGCCATAACTGTCTACTTTTCATGATCTATAGTATTAAAGGCCGCCTGGTTGAAAAAAATCCGACGAATGTAGTGATCGATTGCAACGGGGTTGGGTATTTTATTCATATTTCCCTTAACACCTATTCCCAAATTCCTTCAGAGGAATCCCTGCAGTTGTACACCCACCTTCAGGTAAAAGAAGATTCGCATACCCTGTATGGTTTCTGGGGAAAAACCGAGCGGGAAATTTTCAGGCTTTTGATCTCAGTTTCAGGAGTGGGCGCAAGTACTGCCCGTAGCATGTTATCTTCCCTTGAACCGGGGCAAATTATGGAAGCGATCGCTGCAGGTGATGTGGCTACCATTCAGGGAATTAAAGGCATTGGGGCTAAAACGGCGCAGCGGGTGATCATTGATCTTAAAGACAAAATTGTAAAAGTATTTGGTATTGATGAAGTTTCAGCAACTCAGAGCAATACAAATCGTGAAGAAGCGTTATCAGCATTAGAGACCCTTGGGTATACACGAAAGCAATCAGAAAAAGTTGTGGAGAAAATTGTGAAGGCAGAACCCGATGCTTCAGTGGAATCTCTTATAAAGCAGGCACTTAAAAAACTATGACTCCTTTGGAGCAAAATTATAATTCCAGGTTTTGGCTTACAATTTCCCTTGCATTCCTTGGTGTGCTGGTATTTTCTTCGCCTGCCCTGGCACAGGATACACTCGTTCAACAGGACACTACAAAAACAGGATATTCTCTGGGGAAACTCAGGTTGCCTAATCCCAATAGCATAGTTGCTTCCTATACCTATGATCCCGTGCTGGATCGTTATGTTTATACCGAAACCCTGGGAAGGCTGAATATCACCGCACCACTCATTCTTACTCCGCAAGAATACCAGGAGTTGGTGATTCAGGAAGGAATGCAGCAGTACTTTAAAGAAAAATCTGATGCACTTTCAGGAAGAAAAGAAGGTACAGAGGAAGGGCAGCGAGATCTGCTTCCCGGTTTTTATGTGAATTCAGATTTCTTTCAGAATATTTTTGGCGGTGGCGACATAGAATTTATTCCGCAGGGATCGGTCGCGCTTGATCTGGGAGTGCTGTACTCCAAAAGAGATAATCCTGCGTTCTCACCGCGAAACAGAAGTTCCTTTACTTTTGACTTTGATCAGCGCATTCAGTTAAGCCTTTTGGGAAATGTTGGAGAACGCCTTAAGGTAACTGCCAACTACGATACCGAATCTACTTTCGATTTTCAAAACCAGTTAAAGCTGGAATATACACCTACCGAAGATGATATCATTCAGAAGATCGAGGTGGGGAATATCACTATGCCGCTCAACTCGGCTTTGATACAGGGTGCGCAGAGTTTGTTTGGGATCAAGACCCAGCTTCAGTTTGGTAAAACCACAATAACGGGAGTTTTTTCAGAACAAAAGAGCGAACGGCGAACCGTGAATGTAGAAGGTGGTGCAACCGTGCAGGAGTTTGATAAATTCGCTATTGAATATGATGAGAATAAGCACTTTTTCCTCGCTCATTACTTTCGCGATCAATATGATGAAGCTCTTGAAAACTACCCTTTCATAAATTCTAGTGTTCAAATTACAAGGGTGCAGGTTTGGGTTACCAACAGGACAAACAATGTTCAAAATCTTACCAACACCAGGAATATTGTCGCTATACAGGATCTGGGGGAAGCCCCGGTACCTGGAAATATTGGGTTGGAAAATGCGCCGGCTGGTTTCTTTAACCGTCCCGAAGGTTCCTTTGCCGATAACCGTAATAATGATCTTAACCCCTTTGGAATAACAGGACCTCAGGAATCTGTTCTTACCCCGGCAATAAGAGATGTGGCCAGGGTAGAATCTGGTTTCGGCGGTTTGCAGGTTTCGGAAGGAAGAGATTACGTGAAACTGGAAAATGCACGGCAGTTAAAACCTACAGAATACAGGCTGGATACCAGGCTTGGATATATCTCCCTTAATCAAAGGCTGGCGAGCGATGAGATTCTTGCAGTGGCTTTTCAATACACCGTAGGGGGAGAAGTTTACCAGGTGGGAGAATTTGCCAGTGATGGGATTGACGCTTCTGGAGGCACGGGAATAGAATCTTCTGTCTCTCAAAACCTGGTGGTGAAAATGCTGAAGAGCTCGGTTACCAATGTAGATGAGCCGGTGTGGGATCTTATGATGAAAAACATCTACAACCTGGCGGCATTCAATCTGGAGCGGGAAGATTTCAGGATGAACATTGTTTATACCGATCCTCAGCCCCTCAATTACATAACGGGAGTTGACGGTGTTCCTCTGCCTGAAGATGTAGAGCAAACCACACTTTTGAGAGTATTTAATCTCGATAATCTAAATGTTGCGGGAGACCCAATTTCGGGTGGCGACGGTTTTTTCGACTTTGTGCCGGGAATCACTATTAATGCTGAAACAGGAAATATTATTTTCACTTCGGTAGAACCCTTCGGAAGTTATCTCTTTAGAAAACTCGATCCCAATCCCAACACGGGTTCTGAAATGTATGAGCTTCCCGAAACCTGGAATGCCAATCAGCAGAAGTACGTTTTTAGGGCGCTTTATGAAACTACCAAGACCCAGGCGGAACAGGAGCAGGCCGAAAAGAATAAATTTCAGCTTCGCGGGCGTTACAAATCTTCAAATGTTGAAGGAATTTCGATAGGAGCCTTTAATGTTCCGCAGGGATCGGTTACTGTAACGGCGGGAGGTCGTGTACTGCAGGAAGGGGTAGATTATGTGGTGAACTACCAGTTTGGAAGGGTCCAGATCCTGGATGAAGCTTTACTGGCCTCAAATATTCCCATTCAAATATCAACAGAGAATAATGCCCTTTTTGGGCAGCAAACAAAACGTTTTACCGGGATTAACGTGGAGCATCTCTTCAATGAGAACTTCCTGATGGGGGCAACTTATTTAAACCTGAATGAACGCCCGTTAACTCAAAAATCGAACTACAGTTATGAGCCCATCAATAACACCATCCTGGGGCTCAACCTGAATTACTCTACCGAATTGCCCTTTTTGACACGCTGGGTGAATAAACTTCCCAATATTGATACCGATGTGGTTTCTAATTTGTCGCTGCGCGGGGAAGTTGCATATTTAATTCCGGGAGCACCAAAAGGAAGTGAATTTGATGGTCGTGCTACCACTTATGTAGATGATTTTGAAGCCGCACAAACCTCTATAGCTATTGACAATCCGCTCGGTTGGGAACTTTCAAGTGTGCCGCTTGGTTTTGGAGGTGAACTGGCTAACGGAAACCTGGCAACCAATTACAAAAGAGCCAAACTGGCCTGGTACAGTATAGATCCTGTTTTCTACGGAAGCAGCAGGCCTTCGGGAGTTTCAGATTCCGATCTTTCCAGCTATGCTAGCCGCAGGGTGTTCTTAAATGAGATCTTCCCTAATGTAGATGTGGTGCAGGGACAGTCTCAGGTGCTTTATACGCTAGATCTTGCCTATTATCCAAACATGAGGGGGCCGTACAATTTTAATCCGCAGGCTGCCGGCGGAAATGCCCTGCCAAACCCTGCAGAGAATTTTGGAGGCATCAGCCGGGCTATCAATTCGACCAACTTTGAGCAGAGCAATGTTGAATACATCGAATTCTGGATGATGGATCCCTTCCTGTATTCAGAAAATGCTGGAAATAACGGCGGAAAGCTTGTCTTTAACCTCGGAAATATTTCCGAAGATGTTTTAAAGGATGGTAGGAAACAATATGAAAATGGTCTCCCTGTAAATGGAGGTGTAGAAAATACTACTTCTACCGAATTTGGTAAGGTGCCATCAAACCAGTCGCTTATTTATGCTTTTAATACTGAAGGGCAGGAAAGGCTGAATCAGGATGTAGGTTACGATGGACTTTCAGATGTCGAAGAAGCTGTGCAATATTCCGGTTTTGGAAACCTTCCCGATCCTGCAGCCGATAATTACGATTACTTCTTGAATGCTTCCGGAGGGATTTTAGAGCGCTACTACGATTACAACGGGATTGATGGTAACTCCCCGCCAGATGTTACCAACACTAATCGCGGTAACAGCACGCTTCCTACGGTTGAAGATCTTAACCGCGACAATACCATGAACACGGTTGACAGCTACTACGAATATGAGGTGCCTGTTTTCCCGAACATGAATATTGATAACAGCCGGTACGTGACCGATGTGAAGAACTTCAGCATAAGTTTGCCTAACGGGCAGGAGATGCCGGTGAGATGGCTGCAATTTAAAGTCCCGATTTATGAGCCTACTGCGGCCAAAGGCGGGATTGGTGACTTCAGGTCTATCAGGTTTATGCGAATGTTTGTGACCGACTTTGAGCAACCTACCGTGCTGAGGTTTGGAACTATGGATCTGGTGCGCGGAGACTATCGCAGGTATACCCAGACCCTCGATCCAGATAAATCTGACCCGGTTAATGAGAATACTACCTTCACGGTTTCTTCGGTAAGTATTGAAGAGAACGAGAACAGGCAGCCAATTCCGTATGTACTGCCTCCGGGAGTAGATCGTGAAGAATTGATGAATAACAATACCCAGGTGAGACAGAATGAACAGTCGCTTGCTGTTAATGTTTGTGATCTTGAACCACAGGATTCCCGTGGTGTTTATAAGAATTTCCAGCTAGACATGCGGCAGTATAAAAACCTGGAAATGTTCATTCACGCTGAACCCGTAGTGAACCGCCTAAAATGGCAGGAAGGGGAGTTGGTGGCCTTCGTGAGGATTGGTACAGACTTTACCGATAATTTCTACCAGATCGAAATCCCGCTGAAACCAACAGAATTCGGAGCAGTTTCAGCTTCTGAGATCTGGCCTGTAGAAAACCGGATGATTTTGCCGCTGGAACTGCTGCAGGAAGTGAAAGCTACTGTTATTGGAAACCCTGAATTAGTCTCTACCGAGCTTAATTTCTTTAGTGAGGCAGGAGATAGGGTCACAGCCGATACACCTTACGAAGTTGGCCAGTTGAGAATTGGGATCAAAGGGAATCCAAGTTTCGGTAATGTTAGGATGCTCATGCTGGGTGTCAAAAATGGCCTTTCTGAAGCCTCTTCCAGGAATTTGTGCGGGGAAGTCTGGTTCAATGAACTTCGGCTTTCTGAGCTTAACAACCAGGGTGGGTGGGCAGCAATCGTGAATATGGATGCTAACGTAGCCGATTTTGCAAACCTTTCGGCTACCGGAAGAAAAAGCACGGTAGGTTTTGGTTCTCTCGAACAAGGGCCTAACCAAAGAAGCAGGGAAGACTTTTTGCAATATGATGTGGTGAGTAATCTAAACATGGGGCAGCTGCTACCTAGAAATTGGGGATTGAGAATTCCGGTGAGTTACAGCTACGGCGAAGAATTGATCACTCCAAAATATGACCCCGAATTCCTTGACCTGGAACTGGAAACAGTACTTGACAATGCCGCCACAGATGAGATTAGAGATGATCTACAGGAAAGAGCCGAAGATTATACCCGTCGTCAAAGCATCAATGTAATAGGGCTACGAAAAGAACGTGTAGATGAGGATAAGCCTATGCCGTATGATATCGAAAACTTAAGTGTTTCGGGAAGTTACAATCAGGTAGATCACAGGGATTTTGAGATAGAAGATGCTTTTGATCAAACCGTAAGGGTGGGGGCGACCTACGATTATACTTTTGCACCAGTGAATATTGAGCCGTTGCGGAATGTTAAAGCCCTGGATAGCAGTGCGTATCTTGCACTTTTAAGGGATTTCAACTTCAATGTTTTCCCGTCGAACATTACAGCGACTTCTACAATTTTCAGGCAGTACAATGAGCAGAAGTTCAGGGAGATCAACCTGCCACCAGGTTTCCTTAACGGTATTCCCACGCTTTATCAAAGGAATTTCCTGTTTGACTGGCAATACACTATCAATTACAACTTTACGAAAAGCCTAAGGCTCAATTTTGATTCTTCAACCAACAGAGTGGTGAGGAATTATTTTGATGATGAAAATAATCCCGATACCACTACGAGGGTTTGGGACGGATTCTTTAATACGGGTATTCCAAATCAACATTTCCAGTCGCTGCAAATCAATTACGATCTACCGTTGTCGAAGATCCCTGCGCTTGGTTTTCTTAAAACTACTTATTCCTATACCGGTAACTTCCAGTGGGAACGTGGTTCTGAGATCTTCGAAACTCTTGAAAATGTTCCCGATCTTGGTAACAGTATTCAAAACTCGAATGTTCACCAGATAAGTGCAAACCTGGAGATGCAGACGCTTTATGATTATATTGGGCTCAAGAAAAGAACCCGACCCGGTGGAGGGCCCAATACCATTGAAGAGCGGAGTAAGGCAGTGCCAACATTGGGCAATAAACCCACAGCGCCATCGCAGGCAGATGTTGCCAGGCTTGGTGCAGGTGATAGAACTTACAATACCCTGGTTGGCCTTCTCACTTCAATAAGAAGAATTCAGGTGAACTACCAGGAGAACAACGGGATCTTTTTACCGGGATATACCAATGATATTGGCTTTTTGGGCACCTGGAATCCTACTCTCGGCTTTACTTTAGGTAGCCAGGAAGACGTTAGGTACATGGCTGCGCGTAAGGGCTGGCTTACTTTGTATGAAGACTTTAATCAGCAGTACACCGAGGTGGAAAATGAGCAGCTGGGCATTAATGCTGAAGTTTCTCTCCTGCCCAATCTTACCATCCAGTTAACAGCCAACAGGTTGTATTCTGAAACCTTTCAGGAGAATTTCAGGGTAACGGGAGAACAGTATAATCCGCTTACGCCGCTTACTTTTGGTAACTTCAGTATTTCCACGATTTTGCTTAAGACCGCTTTTAATCAAACTTCGGCTGAATCCTCGGCTACTTTTCAGGAGTTTAGGGAGAACAGGCTGGCTGTGGCGAGAAGGCTGGCCGTAGCTAATGGATTAGACCCCAATGAAACCGATGCAGAAGGTTATCCGTTAGGTTTTGGTAGGAACAGTCAGAACGTCCTACTACCGGCGTTTTTGGCGGCTTATTCGGGAGCCGATCCCGATGATGTTAGCCTGGGAGCTTTTAAGGATTTTCCTCTTCCCAACTGGAACCTTAAGTACACTGGCTTTATGCGCCTGCCCTGGTTCAGAAAGAATTTCAAGAGATTCTCGGTGAATCATGGTTATACTGCCGGGTATACGGTTAACCAGTTCCAAAGCAATTTAGATTATAAGCCTGCCAATCCTCGAGAGGTTGATCAGGCCGGGAATTACAAGAGTGAGCTGTTGTTTTCAAACATTAATCTTACCGAACAGTTTAGTCCGCTTGTGCGGGTAGACCTGGAAATGGCAAATTCGATCAAAATTTTAGCCGATATTCAGAAAGACAGGGCGTTGTCACTGAGCTTTGACAACAACCTGCTTACCGAAATCAACGGAAACCAATATACCCTTGGGCTGGGATACCGCATAAAAGATTTAAAAATAGACACGAAGTTTGGAGGGCGTCAAAGGATACTGAGCAGCGACCTTAACTTTAAAGCGGATGTTTCTTACCGGCACAATGAGACGGTAATTAGATATCTCGATATTGATAATAGCCAGGTGACGGCGGGGCAGGATATATGGGCTATTTATTTTAAGGCAGATTATGCCCTTTCCAAGAACCTTACAGCCGAAATATATTACGATCACAGTTTCTCTGAATATGCCATTTCCACCGCATATCCGCAAACCACCATACGTTCGGGCGTAACTTTGAGATATAACTTCGGAAATTAAAAGGCGACGCTTGACTAAAAGGATTAAAAAATTACCTTTGTTATAATAAATTCCTAACCATGAAAATTCCAAAAGATTTAAAGTACACCAATGATCACGAATGGGTGAGAATTGAAGGAGATGTTGCAATAGTAGGTATTACCGATTTTGCCCAGGGTGAGCTGGGAGATATTGTTTATGTTGAAGTAGAGACTGTAGATGAAACCCTTGATAGAGAAGAGGTTTTTGGTACTGTTGAAGCTGTAAAAACAGTGTCTGATCTATTTGCACCACTTTCTGGAGAGATCATCGAATTCAATGAGAGCCTTGAAGACGAACCGGAAAAAGTAAATTCTGATCCTTACGGCGAAGGCTGGATGGTGAAGATCCGTTTTAGCGAGCCATCTCAATTAGACGATCTTTTGAGTGCCGAAGAATATACAGAAATTGTTGAGGGTTAAACTCCTTTTCTTTTTTCCGGCCTTAATTTACACGGGCCTAATACTATACCTGTCTCTCATTAACCTGGCCGATACTCCGGTAAAGGACCTGGGGATGAGCGATAAAACCATGCATGGTGGTGCCTATTTTGGTCTTGGCCTGCTGTGGATGCTATTCGGCCTTTTTACTTTTGAAGAAAAAGGCCTTTTTAAGAGGATAATGTTTATTTCCCTGGCTTCAGTTGCTTTTGGCATTTTTATTGAGTTTCTTCAGGGTGTAATAACCAGTTATCGTCAACCGGATCTTTTTGATATTCTTGCTAATACTATCGGAGTGGTAGTGGCCGCAATTGTCGTTTGGATCCTTAGGAAAAATCTAACGAGGTTAAAAGCTAAGATAAATTTAGTTTTAATGAAAAATTAATTATTTTAGCCAACCTATAATTAAAACGGAATTATGAAACCCAAAAAGAACCCAAAAGCTGATTTGTCCAGGAGAAGCGTTCTGTTCTTCCAGATTGGAATGATCGTGATGCTTTTTGTCACCTGGCAGGCGATTGAGTGGAAAACCTACGACAAGGAAGCTATTGATACCGGAATGGTTGATATGGATGCCTTTGAGGAGGAAGATGTACCAATCACCGAATTGAATACGCCACCACCACCACCACCGCCACCACCACCACCAGCACCCGAGGTTATCGAGATCGTAGAAGATGAAGAAGAGGTTGAAGAGACCGTGATCGAATCTACCGAGACTAACCAGGAGGAAATCGTGGAAGTTGAAGAAGTAGAGGTTGTTGAAGAAGAGGAAGAAATTGGGGACGTTCCGTTTGCAGTTATTGAAGATGTACCGGTTTTTCCAGGATGTGAAAATGAAAAGAACAACGAGGCTCGTAAAAACTGTATGAGTGAAAAGATCAATGATTTCGTAAACCGTAGATTTGATACAGGTTTGGGAAGTGATCTTGGTCTTTCAGGAATTAACAGAATTTACGTTCAGTTCAGGATTGAAAAGAACGGTGCTGTAACTGTGTTAGGGGCACGTGCTCCACACCCACGCCTACAGCAGGAAGCTGAAAGAGTAGTGAATATGCTACCTAAGATGCAACCTGGTAAACAACGTGGTCAACCGGTTGGGGTATTATACTCTCTGCCTATTACCTTTAGAGTACAGGACTAATTTAGTCTCATAACATATTTAAAAATCCCGCAGCAACTGCGGGATTTTTTTTGCTTTAAACTTTTTGTTTTTATCGATGAAAGGCCTGATTTTCAACAGGCTGCTGCTCTTCGGTCTAATTATTGATGTTGTGTTATAGATGTTGTTAAAAAGATGTTTTTAATATCTTTTTTTAATCTGGAAATTCACTAATCTATAAATATATCATTATGAAAAACAAGAAAAGTGCAAAAGCAGATCTTTCAAAAAGAAGCATCTTATTTTTTCAGCTCGGGCTGGTCCTGGCCCTGTTCCTGGCGTGGCAACTCATAGAATGGCAGGTTTCTTCGGCACCGGTATCGCAGCAAGATCTCGTTGTGGCCTATGCATTTGAAGAAGAGCCTGTTCCGGTGACGCAGGTAGAAGACGTAAAACCACCCGAACTTCCGAAGGAAATTACTGAAGAGGTGGAGATCATTAAAGATGACGTCGAAAAGGAGGAAACCCTGATAGCGCCTACAGAAACTCCCGAAAAGATCCTGAAAGTGGCCGAAGTGGAGTTTGTTGATGAAGAAGAAAAAATAGAAGAATATAATATTCACGCAGTAGAGGAGGTGCCAGTATTCCCCGGATGTGAAAACCTCAAAAATAACGATGCCCGCAAACAATGCTTTGGCGAGCAGGTGAACCGGCTGGTGGGTCGCACCTTTGATAAGGCTTTGGGAGAGAAACTGGGGCTTAGTGGGCTGCACCGCATCTATGTGAGCCTTAAAGTACAAAAAGACGGTACGGTGAAAGCTATTGGGGCGCGTGGGCCTCACCCAAAACTGGAAGAAGAAGCTATACGGGTTATAAATGCTTTCCCTGAGTTAATTCCGGGGAAGCAGGGTGGTCAACCGGTGGGGGTAATTTATTCATTGCCCATTGTGTTTAGGATTCAGGAATAAAAGAGTGTCAAAAATGGCATTTTTGATCCCGCAGTTAGCTGCGGGATTTTTTTGCGTGAAGGAAATCCATCAGATACTTAAAAAAATGTATCTTTCCCCTGTAATCCATTCAGCTTTGTGCAGGATATGACTAGATTTTACCCGCTCCTCATCTTTTTCCTTCCGCTTTTTGTTTTTCCCCAGACCTTTAAAGGGGATCCGGAGAGATTTCCGCAGTTTTCGGAATGCAGGGAGGTGGGTTTTGATAAACAGGAACTTTGTTTTAATACTACCCTAAAAAGCAAGATTAAAGAGGGATTTATATTGCCCGCTGTTGTTGCTGAAGACAACTATCAGGGTGAAATGGTGGTACTTTTTGAAGTTACCAGTGACGGAAATTTTCAGGTTAACTACATCAATGCCGCCTACCCCGAACTAAAGGCGGAGTTAAACCGCATTTTTGAGACCCTTCCGAAGATCTCCCCTGCCACATATAACAGCCGGCCCATTGATATGCAGTTTCGTATGCCCATAAATATTCCATTAGAAGCCGGAGCACCTTCCGCAGTTATTGAGGAAGAGAATGTGAGCGTTGTAAAAGCAGAGGTACCGGAACCGCAGGAAGAAATTGATATTACCACAGAGTACGAGCAGATAAAGCCACTGGATTTTAATCATCCAAGATTAGATAGTGATATTAATATTCCGCTCTCGCACGAGTTTTACAGTCGGTTTGAAGATGAGGTGAACATGGTGGGGACTAATTTCCATTCGGCTTCCAAACCTTTTTTGTTTTCAGAAGTAAAAGATTACTACAACTTTGAAGAAGAACTGCTGGGGCTTCAAAAACCTGTCACCTCCTGGGTGGGGAGAAAGGTGTGGAATGAGCATCTATTTAAATTTCAGGGAGAAGGGTATTGGTTTACGGTAGATTTTGGGCTTGATGTGCAGGTGGGGAAAGACCTTGATAGTGAGTTGGACGTAACCTACAACAACACACGGGCAGCCATCTTCCAGGGTGGTTTGGGTAAGAATTTAAATTTTTACTCAGTGGTTTACGAGAACCAGGGAAGGTTTGCCGATTATTTTAACCGTTACGCCGAATCAATAAGACCCGGGAACGAAGGTGCTGCTATTATTCCCGGCCGTGGTATTGCCAAACCTTTTATGGGGCAGGGATATGACTATCCTGTCGCCGAAGGCTATCTTTCTTTTAGTCCCGGGAAATTCTTTAACCTTCAGTTTGGTCATGGGAAGAATTTTATTGGTGATGGGTACAGATCTTTGCTGTTGAGCGATAATGCTTCTCCATATCCATTTTTTAAACTGAATACCACTTTCTGGAAAATAAAATACACTAACACCTGGATGTCTTTGCGAGATGTTCGCCCAGAGGTAACGGGTGAAGGTTCCTACCGTACCAAGTTTATGGCGAACCATTATTTGAGCTACAATGTCACAAAACGGCTTAATATTGGCTTTTTTGAATCGGTAATGTGGGAGAATGACAATAACCGCGGCTTTGATCTTAATTACCTCAATCCTATAATTTTTTACAGGGCTATCGAATTTTCTACCGGGGCGCAGGCAGGTAATGCCATTATTGGTCTCACCGGAAAATATAAGTGGAGCAGCAGTTTTCTTACCTATGGGCAGTGGCTTATTGATGAGTTTTCTTCTACTGATGTTTTTGGAGGCGAGGGCAGTTGGAAAAATAAACACGGCTTTCAGGTAGGGGCAAAATATTTTAATGCATTCAATATTCAGGATCTTCACTTGCAGCTTGAATACAATCAGGTGCGGCCTTATACCTATTCGCACAATACCATCACGCTTAATTATGGCCATGCAAATCAATCTATGGCGCATTTGTGGGGGGCGAATTTCAGGGAATTGGTGGCTATAGCCCGCTACAAAACCGGGAGGTACTATGGTCATGTAAAAGCCATCTATGGGGAACGCGGCTTTGATTTTCTTGAGAATGGCGCTTATTATGGCGGAAATATCTATCGAACCGAGGAAGACCGGCCTTTTGAAACAGGTGTGGAAATAGGGCAGGGCAATACCACCCAATCATTTTTTTCGCAAGCTGAAGTAGGATATATTGTTAATCCGGTGACTAACCTGAAGTTCTTCGGAAGTTTTATTTACCGGAACTTTGATCCTGAAGTAAACACCGTAAATAATTTTAAAAATACCACCTACTGGTTCAATATTGGGTTGCGCACCGATATTTTTAACTGGTATTACGATATGTAGTACCTATAAGATATTGATTATCAATATTTATATTTTCTTCAGTTTTAAATTTAACGCTGTCAGGTTCTTGGTAAAAACCAATTAAGAAGTATCTTTGCGCCAAAATTGCCATTTTTGGAAAACACCCAAGTACATAGTCCGTCCGTATCCCTGGTAAGCGATCTTAAGGAAATTACCAAAATGAGGCTGGCTATAAGCGTAGTATTTTCTTCGGTTGCCGGATATTTCTTAGGAGCAGAATCTATTGATTTTCTTACAGTGATCATGCTGGCTATTGGAGGATACTGCCTGGTTGGAGCGTCAAACGCTTATAACCAGATCCTGGAAAAGGATCTTGATCTTTTAATGAAGAGAACTCGCAACAGGCCTGTTCCTTCGGGGAGAATGTCAATAAACACTGCGTTTGTTATTGCCAGTACCCTTACGGTGCTGGGTCTCATCATACTTTACCTCATTAATCCGCGTACGGCCATGTTTGGGGCAATAAGTATACTTCTGTATGTTAGTGTTTATACGCCTTTAAAAACCAAGACCCCACTTTCTGTTTTTGTAGGAGCTTTTCCTGGTGCTATCCCGTTTATGTTGGGGTGGGTGGCAGCTACGGGAGATTTTGGTATTGAGCCGGGAACCTTGTTCATGATTCAGTTCTTCTGGCAATTTCCGCATTTTTGGGCCCTGGGCTGGTGGTTGTATGACGATTATGCAAAAGGCGGGTTCTTTATGTTACCTACCGGAAAAAGAGATAAAGGAACTGCAGTGCAAATTGTGCTTTATACGCTGTGGACTTTGATCGTTTCCTTGATTCCGGCCACAGGAATGACAGGAGCCCTCTATATTACGCCGCTTTCTGCTGTTCTTGTGTTTCTTATTGGGTTGGGGATGTTATATTATGCAGTGCAGCTCTACAGGAAAAGAGATGAAAAATCGGCAAAGAAACTTATGCTTGCAAGTGTGTCTTACATTACCTTGCTGCAAATAATATATGTATTAGATAAATTAATTCGAGTATGGATTTAACACAGGGAACCAGTCAGCACAAGCAGGGCAGGGCAAAAAAGATGATGCTTTGGTTCGGGATTATAAGTATGGCCATGATGTTTGCCGGTCTTACCAGTGCCTATGTTGTAAGTAAAAACCGGCCCGACTGGCTTGCTGATCTTCAGTTGCCGGCTACTTTTATCTGGAGCACGCTGGTTATATTTTTGAGCAGCGTCACTTTTCACATTGCTGAAAAAGCGGTAAAACAGAACAAACACGGTCTGGCAACCATGGGTCTTGTTGGTACACTGGTGCTTAGCTTAATTTTTATCGGCCTGCAATTCCAGAGCTTTAACGAGCTGCTGGAAACCGGATATTTCTTTACCGGAAGTGCCAGTAGTGTAACCACTTCTTTCCTTTATTTGATTGTTGGGTCGCATTTAGTGCACCTTTTAGGAGGAATAATTGTACTTTTAGTAATAATTTATAACCATTTTAAACAGAAGTACTATGCAGGGCAAACACTTGGCTTAGAACTTGGTGCTACCTTTTGGCACTTTGTTGATGCCCTTTGGATTTACCTGTTTTTATTTTTATATTTCTTTAGATAAATAAAAAACCTATTTTTGCCCATACTTTAAAAATCAAACTCTTTCTATGGAAGCGACTGTTACCAGAACAGGTACCGAAGGAAAAACATGGGGCGGTGGGAATCAACCTTTGAAAGTGAGCTATGGTAAAATGATGATGTGGTTCTTCATCTTATCAGATGCGCTTACTTTTTCCGGTTTTCTTGCCTCTTACGGTTTTGCGAGATACAAATTTTCTAACAGCTGGCCGATTGCCGATGAGGTTTTTAACCACTTTCCGTTTTTGCATGGCGTAGATGCGCCCATGTATTACGTGGCCTTAATGACCTTTATCCTTATCTTTTCTTCTGTAACTATGGTTTTGGCGGTAGATGCCGGCCATAACATGAAAAAAGGTAAGGTAACCATATACATGTTGTTGACCATTATTGGAGGTATCATCTTCCTTGGGTCACAGGCATGGGAGTGGAAGAATTTTATTCAGGGTACCTATGGTGCTATTGAAACCCGGGGTGGTAATGTGCTGCAGGTTATAGATAATGATGGGCATCGCGTTGCACTGGATGAATTTGTGGTTGCTGCACCAAAAGAAAGGATACAACATGAGCGAACAAATGGCCTTTGGTTTACAGATGAGCCAACTTTGGCACGTTTCACAATGGATGATGTGCTTGCAGGATTTGAAGCTAATCCAAACCTTCTTATAAGAACACAGGAGTTAACCGAGACAGGAGAGAAAGTGATCTTAACAAGACAGGCGTCACTGGCAAAACTTGAGAGCGAGGGAATAGGAGTTATTGAGGGAGCAAACCTTCAAAAAAATGAATATGGAAATCCCCTTTTTGGAGACTTCTTCTTTTTCATCACTGGTTTCCACGGTTTTCACGTATTGACCGGGGTTTTGATTAATATCATCATCTTCTTCAATGTGCTTATTGGTACTTATGAGAGAAGAGGGCATTATGAAATGGTAGAAAAAGTTGGATTGTACTGGCACTTTGTAGACCTTGTATGGGTATTTGTATTTACTTTCTTCTATTTGGTATAATCTGGAATAAGAATTAAAATGGCACACGATACTACACACGCACACGAATCGAACTCTAAAAGGATCTGGACGGTATTTATAATCCTTTCGATCATTACTCTTGTAGAAGTTATCTTAGGGATCATCAAACCAGATTTTCTGGTGCATACCTACTTCGTTAGCTTGAAGTTGATCAACTGGATCTTCATTGTTCTTACAATATGGAAGGCTTATTATATTACCTGGGCCTTTATGCATATGGAGGGCGAGACCAAAGGGCTAAGACGCTCTGTGGTCTGGACCGCAGGCTTTCTCATTGTTTACCTCGTTTTTATTCTTCTTACTGAAGGAGATTATGTTCACGAGGTACTGCAGCGGGGGCAGGTGGCCTGGGATTTCTAAAAGTTAAAACATAAAGGAAAGGCGGTTTTAAAACCGCCTTTTTTTATTTTTGTACACATCTTTCCGGAAAGATAATATGAAAAAATTCTTTGTCATTTTTGTGCTTTTTGCACTTCCCCTTGGGGCTTATCTGTTCTTCGCTTCAGGAGTCAATAACTTTGCCCGTCTGCCTGTCCTTACTCAGGAAATTTATCAGCTGGAATCTTTTAGAAGCCTTGAAGGTGGCGAAGAGGAAGTGAGCTTTGATAAAAAGATCACAATTCTTGGTTTTCCCGGGGTCGAACCCATAGATTATATGAATAACGCCTATCACCTGGCTGAAAAAATCTATGATCCTTATGCCGAATTTAATGACTTTCAGTTTGTTTCGGTAGTTCCTGAAGGAAGTGAGGCGCAGGTAGAAGAGCTGAAGCTAAAGATTTCAAAAGTTATAGATCTCAAAAAGTGGAAATTTGTGACAGCTTCTTCCGAAGAGATCAACGCGCTGTTTGATAGCCTTAATACCAACCTCGAGCTTAATGGCGACCTCTCTACGCCAAATGTCTTTATTATTGATAAAGAAGGAAAATTACGCGGTAGGGATAAAGATGATGATGGGAACGAGCTTTTTGGCTACGATACCGGCTCAATTTATGTTCTCAACAATAAAATGACCGACGATGTAAAGGTTATTTTAGCTGAATATCGCCTCGAGCTTAAAAAGTACAATAAAGAGAATACTGAAGATTAATGAAAAATTACTCATACATAGGGCTATTCCTGGTAATCGTTATTTTTGGGATCATTGTAGTACCCGAGATCATTGACAGGGTGAATGAAGAGGAAACAGTTTCTTCAAACAGGTCTGATGGCCGGGAAGAACGGGCTGCTGCCAATGTTGATCTTGATTATATTATGGTGAATGAAGAAAAGAAGAAAGTCCCGCCATTCGAATTCATAGATCAACATGGAGACACCATCACCAATAAAGATTATGAAGGTAAGGTTTATATCGCCGAATTCTTCTTCTCTACCTGCCCAACTATTTGTCCCATTATGAAAGACAATTTGGTAGAAGTACAGGATGTATTTGCTTCCAATGAAGATTTTGGGATTGCTTCTTTTAGTATAGACACCCGCCATGATACGCCCCAGGTTCTCAAAGAATATGCGGTAAATAATAATATAAACCATCCTAACTGGCATTTAATGACAGGAGAGCAGGAAGATATTTATGATCTTGCTAATTCCGGCTTTAATATTTATGCCGGCGAAGATGAAAATGCAGCGGGCGGCTTTGCCCATTCAGGATATTTTGCCCTTGTAGATCGTGAGGGTTATATCAGGTCCCGAAAAGACTCTTTTGGAAACCCCATTATTTATTACAGGGGTTCTGTGCCTCGCAATGCAGTTGTGGAGCCGGGAGAGGAAGAGCCTCAAATTGATATACTTATTGCCGACGCTAAAAGACTTGTTGATGATAAATAGAAGTACAGATAAAGTAATGGTGCCTACCATAGTGGTGGTTTCCATCTTAGTGCCGGTGGCGGTGCTTATCTTGATGTATTTGCCAGAGCGGTATGATGTTTTGGGCGGAAGCTTTAAGAACTTCCCTCTTTTTCACGCTGTTCTTAATTTTTCTACTGCCATCTTTCTTATTGCCGGTTACTATGCAATGAAGGTGAAGGAGTTGATATGGCACAGGAACCTTATGATCTCGGCTTTTTTCCTGTCGGCGGTATTTTTGGTGAGTTACGTCATATCTAAAATAAGTAATGAACCCGTGCCTTATGGTGGGGAAGGGGTACTTAAGTATATTTATTTCTTTATTCTTATCACGCACATCCTGCTTTCGGCAATTATTGTCCCTCTCGTTCTGTTCACAATGTACCGCGGCCTTACAGGAGAGGTAGAGAAGCATCGTAAGATTGCCCGTTACACCTATCCAACATGGTTGTATGTTGCGGTGACGGGAGTGCTGGTGTATTTATTCATGGCTCCTTATTACTAAAGGTATGAAAGCAAGAATTTTTATTACTGCTATTTTTATTCTTTTCCTTTCGGTTGACGTTGAGGCACAGTGTGCTATGTGCCGTGCCGTACTTGAAACCGAACAGGGTCAATCTACTGCTGAAGGGATTAACGACGGGATCGTATATCTTATGATCTTTCCTTACTTATTAATGGCTGGAGTGGCCTATTTCATTTGGAAGTCCAGGAGAAAGAAACGTGTAGAAGAATAATTTCTTTCCTCTTAAAAATGGCATTTTCTTAAATCTTTTTTCAGAAAATGTAACATTTCCTGTTTTTACCAGTCTAATGGGTGCGCCCTTCATAGTAATTTGAATTACACCCGGTATGATTGAAATCAAAGATTTGCACAAATCCTATAAAACAGGAAGCAATTCCCTGCACGTACTTAAGGGGATAAATTTTAGTGTTGCTGAAGGAGAGCTGGTGTCTATTATGGGCTCTTCTGGCTCGGGCAAATCTACCCTGCTCAACATCCTTGGAATGCTTGATGAAGCCGATAGCGGCACTTACACCCTTGATGGGGTTCCTATTAAAAATCTTAATGAAAAAATTGCAGCCCGCTACCGCAATAAATTTCTGGGCTTCATTTTTCAGTCTTTTAACCTTATCAATTATAAAACTGCGTTAGATAATGTGGCCCTGCCTCTATATTACCAGGGCATGAAACGTAAAGAACGAATAGAGAAGGCAATGGCCTATCTCGATAAAGTAGGGCTTACTCCCTGGGCACAACATCTTCCGAATGAATTATCGGGAGGCCAGAAGCAAAGGGTGGCAATAGCCAGGGCTCTTGCAAGTGATCCAAAAGTGTTACTGGCCGATGAACCTACCGGTGCTCTTGATACTAAAACCTCTTATGAAGTTATGGATCTTATTCAGAAGATCAATGAAGAGGGGCGTACTATTCTCATTGTTACCCACGAGCATGATATCGCCGAAATGACAAAACGAATCGTCAACCTTAAAGACGGTTTGATCATAGATGATAAAAAAATAGATCAGATAAAAGCACTGCAACATGTTTGATCTTGAGCGTTGGGAAGAAATCTTTGATACAATTCGCAAGAACAAACTGCGAACCTTTCTCACAGGCCTCTCGGTAGCCTCGGGAATTTTTATCCTCGTTATATTATTAGGTTTGGGAGAGGGAATGAAAAATGGTATTTCTTCTGAATTTGAACGGGATGCATCCAATATTTTGTATATATGGACGGGTACTACCTCTGTGGAGTACAAAGGGCTTAATCCCGGGCGCAATATTCGGCTGAAGAATACAGATTTTCAAACCACGGCTCAGAAATATGAGAATGAACTGGAATTCAAATCCTCTGTGTACAGGATTTGGAATGGGGTGGTGACCTACAAGAAAGAATCGGGTTCTTATAGAGTGGAAGGAGTGCTGCCCGACTACCAGTTTCTTGAGAAGAGCAGTATGACCAAAGGGCGTTACATCAATTATTCAGATCACGACAATTATGAAAAGGTAGTGGTGATTGGAAACAGGGTGAGTAATGACCTTTTTAAAGAGGTAGATCCAATTGGCAGATACCTTGAGATTTCAGGCATAAATTTTAAAGTAATTGGAGTGTTCACAGATCCAGGGGGAGAGCGTGAAGAGAGTCGGGTATATGTGCCGTTGTCTACCGGCCAACGGGTCTTCAACGGACAGAATCATATTAATAATATGGCTTTTACCCTCGAACAAGAGGATAATTTTGAAGCAGCTCTTGCCGCCTCAAATAAATTCACTTCAGAATTAGAACAATTCCTGAAAGAACAACACAGTATAGCTCCCGAAGATAACCGGGCCGTGAATATCAATAATTCACTTGAAAACATGAAACGGTTCTATGACCTCATTAACATGATCAAGTTTTTCTTCTGGGGCGTGGGGATTTGTACCATTATCGCAGGAATTGTGGGGGTAAGCAATATCATGCTCATAATTGTAAAGGAACGCACCCGAGAAATAGGTGTAAGAAAAGCTTTGGGGGCAGAACCACTTTCTATAGTTGGAATGATCTTGCATGAATCTATTTTTGTCACTGCCATTGCAGGGTTGGTAGGGCTTATTGGAAGTTTAGCCTTGCTCGAACTGGTTGGGCCGCTTATAGAGACAAACTTTATATCGAACCCTTCGGTAGATTTTGGAATCGCACTAACCACAGTGGTCATTCTTATAGTTGCCGGAGCATTGGCGGGCTTTTTCCCTGCTTACAGGGCAGCGAAAATCAAACCTATTGTAGCATTAAGAGATGAGTAAGCATGTTTAGTAGAGATAATTGGGATGAAATACTGGAAGCTCTAAGTGCTAACTGGTTTAGAACCGTACTTACCGCTTTTGGGGTGCTGTGGGGAATTTTTATTCTCGTTATACTGCTTGCTGCCGGTAAAGGTCTGGAGAATGGAGTGAAGCAGGGATTTGGTGGAATGGCAACCAATTCTATGTTCATGTGGACCCAGGTAACTTCAAAGCCTTATAAAGGTCTGCCTAAAGGAAGAAGATACAACTTCAAAGTAGATGATGTGGCTGCCATTAAACGGGAAGTGCCAAATATGAGATTTGTTTCCCCGCGTAACCAGCTCGGCGGGTTTGGTGGAGGAAACAACGTGACCAGGGGATTGAACACCGGAGCTTTTAATGTTTACGGGGATTATCCTGAAATTATTCAGCAGGAACCTATGGATATCACTTCGGGCAGGTTCATTAATTATTCCGATATCAATGATAAACGGAAAGTGGCTGTGATAGGAGAGGGAGTGCGTACAACCTTGTATGAGCCAGGAGAGGAAGTGCTGGGGACCTATATCAAGGTAAGTGGGGTGAACTTTATGGTGATTGGTACCTATAAGAAGAAAGGTAATAATGGTAATGCCGAAGAAAATCAAAAACAGATCTACGTTCCTTTTACTGCTTTTTCTCAGGCCTTCAACATGGGGAACAATGTAGGTTGGATGGCCATTACCGCACAAGACGGGTCATCTATTACCAATCTTAAAGGTGACGTGATAGAGGTGATCAAGACCAGGCACTCTATACATCCCGAAGATGAAAGGGCAGTAGGGAATTTTGACCTTTTTGAAGAGTTTAATAAGATCAACGGATTGTTTGTTGCTTTAAAAGGTGTTGCTTATTTCGTCGGAATTCTGGTGCTGCTTTCGGGGATTATTGGGATAAGCAATATCATGCTTATTGTAGTTAAAGAACGAACCAACGAAATTGGTGTAAGGCGGGCGCTGGGTGCAACACCCTGGGCAATAAGAGGGCAAATTCTCATGGAATCCATTTTTCTAACTATTATTTCAGGTATGGCAGGCATTGTATTGGCTACAGGGGTAATAGCACTTGTGAACAAAGCTTTAAGCGGTATGGATACTTCAGAAATGATGTTCCTCAATCCAAGTGTAAACCTTGGCGTGGTGATAACAGCTCTCGCTATATTAATAATTTCAGGTCTACTGGCCGGTTTGATCCCTGCGCAAAACGCTATCAAGATCAAACCCGTAGATGCTTTAAGAACAGAATAGATTAAAAATAAATAGAAACAGAATGAAAAGAATTGTAACGATCCTTATCCTGGTGGTAATCGCAGTAGCATTTACCGGAGCGCTATATTACCTGTATGCCAAAAATCAGGAAGACCCAACAGTTTATGAGACCGAACAGGCTTCAGAAAAAACTATTGTGAAAAAGACAGTGGCTACAGGGAATATTGTGCCAAAAGAAGAAGTTTTGATTAAACCCAATATTTCAGGGATCATTGAAGAAATCTTTATTGAAGCCGGTGATCGTATACAGGCCGGAGATCAAATTGCGAAGATACGTGTGATCCCTAATGTTTCATCTTTACAGAATGCTAAAGATGCAGTGCAAACGGCAAAGATCAACTTTGATAATGAAAAAAGGAATTTTGAGCGTCAGGAATCACTTTTTGAAAAGGGAGTAATTTCGGCTAATGAATTTGATGATGCCCAGGTGGCGTTTAGAAGGGCAGAGCAGAATTATAAATCTGCACAACAAAACTATGAGATTGTGCGTACGGGAACAACAAGCGGTTTGGGAACTGCTGCAAATACCTTGATTCGTTCTACAGTAGAAGGAATGGTGTTAGACGTTCCTGTGAAAGTGGGGAACCAGGTGATTGAAAGTAATAATTTCAATGACGGTACCACTATAGCTATTCTTGCCGATGTGAATAAAATGATCTTTGAAGGAAAGGTTGATGAGAGTGAAGTTGGGAAAATAAAAGAAGATTTGCCGCTTGAAGTAATGGTTGGCGCTATTGAAGATAAAACCTTTAAAGCAGTTCTCGATTACATAGCGCCAAAAGGAGTGGAGGAAAACGGGGCTATTCAGTTTGATATCGAAGGAACTCTTGACAAAGCCGATACTACTTTTATAAGAGCTGGCTTAAGTGCGAATGCTTCCATTATCCTGGCGAAAGCCGAAAATGTGCTGGCTCTAAGGGAAGCGTTGATACAATTTGATCCTAAAACACAAGAGCCTTTTGTTGAAGTAGCTACGGGAGACCAGCAATTTGAGCGCCGGGATGTGGAGTTGGGAGTGAGTGACGGCATCTTTGTAGAAATTAAAGACGGCATTACCGCAAATGACAAAATTAAAGTTTGGAACCAGCTAAAACCGGTTAATCCTACTGCACAAGTGCAATAGATTGTTTGCTGCTGTAACAAAAACGGTTCTTACAAGACTTACATTTTACAACTACAATTATGAAAAGATTTTTATTGACTGCAGTTTTCCTTTCTTCTTCCTTTTTTGGTTTTTCACAACAAAAGGAATGGACACTTCAGGAATGTATAGAATACGCACTTGAGAATAATATAAGCGTTAAACAGTCTCAGCTTGATGTCGATTTGGCCGATATTCAGATTTCTGATGCCTTCGGAAATTTTCTACCTTCCCTTAATGGGTCGGCTTCCAATTCCTGGAATACAGGTCTTACCCAAAACGTAACAACCGGAATTCTTCAGACGCAAACTACCCGGAACTTTTCCGCAGGAGTAACAGCGGGATTGACCTTGTTTGATGGTCTTAGGAATTTTAAGCAGTACCAGTACGCTAAAATGGCAAAACTGGCCAGTGAATATTCCCTGGAGCAAATGAAAGATGATATTGCTTTGTTTGTGGCCAATGCTTACTTACAGGTGCTTTTCAACAAAGAAAATCTTAAGGTGATCCAGTCTCAGCACCAAATTACCCTTGAGCAGCTTGAGAGAGCTGAAGCACTGGTAGAGGCAGGTTCTTTGCCACGGGGAGACTTACTTGAGATAAAAGCAACTTCTGCCAGTGAGGTACAGCGAATGATTGTTGCAGAAAACCAAATAGAGATCTCCTTGATCGCTCTCGCCCAAACCCTGCTTATAAAAGATTACGAGAATTTTAATATCGCCGAAAGAGATTACGATGTCTTTGGAAACGAGATACTGGATGTTCCGGTGTCTGAAGTCATTGAATCTGCCGAAGAAGAGCGTTATGAAGTTAAGGTAGCCGAGATGAACACCGAACTCGCAAAGAAAGAGGTTGAAATAGCTCGTGGCGCCTATTGGCCTACCCTAAACGCCTTTTTTAACTATAACACCCGGGAGTCCGGCGCCGGGAGGTTTGTTTCTGCAGGACTTGACCCTGATGAGCCTTATCGTCAAATAGGTTTTGTAGAGAATACTGAAGAAATTGTTGTGGCTCCAAACATGGTGAGTGAATTAGGAAACCCGCTTCCCTTTTTTGAACAGCTACAGCTAAACGATGGAATCTCTTATGGGGTGCAGCTTAATGTGCCGGTATTTAATGGATTTTCTACACGTAACCAGGTCAAAAGAAGTGAAGTGAACGTGCTAAGAGCCGAGTACCAGATGGAGCAGACAAAGCTTGATCTTGAAGCCAACGTTTACCAGGCCTATACCGATGCCCGTGGTGCTTTAAAAGCTTACGAAGCTGCATTGGTGGCCCGGGAGGCACAGCAGCTGGCTTACGAGTATGCCACAGAGCGCTATAATGTTGGGATGACCAACGCTTTTGACTTTAGTCAGGCAAAATTCAATCTTGAAAATGCCGAAAGCGAAGTAGTAAGGACCAAATACGATTATATTTTTAAATTAAAAGTGCTGGAACTATATTTTGGAGTGCCCATCACAGACCTTAAATTCTAGATAATGAAGAAGAAGACTATTTATATTATTGTTGGAATTGCCGTAGTTGTAATTGTTCTGCTCGTTGTAGGTAAAAAAGCAGGGTGGTTTGGCAAATCGGGAAATTTCAAAGAAGTTGAGGTTACAGAGGTGCAGAGGTTTGATGTTATTGAAAAAGTTTCGGCCACAGGTAAGATCCAGCCCGAGGTTGAGGTCAAACTTTCTTCGGAAGTTTCAGGAGAGATCATTGAACTTCCGGTAATTGAAGGGCAGCAGGTAGAAAAAGGAGATTTGCTGGTGCGGGTGAATCCTGAAATATACCAGTCTAATCTTGAACGGGTACGCGCCGGACTTCAAAATGTAAGATCGAGTCTGTCACAGGCAGAAGCTTCCTTAAAAGAAGCGGAATCTAATTACCAGCGAAATCAAAGTTTGTTTGAGAAAGGAATAATCTCCAAAGCAGAATGGGACAGGATTGTTTCGGCTTATGAAGGTGCGCAGGCCAACAGGCAGGCTGCTTTTTACAGTGTGCGTAGTGCTGAAGCCAGCGTGAACGAGGCTGTTGAAAACCTGGGGCGAACCAATATTTATGCCCCTATGAGCGGAACTATTTCTTCTCTTGATGCTGAGTTGGGGGAAAGAGTTGTAGGTACTCAGCAAATGGCTGGGACCGAAATATTGAGAGTGGCCGATCTTAGCGACATGGAAGTGGAAGTAGATGTGAATGAGAACGACATTGTAAAAGTCTCTATTGGTGACTCTACTATAGTTGAGGTAGATGCATATCTCAAACAGGAATTTAAAGGCGTGGTGACTGAAATTTCAAATTCGGCCAATGCTACAGCAACTGCCGACCAGGTAACGAACTTTAAGGTAAAGGTGCGGATTGTAAAAGAATCCTATGACCACCTGCTTGAAGGAAAACCCGGGAATTTCTCCCCTTTTAGACCCGGAATGACCGCCACGGTAGATATTATAACCAATAGACGTGATGATGTTATTGCAGTGCCAATAAGTGCAGTAGTTGTAAAAGCCGATACCAGTGCAGGCAGCCGCAACAACAGTGAAGAAAAGGCTTTAGAAGAGCTTTTTGAAACAGTGTATGTTAAAGAAGGTGATGAGGCAAAGGTGCGTGTTGTAGAAACAGGGATACAGGATGATTCCAGGATCGAGATCAAAGAAGGTCTTGAAACCGGGGAAATGGTTATTACAGGACCTTATAACACCGTGACCAAAATTCTTAAACCTGGAGATAAGGTAGAAGTGAAGGGAGAAAAAGAATAATTTCTTACCTTTCGGCCGTGATTCTATGTATTGAAACAGCTACCACAAATTGTTCGGTAGCGCTGGAAAATAAAGGGAAATTGCTGGCTTTGAAAGAAGACTACAGCAATAATTATTCGCACGCCGAAAGGTTACACCTTTTTATCGAAGAGATCCTTCGGGAAAATGAGGTAGAAGCGCGCGATCTGGATGCCATTGCCGTAAGTAAAGGTCCGGGTTCCTATACGGGCCTTAGAATTGGAGTTTCGGCCGCTAAAGGGCTCTGCTTTGCCCTGGAGCTGCCGTTGATTTCTATTCCTACACTCAGGTCTCTGGCTTTGCAGGTGAAACAGGAAAAAGACGGCTTCATTATTCCCCTTTTAGACGCCCGAAGAATGGAAGTCTATACCGCCGGATTTACCGCTGATTACCGAAAAGTTTTTGACACTCGTGCCCAAATACTTGCTCCTGATTCTTTTTCGAAGTACCTGGAGAATGCTGCTGTGACTTTTATAGGAAGTGGAGTGGAAAAATTCAGCAAGATTTGTGAACATCCCAATGCCACTTTTATCGAAGGGAAGTTACCATCAGCTTCACAGATGGTTTCACTGGCTTCAGAAAAATTTCAGAAACAAAAGTTTGAAGATGTAGCTTACTTTGAGCCGTACTATCTCAAAGACTTTATGGCTGGATAGGTTCCTTGTTTAACGTTTTTAGTTTGTAGAAAAAATATTTTAAACTACAAACCAAAAACTTCCGGGACATAAGCCTCGACTACAAACTACTCTTTTCTTCTTTACTGTGGTTGAAAAAATGCACATCGCGCTGTGGGAATGGTATGGAGATTCCCGCCGCTTCAAGTCGTGTTTTTGCCTCTTCAATTGTATACCAGTGACGGTCCCAAAAAACGTCATTTTTGGCCCAGAATCTCACCGAAAGATTTACAGCACTGTCGGCAAGCTCGGTCACTACTACTGCCGGGGCAGGATCTTCAAGAATGTCTTCCTGTTCTTTAAGTAAGTCCATGAGAACATCTTTTGCCAGTTTTATGTTGCTGTCGTAGGAGATGCCTATAGTAATAGCGTCCCTTCTTTTATCTTCGGCCGAATAATTAATAATATTTTCATTAGAAAGTTCCCCATTCGGAATAATAGCCAGTTGATTGCCAAAGGTGTTAAGCTTTGTGTAGAACATGGAAATATCTTTTACACTTCCCGAAATGCCGTTGACTTCAATCCAGTCTCCCAACCTGAAGGGCTTTAACAACAGTATCAGAACTCCGCCTGCGAAATTTGAAAGTGATCCCTGCAGTGCAAGACCTATGGCCAAACCTGCGGCTCCTAAAATGGCAATAAATGAGGTGGTTTCTATGCCCAGCATACCTACCACACTTATAATGAGAAGTACCAGCAGTATGCCGTTGGCAAGGTTAAGCAGGAATTTTACAAGTGCAGGATCGTGATTGCTTTTTTGAAAAAATCTTTTAAGATAGCCTATAACTATTTTTATAAGCCACCACCCAATAACGAGCCAGAGTAAGGCACCGAGTAGATCGGGTAAAAAAGCTATGAAATTTTCCAGGTATTCTTTAGATATGCTCTTGAGATTGGTAATTTCTTCCATTTAAAAACTGTTTGCTGCAAAGGTGAAAGAATCAGCTTTTTTAATGCGTTTAGAGAATGTTAAAATACTGTAAAGAAAATCGCTTCAGGTCATCTTAAACAAAGAAGCTGCCTTAAAAGCCTTTTTTGTCTACCTATTGATTTAGGTTCTATGACTTCTGAAAATAATCAGAGGTATAAGATTCTGAAATAACTTCAGAATGACAATTTTAGCTTTTAAGACAGCTTCAGTTAACTAATTAAACCAGCCCTTTCTTAGGCCTCTACTTCAAAAGTGATCTTAACGATCACCCGGTAGTCTGTAATACTATCACCTTTAACATTGGCGTTTTGTTCTTTTACGTAAACAGATTTTATATTCTTTACAGATTTTGATGCAGTTTTAACTGCGTTTTTTACAGCTTCTTCCCAACTCTTTTCAGAGTTTGCCATAATCTCAATTACTTTCATCACCGCCATAATTCTTTTTTTTATTGGTTAATATTTTATTTAAACTGTTGATTATTAATATACAAAAACTTTAGGGGGCTTTTAGTAAGGAATTGTTAAACCTTGCAGCGTTTGGTATTAAGCTAAAGCGAGTAAGGCCTTTATTTAAATTATCCTTATTTTGCAGTAGCTAAACCTGCTTTTCTTAGAATGGAAGATATTTATATCGTAATGCTGGTCGCCTTGTTTGCCCTTGCAGTGACCGATCTGGTTGTTGGAGTGAGTAACGATGCAATTAACTTCTTAAGTTCGGCTATTGGGTCACGGGCTTTCCCCATGAAAACCATTCTTATCGTAGCAAGTGTTGGTGTAGGAGTGGGGGCTATTTTTTCAAGCGGGATAATGGAAGTAGCGCGTAAGGGTATCTTCATGCCCGGGCAGTTCTATTTCGAAGAGATCATGATCATTTTTATGGCGGTAATGATCACCGATGTGCTGCTGCTCGATTTCTTTAATTCCCTTGGGTTACCTACCTCCACAACGGTATCTATAGTGTTCGAACTTTTAGGTGCCGCCGTAAGTGTGGCAGTGATCAAGATCTACAATGGTTCCGGAAATTACGGGGAGATTTTTAGCTACATAAATACATCCAAAGCAACCGAGATTATTATGGGCATCCTTATGGCAGTGGTCATAGCCTTTCTCATAGGGGCTATAGTACAATATTTTTCGCGCCTAATTTTTTCCTTTCAATTCGAAAAGAAAATTAAGTACGCAGGTGCCATTTTTGGAGGGGTATCACTTACTGCAATCCTCTACTTCATTTTACTGAAGGGTTTAAAATCTGTTACCTTTATTTCACAGGATTTTTTGAACTATCTTGATAATAATACGCTGGTTATTCTGGGAGCAGGGCTGGTGATCTTCACTTTGATATCACAGCTTTTAATGAGTTTGTTCAAAACTCATATTTTAAAGTTTATCATCCTTATTGGAACCTTTTCTCTTGCCCTGGCTTTTGCCGGGAATGATCTGGTGAATTTTATTGGGGTACCCATTGCAGCCTGGCAGTCTTTTGAATTGTGGCAGGCAGCGTATGCTGCCTCAGGTACTTTGCCGTCTCAGTTTTTAATGAGTGATTTACAGGGGGAGGTCTCAACCCCTGCTTTTCTGTTGCTCGGGGCAGGAGGTGTGATGGTAATTACTCTATGGTTTTCCCGCAAAGCCCGTAATGTTGTTGAAACAGGAGTTAACCTCTCCCGACAGGGCGAAGTAACCGAAAGATTTGATCCTAATTTTCTTTCCCGCGGAATTGTTCGGTATTCAGTCTTTCTCGGCAATGCGATTGGTGCTATTACCCCAAAAGTAGTAAGTAAAAAAATTGATGAAAAATTTCAGAAACCCGGCGCCTTTACACGTGATTCTGAAGAAACACCGGCATTCGACCTGGTACGTGCTTCGGTAAATCTTGTGGTGGCCAGTATTTTGATCTCCATAGGAACGAGCCTTAAACTGCCACTTTCCACTACCTATGTGACCTTCATGGTAGCTATGGGGACTTCTCTGGCCGACCGGGCCTGGGATAGGGAAAGTGCTGTATATCGTGTAGCCGGAGTAGTAAATGTTGTTGGTGGCTGGTTTGTAACCGCACTTGTAGCTTTCTCGGCTGCCGCTATCTTTGCCGCTATTATTTACTTCGGAGGGATTATAGCCATTACCATTCTTATTATTCTGGCCATTTTCAGTATTGCCCGCAGCTTTGTGCTTCACGCCCGAAAGGAGAAGGAGAAAAAGCGAAAAAAGCCTTTCAGAAGAAATGATATCAGCACCATTAATGATATCGTAGTAGAGAGCTCTAAAAACATTTCCAGTATTGTGTGTGGTGTAAATCAAATGTTCTCAAAGACGGTCAAGAACCTTGGTTACTACGATAAGAGCAAGCTTAAAAAGAATAAAAAGTCTATTAAAAAACTGGAATCTGAAATTGACGAACTCAAACGGAATGTTTTTTATTTCATCAAAAGTATTGAGGAAACTTCCCTTGATTCAAACCGCTTTTATATCCTTATTCTCGATTATCTTCAGGATATCGTGCAGTCTATCGGCTACATCACCAGGAACAGTTACAACCATGTGAATAACAACCACAAGAATCTCAAGTTCAATCAAATTCGGGATCTCAAAAGGGTAGACGATAAGATGCAGGCTTTATTTGACGAGATTGAAGACATTTTTGCACATCGTGATTTTGCGCGCATTGATGTAGTTTTGGCTGGTAAACAGGTTTTGCTAAACGATGTTGGAGAGCTTATCGAGAAACAGATTAAAAGAATCAGGACTACCGAAAGCAGTCCGAGAAATTCTGAACTTTACTTCGGGTTATTGCTTGAAACACGAGACCTCATTACTTCAACAATGAACTTGCTGGAGCTTTACCGCGAATTTAATATTGCTGTGGAAGCGACCATGTTCTCCACCGGTTTTCCACAAAAAGAACAGGACTAAAAAACACCATTTTTGAGTGTCCTTTAGTCCTGTTTATATAATGCAGGAAGTTGTGCTTACTAATTTTCTAATTATCCATTAATGGCTTCCACACGATCTACTCTGCCTTGCAGCATGTCTTTGAGCATTGTCTCAATTCCGTTCTTAAGAGTCATTGTAGAAGAGGGGCAACCGCTACAGGCTCCCTGCAGGATCACTTTTACAAGTTTCTGCTGTTCGTCGTAACTATCAAATAGAATATTGCCACCGTCACTGGCTACCGCCGGCTTGATGTACTCATCCAGAATGGCAACAATTTCTTTTGAAGTATCATCGAGTTCAACCTTTCTTATCGGTGCTTTTCCTTCAGATTTAACTGCAGAAGGTTGCTCGCTGTCCTCAATCAATACTTCTTTTCCCTGTTCCAGGTACTCTCTCATGTATTCCCTGAGTTCCTGTGTGATCTCTTCCCATTCAGCAATATCATATTTCATGATGGAGAGGTAGTTCTCATCAATAAAAACTTCTTTAACGAAAGGAAAGTGGAATAAAGCCTTTGCTAAAGGAGCATTTTTGGCCTCGTCTATGTTTTTGAACTCCACACTCTGAAGCACCAGTTTCTTATTTGAAACAAACTTCATAACCGTAGGGTTAGGCGTACTTTCGGCGTATATAGTGACAGGTACTTTTTTGATTTCCTCTTGTGGAGGGGTTACTGCAGTTCCGCCATTGTTGAGGTAGGTCTCAATTTGTTCCGCGATTTCCTGCTGCACGTCTTTCCAGTGCACAATGTTGTATTTTTCTACAGCCACAAAATTTTGAGCTATGTATACCTTTTTTACGAAAGGAAGATGGAATAGCTGCTGGGCTAGAGGAGAACGCGCGGCCTCTTCAATATTATTGAATTCAAAGCTCTCATGTTTGGTCAAAAATACATTTGCCTCAAACTTGACGATTGTTGGCCTGGTGGTAGGCTGAATATCTATGGTGATGTTTTTCATGTCGAAATTTTTGCAAAATTACAATTTTCTGCCCGTTTTACATCGCTTATTTAGAACGATTCAATGTGCTTTTAAAAATCAAGGTAGTTGACTTTGAAAGAGTTTAAAGGCGCGGGAATAATGTCAGCAAGAATTTCTGGGTCTCCATTGGTGAAAAATTCTGGGATTTGCTGTTGTTCACTAGTCAGCAAGTCAAGACTTTGAAGTACAACGCGGGTTTGTTTGGCAACGGCCATCCCCGAGTCTATGATCTGCACGTGTGGAGGGAGTATTTTTTTTAGGGTGGGTATTAAATAAGGGTAATGGCTACAGCCCAACACCAAATAATCTATGCCGGCTTGTATCATGGGTTCGAGGAGCTCTGTAAGCATATCATGAACCACACGGGCATCTTTTTGTCCCTGTTCTATTTTTTCTACCAGGCCTTTTCCCACTACTTCAACGATCTTGTTATCTTTTGAATAAAGGTCTGATGCCTTGGCAAAAAGATTGCTGGAGAGGGTCCCTTTTGTAGCGAGGATACCAATGCACTTGGCGCGGGTTTGCAAGGCAGCTGGCTTTATTGCGGGTTCAATCCCAATGAACGGAATGCTATATGAGGTCCTTAAATGAGTGATGGCATTCGTGGTAGCCGTGTTACAGGCCACTACAATTATTTTCGCCCCCATTTCGAGCAGCTTTTCGGTATTCTTAATGCTTAGCCTTACAATTTCTTCAGGAGATTTTTCTCCGTAAGGAGCGTTAAAACTGTCGGCTAAATAAATGGTATGTTCCAGGGGGAGCAGGTGATGGATTTCTTTCCAGATGGAGGTGCCACCCACACCCGAATCAAATATACCTATAGGTTTGTCTTTGCTCATTCCTGTAAAAATAAAAACTGCGCATCAATGATGCGCAGTTTTTACAAAATATTTTAGCGGAAATTAAATTCCAAGTTCTTTCTTAACATCAGGCATTAGATCATAACCATCGGCCATAAGAAGTCCTGTTCCGGTAGTAGAGTCTAGTACATAGTCATATCCTTTTGCGCGGGCTACTTTTTGAATTGTAGTACGTGCTTTTTCAAATACAGGCTTAAGAAGCTCTACTTCTTTTTGACGAAGATCCTGCTCAGCAGTTTGACGGTACTCACCAATAGATCTTTGTGTTTGTTGAAGTTCTAAAGCTCTTTTTTGGTTTTCTTCATCTGTCTTTGTTTGAGCTTCAGATTCATATCTTTTCATTGTGCCTTGGGCTTCAGTAACCATCTCTTTAATTTGAGTATCGTAAGTTTTCTGAAGTTTTTCCAATTGGTTCATTGCAGCTTTATATCCTGGCATCTGTTCAATCAATTCTTGTGAAGCGATGTGCGCCACTTTTGATTGTGCGTTTGCAAAAGAAGTTGCTCCAAAGATTAAAGCTACAGCTATTAGAAGGGTCTTGAATTGTTTCATGTTTAAAATTGATTATTTAATTGTTGAATTATTTGTTGTACTATTATTTGTTGTACTATTATTGGCTTACTAGTTGTTCCTGATTTCTTCTCTCGCCTTTGCTACAGAATCTTTCTTCCTTTGACGTTCTTTGAGAATGGCCTCTCTGCGTCTTTCGGCTTCTTCCTTTTTTGCATTGCGAATAGAATCTCTTTCTTGTCGTCTCTTTTCAAGAAGGGCTTCTCTTTCCTGCTTTCTCTCCTGTTGCAATTGCTCTCTTTCTGAAAGCACTGCGTCTTCTTCAACAGTCTTTGCCTCCTCTCTTATCAGTTCTCTTTTCTCCTGTCGCGTTTCCAGCTCTTTCCTGTTAGAGGCCCTGGTAATACTTCTTAGTACCTGGTCACTCACATCAAGCCGATCTGCAGCAAAAAGAGTAACTACATCTGCCGATTTATCAAAGATAAGATCATAATTACGGTTCTTGGCAATTTCCTGTACTGCTACAAAAACCTGGTCCTGTACCGGCTTTACCAGTTGGAGTTTTTGAGTAATAAAATCTCCATTAGGGCCAAATCTCTTTTGTTGATAATCCAGAATTTTTTTCTCTTCAAACTTTATCTCGTCTTCACGGTCTTTGATCAATTCATTGGTCAAAAGTGGCCTTTCATTAGCGAGATCCTGTTTCATCTTGTCAACCCTTTGCAACTCGGTCTCGATCTCCGTCTTCCACTGCTGTACTTTCTTTTCAAGTTGGGCAGAGGCTTCCTGGTATTCGGGAACGTTTTGAAGGATGTATTCCATATCTACATAACCAATTCTCACTGTTTGCTGTGCCTGCACAACAAAACCCGAAACGAGTAAAAAAGTTAGTGTTATAAGAATGGATTTTTTCATAATCAAGGGGTATATAGAAAATACCGTGCCAAATTAAAACTGCTGTCCAATTATAAAGTGGGTCTCCCAACCGTTAGCCTGGGTCTCTCCCGGAAGTGGGTCAAAACCATATCCAAAATCTATTCCTAACAATCCGAAGGCCGGCATGAATATCCTGATCCCTGCACCTGCAGAACGATTGATCTGGAAAGGGTTGTAATCTTTGAAATCATCAAAAGATGCTCCGGCTTCCAGGAAGGTAAGCCCATAAATGGAGGCTGTTGGTTTTAATGTGATTGGGTATCTTAATTCCAGGGAATATTTGTTGTAAATAGTTGCCCCGTCATTATCTGTAGCGCTACTCATTACGCCGCGGTCAACCGGGATGAGAGACTGGTTAGGATATCCTCTAAGTGCAATGGCTTCACGGCCATCCATACTATAGGTGCCCATTCCATCTCCACCAAGGTAGAACCTTTCAAAAGGTGGAATACCACGGTCATTGTTGTAAGCTCCAAGGAAACCGTATTCTGCGTGGGTTCTTAAAACTAATTTTTCATAGATGTTGGTATACCATGTACCGTTGAATTTGATTTTGTAAAATTCTAACCATTTATATTTCTCCTGGTCTATTTTTCCCTGATCTGGTACAGGATCTTCTCCGTCTCTTAATGGTCTTCCCTGCCTGTTTATAAGGACTCCGTTTTCATTTTGAAGCTGATATTCTTTTTGATCTCCAAGATTTGCATAATCAATGTCGTTAAACAAAGAATAAGGAGGAGTAAGCTTGGCTATAATTTCAAATTTTGAGCCTCCCATAGGGAAAATAGGGTTGCTGAAGGTGTTGTCTCTTGTAAGGCCAAGGGTGAGGGAGAAGTTATTGGAATAACCATCTCCAAAAGTAAAGAGCCCTGTGTTGTAGTTGCTCAGGTTGTAGTGTTGAAAAGCAACTGCAGTAGAAAGTACAAAAAAGTCATCGGGTACAGTTAGCCTTCTTGCAAGACCTAAAGTGATCCCTGAAATAGAGAACTTTCTGTCTTTATCGGCTTCACGGTTTCTGTAGTCGTAGAAATACTGTTCAGTGTGCTGCAGGGAAGTAGAAAGCCTTACAGGTTTCTTTCCGCCCCACCATGGTTCAGAGAAAGAAAGGCTGTAGGTTTGATAATATGTACTGGCCTGTGCACGTAGAGAAAGTGTTTGTCCATCTCCCATAGGTAATGGTTTGTAGGCATCTTTATCAAAAAGTCCGCTTAGGGAAAAGTTGTTGAAAGAAAGCCCAAGGGTTCCTACGAAGCCTCCGCCACCATATCCTCCCTGTAGTTCTATCTGGCTGGCTCCTGCTTCCACAACAGAATACTCAAGGTCTACAGTTCCGCTGTTCTGGTCTACCTCTTTAAAATCGGGGGTAAGATTTTCAGCATCAAAGAATCCTAGCTGTCCAAGTTCCCGCACCGTTCTTACAACAGCTTCTTTGCTGTACTTGTGGCCGGGTTTGGTTCGCATCTCTCTATAGATTACGTGATCTTTTGTCTTATCATTTCCAATTACGGTAATTTCATCAAAGTAGGCGACTTTACCTTCTCTTATTCTTATCTCAAAATCTATAGTGTCGTTGTAAACTCTAACTTCTACCGGGTTAATATTCGAGAACAGGTACCCGTTATTTTGATACAGGTTGGTAAGGTCGTTTGCGTCAGGTTTTGTGTTGTCGGCAATCTGCTTTTCAAGAAGAACACCGTTGTATACATCTCCCTTGCTTATTCCAAGCCTTCTTCGCAGTTCCTGATCACTGTAAACTGAATTTCCAACAAATTCGATATCACCAAAATAGTAACGGTTTCCTTCTTCAAGGTTAATGTTTAGTGCCACGTCGTTCTCATCTACATGAACTAAACTATCAGAAACGATTCGCGCATCTCGGTAACCTCTTTCTTTATAGATGCTCAATATTTTCTGCTTGTCGGCTTCATACTCCTCCGGAATAAATTTTGAGCGTTTCCAGAACCTAAGGAATTTTTGCTCCTTCGTTTTCTTCATAGCACGTTTAAGGCGGGCATCAGAAAAAGCTTCATTTCCGGAAATTTCTATGCCTTCAATTTTTACTCTTTCTCCCTTGTCAACATTAACCACCAGGTTTACAGTATTGCGGTTAAGAGTGTCTTCTACGGGAACGGTGTTCATCACTACTTTTGTATTGAGGAAACCTTCCTCTTTAAAAGTATTCTGAATATAGTTTTTGGTGGTAGTCAACAGGTTTTCTGTAACCTTTGTGCCAACATTCAGCTTGTTCTCTTTGATGAACTCTTCCTGTTTCTTTTTCTTGATGCCCTGAATTCTCACATTGGCAAGTGCAGGTACTTCCTGGATTTCAAGTTCAAGATCGGCAACGTTACCGTCTATATTGGTTACATAGATATTAACATCGCTGAAGGATCCAACATCCCATAATTTTTTAAGGACTTTACTAATACGGTCTCCGGGAATAAATATCTTTTCACCTTTTTTGAGTCCGGTATATGCAATAATGGTCTGTTCGTTAAAGGATACATTCCCTGTAACCTCTATCTCACCTATTGTGTACTCCTGGCCGTTTGCAAGTGGCAGATCCTGTGCTGCTGAAGTAAAATTAAATAAGAGGCCAAGGGCCAAAAGTGCTAATGTAGATTTTGTTTTTAAGGCACTAACTAAGTTGCTCACTTGTTTTTCCAAATCTTCGTTCTCTATTTTGATAATTATAAATGGCTTCATACAGGTCATCTCTCCTGTAATCTGGCCAAAGTATTTCTGAAAAATATAATTCGGCATAAGCGATTTGCCACAAAAGGAAATTGCTTATGCGTTGTTCTCCGCTTGTCCTTATTACCAGATCAACATCTGGAAGGTTGCGGGTGTAAAGATGCTTATTTATAACCGATTCATCAATATCTTTAGAGAAAATCTCGCCTGCAGATACTTTTTCGGAAATTTCTTTTACCATAGAGGTAAGCTCTTCCCGGGAACCATAACTAAGGGCCAGGGTGAGGATCATTTTCTTGTTGCCAGATGTTTTTTCAATGACCTCCTGTAGCTCTCTGTGGGCTTTTGTGGGTAAATTGTCAAGGCAGCCTATGGCGTTGAGGGAGATGTCATTGTCCTGAAGTGTCTTGATCTCTTTCTTAAGAGAGGAGACCAACAGCTTCATAAGTGTATCTACTTCAATTTTTGGCCTGTTCCAGTTTTCAGTAGAAAAAGCATACAGGGTGAGGTTTTTTATACCAATTTCGGCACAACCTTCCACTACTTCCCTAACGGCCTTGGTACCTTTTTCATGACCCTTAACACGCATTAACCCCTGCTTTTTTGCCCACCTGCCGTTGCCATCCATAATAATGGCAATGTGTTGGGGTAATTTTGAAGGATCAATATTTTCTTTAAAGTTCATATTAATATTTGTTGAAGCAACCCGACCCTCTTCCGAAATTAAACGTGAAGTAGATGCCCGTAAACACATACCAGTCGGTGGTATTTCGGTTTCCAAAATCGTACAGCCGATAATCGCTTTCTACTTCAGATGGTTGGCTGCCGTCCAGGTTATCGGTGAATGTGTAGCGGGCGCCTATTTCTATTCCGGCAGAAAGAAAATTGGTAAGCGTTTGTTTATACCCCATCACAATAGGCAGGGAGAACTCCCAGTTATTTCCTGCTTCCTGCAGCTCATTTGCTGCCGGGTTGGTATATGCCCTGTTCTTTAGCATGTAATGTTTGGCAAAATAGTAACTAATGCCGGTGTAAAGATAAGGAGTTGATTGGTATGTATTAGAATGCAGGTCCCAATTCCAGAAAGTAAATTCAATTCCCAAAGAGGCTTCGGCAATATTGTTGGAAAAAGAATAGCCCCTGTCATTCCGGCGACCTTCATTAGACAGGGCGTCATCGGCTTCGAGCTGGGCATAAAGTAAAGAAAACCTGAATGCATGGCGGTCGCTGCGGTTCCATTTAACAAGCCCTCCAAATACGGGGGCGTTAGGATTGATGTAGGTAGTGTTACCCACGTCCCCAATATAATTTGCGCCTCCTATAAAAGGGCCCACTTCAAAATTTTGGGAATATGTTTGGATGCCGAAAAGCCCAATCAAAACCATAACAATAAGATACCTCATAGGTCTTCAAAAGTCTGCAAATATAACAATAATGTTTGCCCCACAAATAACAGGTATGGGTTTGTGCCTTAGCAATAACAGTTTAAAGTAGGTTTTATTGTTTTTAATTGCGCTTATCTTCTCCCCAAAGTAGTTTTTTCCGAAGGGTTTTTAAGAAGGTGTCACTGGTAAATTCGACTATCTTGGTCTTAAAAGGCGCTTTTTTTATGGTGACTGTAGTGTTGTTTTTTAAAGTAGCTAACCTTGAATCCATAGAGACAAGGTAATCATCGGCCCGTCCCGAAACTCTCAGGGTTATTCTGGTATTGTCTTTAATCACAAGCGGGCGGGCATTGAGGTTATGTGGGGCAATAGGGGTAATAACCAGTGCTTTTGTGGCTGGGGTAATCACCGGGCCGCCACAACTCAGGGAATAGCCGGTAGAGCCGGTGGGCGTAGAAACTATCAATCCGTCAGCCCAGTAAGCAGTAAGGGGTTCATCGTCGAGCCAGGTATCTATCGTGATCATAGAGGTACTATTCTTCCGGCTAACGGCTATTTCGTTGAGCGCAAAATTATTACCACGCAGTTCTTCTACTTCAGGATCGGTGATGATACACAGCAGGGAGCGTTGCGAAATTTTATATTCCTCTTTAATTAGTCTTGAGATGGTTGTACGAATTTCTTCTTTGTGAACAGTAGCCAAAAATCCAAGCCTTCCGGTGTTGATGCCCATAATGGGAATATCAAGATCCCGTACAAAATTGATAGATTGAAGTATCGTGCCGTCACCGCCCACACTTATAAAAATATCGTACGAATTGTCCAGCGCTTTAAAGGTTTTAAAATGCTGAAAATTCTTCTTTATCTCATTGTTTTCATCAATAAGCCTCAGGAAGTTTTCTTCTATTGCAACTTCAATATTTTCAGAATCAAGTACATTGAGAAGTTCTTCAATGTAAATGCCTGAATTATCGTGATAGAATTGTCCATATATTGCAGCCTTCATCTCTAGATATTTAGATATTTATCCAGATAACGCGAACGATCCTGCAGGTTTGAAGAAAAAGAATCTTCGGGGTGTTGAGAAATTACCTCATAGCCATATCTTCTAAAGGTTTGAAAAATGGCATTTAAAGGGATGCTTCCGGTTTTAAGTGTAATTTGAGTGCGGTCATTTTCTGTACCCGATACAAATGCTCCTAAAACATGGGTGCCATTTGATTCTACAATTTGACATATTTCACTGAAAGAATAGTCTTTAATACCTTTTTCAACCACTATAATGCTACCGGGATTGTTCAGAAAAGGAGATTCTGTGAATAAATTCATGACGTCCTGAAGTTCGAGATATCCCAAAAACTGGTTGTTTTCATTTAAAACAGGCATTAAGTTGGCGTCATTTTTTGAAAAATTGTGCAACACATCTATCCAGTTGTCTGTATCTCTAACAAAAAATCCTTCCAGGGCATATTGAAAATCTTCGACTGGTTGGTGTGGTTCAAAGATCCTGGCGTCGGCTACGGGAATGCTGCCCATATAGATATCTCCCTGCAATACGGGTAAATGAGAGTAGGAGGATACATCAAAAATTTTCAGCACCTCAGATATTGGGGTGTGAAACTGCGGAATTTTAATTTCATTAAGAATATATGGCTGAATGTTCATTACCCGGGGCTTTTTCTGCAAATTAATCAAAATAAAGTATTTCTTTGCTTATTCAACTTTGTATTTTTGTTGAAAACAGGTGCCAAAAATGACAAAATTAAGCGTTAATATAAATAAGATTGCAACTCTTCGAAACAGTCGGGGAGGAGATGTTCCTAACCTTGTGCAGGTGGCAAAAGATGTCCAGCGGTTTGGAGGGCAGGGAATCACCGTACATCCACGGCCCGATGAGCGCCATATAAGATACCAGGACGTGTTTGATCTTAAGCCGGTGGTTTCTACGGAATTTAATATTGAAGGAAATCCCGTTCAGAAGTTTATGGATCTTGTGCTAAAAGTGAAGCCCGAGCAGGTTACACTTGTTCCCGATGCCGAAGAAGCCATAACTTCAAATGCAGGTTGGGATACGATAAAACATCGTGATTATTTAAAGGAGATCATTTCAGAATTTAAAAGTAAAGGCATTCGCACGTCCATTTTTGTAGACCCCGACCCAGAGATGGTGAAAGGTGCTGTAGAAACCGGAACCGATCGCATTGAACTTTACACTGAAGAATATGCACGGCAGTTCGCCAAAGGCAATAAAGACGGGGTGAAGCCCTATAGATTGTGTGCCGAAACTGCCATAGATCTCGGCCTGGGAATAAATGCAGGGCATGATCTTTCTCTGAGTAATATTGAATATTTTCAGAAGAATGTTCCGGGGCTGCTGGAGGTGTCTATAGGCCACGCTTTAATAGCCGAGTCTCTGTACCAGGGAATGGAGTATGTTATTAATCAATATTTAAGTTTGTTAAGAAGCTAATGAAACTACATTCTACAATTCTGGGAGAGGGGCAGCCCATATTAATCCTTCACGGATTTTTGGGCATGAGCGATAACTGGAAGACCCTTGGGAATGAATTTTCGGAGGCAGGTTTCCAGGTTCATCTTATTGATCAAAGAAACCACGGTCGTAGCCCACACAGTGAGGTTTTTAATTATACCGAATTGGCTAAAGATGTCAAAGAATACATTGAGAACTACAGCCTCAAAAATGTCATTTTAATAGGACATTCTATGGGGGGGAAATCGGCCATGACTGCTGCGGCGCTTTTTCCGCACCTCATTGGTAAACTGATAGTGGTAGATATAGCTCCAAAATATTATGCTCCTCACCATCAGCAGATCCTGGAGGGATTAAAAGCTGTAGACGATGCCACACTCAACTCCAGGGGAGATGCAGATGAGGTACTTGCCAAACACGTTTCCGAAAAAGCCGTAAGAATGTTTTTGCTTAAAAACCTTTACTGGAAGCAAAAAGAAAGACTTGGCTTAAGGCTTAATCTGGAAGTTCTTACAAAAGAGATCGAAGAACTGGGGCAAAGCCTGCCCAACGATTATACTTTTACAAAACCCACCTTGTTTATTAAAGGGGAGAGATCAAATTATATAACTTCAGAAGACGAGAGGCTCATAAAAAAGCATTTTCCCAATGCTGCGCTCTCGGTAATTTCTCGCGCAGGCCACTGGGTGCACGCTGAGAATAAGAAAGAATTTTATGAGCAGGTCATGAAATTTCTCTCAAAATAGCAGGTAATTTATTATGCACGCGTAATAAATTGAGGTTTTTCTTGCCTTATATGCAATTTATGCTATTTTTGAGCATTGATCCTTTATTAATCTACACACATTATTATGAGAAAAGTATTATTGTCAATGGTATTTGCGCTTGCAGGTGCTATAACTTATGCCGGAGGTTACCGTGTTGGGGTGCAGGGGCAGCGAGCGCTGGCCATGGGACACACGGGAGTTGCCGTTGTTAACAGTGCCGAGTTGGGATTTTTTAATCCTGCGGGACTGGTTTATCTTGAAAACCGACTAACTGTTTCTGCAGGGGTAAGTGCGGTTTTTTCTGAAGTTGCATGGCAAAACGAAGAATGGGGAGAGAGTGCCCGTACAGATAACCCTGCCGGAACACCGTTTTACTTCAATGCTTCTTATAAACTGAATGAAAACCTCGCGGTAGGCCTAAGTATCTATACTCCTTATGGAAGTACCGTGAAATGGGAAGAAGATTGGGCAGGCTCTCACCTTGTAAACGATATTGAGCTGCAGGCAATTTACATCCAGCCGCTTATTTCTTATAAAGTTGCTGATTTCTTAAGCGTTGGGGGAGGTCCAATTTTTGTTACCGGTTCAGTAAACTTTAACCGAAATCTTAGTAGAACTCTTACCGATATTGATGGTAACAGGGCAAACGTTACTGTTGATGCTTCGGGAGTTAACGAATGGGGATGGTCTGCAGGAGCGCTTTTTACAGCTACCGAAGACTTCAGAATAGGAATCAACTACCGTTCAGAGATCATCATGAATGCTGAAGATGGGGATGCCGATTTTGAAAATATTCCCAATACGCCTTTAGCACCTTTCAGCGATACTACTTTTGATGCACAATTGCCATTGCCAGCAGAGCTTACAGTGGGATTGTCTTATCAACTGAACGAGAAATGGTTGCTTGCTTTCGATTATAACAGGACTTTCTGGGGTGTTTATGAAGCTCTGGATATCGAATTTGCAAATGGTGTGGTTTCTGAAAACGCCCGTAATTATGAAGATGCCAACACATGGAGGTTTGGTGCTCAATATGAAGCGACAGATAAGTTGACCCTGCGTGCAGGTTACTACCTTGATGAATCTCCCGTGCAGGAAGGTTATTTTGCTCCCGAAACTCCGCGTAATGATTCCATGGGTTTCACAGCAGGTCTTTCACTTGATGTTACTTCAAGACTGGCTATAGATGCTTCTTTCGCCTATGTGAGATTTGATGAGGTTGATGCTTCGTATGATTATTATGTTGATGAAAACAACCAAACAGTACCTTTTGGAGGCACATATAAATCTGTGGCTTTTATTCCAGGTATTGGTGTAACCTATAAATTGTAAAAAAGAAACTGAATATGAGAAATTATATAAAATACATCGGAATCCTGGCACTGGGAATGGTTGCATGTGAACCTGAATTTGACAATCCCGTAGACGAGCAGGATGCGTACAGTAATGGAGAAGCCGATTTCTCCAACTACGTGGCTTTAGGAAATTCCCTTACTGCCGGATATGCAGATAACGCACTCTATATCACCGGACAGGAAAATTCTTATCCAAACATCCTGGCACAGCAGTTCGCAAAGGTGCAGGAAACCCAGGAATTCAGAATTCCTTACATGGCCGATAATGCAGGTGGTTTACTGGCAGGAGACCAGCAAATTACCAGTAACAGGCTTGTGCTTGAGACTCTTTTTAATGAAAATGGGGAGCCTGTACAAACACCTAAAGTTTATACCGGAATGGCTCCAACAACAAATGTTTTAAACAAGTTAACAGGGCCTTTTAATAATATGGGAGTTCCCGGAGCCAGAAGTTACCATTTACTGGCACCTGGTTATGGAAATCCTGAAGGGCTAATGGCCGATCCTGCAACTGCAAATCCATACTTTGTGCGTTTTGCTTCTTCTCCTGAAGCTTCTGTTCTTGAAGATGCTGTGGCTCAACAGCCTAGTTTCTTCAGCTTATGGATTGGGAACAATGATGTTTTGGGATACGCAACCACAGGTGGGTTAAATGAAGCGAGTATCACAGACCCGGCGATGTTCACCGGGGTATATACGCAACTTGTAAGCGGTTTAGTTCAATCTGGAGCAGAAGAAGGGGTTTTAATCAATATTCCCGATGTAACCGATGTTCCGTTTTTCACTACTATTCCTAATAATGCTTTAGTGCTTAGTGCTGAACAAGCTGCTAATCTAACCGGATTTTTCAAGGCGGTGGCCGGAATTTTCACTCAGGTTCTAATGCAACAGCAAGTACCTCAGGAGCAGGCAGCGCAAATTGCATCTCAATATGCGCTTACTTTTAGTGAGGGGCCAAATAGATTTGTTATTGATGTTCCCGAAACTCAAACTAATCCTCTTGGGTTTAGACAAATGACCGAAGAAGAATTATTACTTTTCACTATAGATCGTACTGCTATTCCAACACAGGGATATGGTTCTGCTGCAGTTAGTCCTCAGGTAATGCAGGTTCTTGGTATCCTTCAGCAGGGAGGTCAACCTACACCAGAACAAGCTCAGTTGGTTTTAGAGGCTGTAAACGGTATTGATGATAAAGATGCTCTTGATACTCAGGAAATCCAGAATATTAGAAATGCTACAGCTAAGTACAACGAAACTATTCTTAATCTTGCCCAGGCTAATGGATTGGCGCATGTTGATGCTGCCGCTTTACTTAACAAGGTAGCAACTACCGGAATTTCTTTTGATGCAGGTACTGTAACGTCAACCTTTGGTAGTGGTGGTGCTTTTTCTCTTGATGGGATCCACCTTACGCCACGCGGATACGCTTTAGTAGCTAACAAAATTATCGAAGAGATCAACAAAACCTATAATTCTGAAGTTCCAACAGTGAACGTTGGAAATTACGGAACGGTAACTCCGAGTAATGAGGTGAATTAATTTCACTTTCTTTAAAATTTATTAAAACGTCGGGCTGGTCCCGGCGTTTTTCGTTCAAAGTAGTATCTTAGTGTTAAATTCAAATACTATGACCTTTCTTTTAAGAATCCTCCTCACCGCTGTAGTAGTGGTTTTTCTTGCAAATTTTCTTCCAGGAGTAACTGTAACGGGATATGTTACCGCCATAGTTGTTGCGCTGGTATTGGCCTTACTCAATCTTATTGTAAAACCAGTCCTGGTGTTGTTGACGCTCCCCGTGACCATTCTCACCCTGGGTCTTTTTCTCATAGTGATCAACGCTATTATTATTCTATTAGTAGATGCTTTTGTGAGTGGATTCCAGGTGAGTGGTTTCTGGATTGCAGTGCTGTTTAGTATCCTGCTGTCAATAATTCAATCCATCTTTTTCTCAATTGCCGAAAGGAAATAAAGCCTTCTGAATTTCAGCTTTTTGAAACTTTGCTTGCTCTTAAAAAAGTTGTACTTTTGCAAACCAATTTTTATAAGCGCTTATAATGAATATAACGAGAGAGAACATTGACGAACTTAATGCAGTCCTCAAGGTTGATATAGCCAAAGAAGACTATAGCGGCAAAGTTGAAAAAGTCCTGAAAGATTACCGTAAAAATGCGAATATTCCTGGCTTCCGTAAAGGACATGTGCCTATGGGAATGGTGAAGAAGCAATACGGGAAGGCAGTTTTGGTAGATGAGGTAAACAAGCTGCTTCAGGATGCCCTTAACAAATATCTCACTGAAGAAAAACTGGATGTTCTTGGAAATCCGCTTCCAAAGGAGCAGGAAAATTTCGACTGGGATAGCGATAACTATACCTTCGAATTTGAACTTGGCCTTTCTCCACAGTTTGAGGTGAGCCTTGACAACGAGAAGCCAATTACTCATTATAACATTGTTGCCGGTGACGAGATGATCGACAACCAGGTAAAAACCCTTCAGAAGCAATATGGAAAACTTGTTTCTAAAGAATCTGCCGAAGAAGGAGATCAGCTTTCCGGTACCTTTAAAAATGAGGCTGAAGGAATAGAGAACAAAACTACCTTACCGCTTGAAAAGGTCAAAAATAAGGAGCCTTTCCTTGGTGCAAAAGCAGGTGATACTGTAAAAGTGAGCACTAAAGGCCTTTTTGAAGATGACCATCAATTGATGGATTTCCTTGAGGTTGAGCATGACAAAGCGCATGGGCTTGATGTTGAGGTGGGATTCCACGTAGAGGAAGTAAACACTCAGGAGCTTGCAGATTTAGATCAGGAGTTGTTTGATAAGCTCTTTGGTGAAGGGGAAGTAACTTCGGTAACCGGGCTTAAAGAAAAGATCAAAGAAGATGCGGCCAAGCAATTTGAGCAGCAGGGCGATCAACAATTGCTGAATGATGTTACTGAAATGCTGATTGAAAACACTCAGTTTGATCTTCCGAAGGAATTTCTTCAGAAGTGGATCCAGACTGCAGGAGAAAAAGAACTTTCAGCTGAAGAGGCTCGTGAAGAGTACGAAAAAAGCGAAAAAGGATTAAGATTCCAGTTGATTGAAGGTAAATTGATCCAGGATAATAATCTTGAAGTTAAGTTTGAAGACCTTAAAGCTTTCGCTAAAGAAAGGATCAAAGAACAAATGGCGCAGTTTGGCCAGATGAACCCTGAAGAAAAGGAGCTTGACGATATCGCCGCCCGAATCCTTTCCCGTCAGGATGAAGTAAAACGTCTTTCTGAGCAGTTAATGAACCAAAAACTACTTGCCCTTTACAAGGAAAAAGTGAACCTTGAAGAGAAAGAAGTGACATACGAAGAATTTGTTAAAGAAGTTTACGAATAGAACTTTTCTTAATTAATACTTATATCTTTAAGGGCGTTAGACCAAGTGCGGTATAACGCCTTTTTTGGCAACTAAGAGAGAGGTGTTAACCTCTTTGTTTAACCCCAACAAAACGACATAAATTCAATGGATTACGGAAAAGAATTTGAGAAATACGCCACCCAGCATCACGGGATTAACAGTAACTATTACAATAAAATAATAAGCAGTATGTACCCGCAGGGTATGACGCCAAACATTATTGAAGAGAGACAGATGAACATTGCTATTTTTGATGTGTTCTCCCGTTTAATGATGGATCGTATTATTTTTCTTGGCACAGGTATTAGCGACCAGGTTGCCAATATTATTCAGGCACAATTGCTGTTCCTGGAGAGTACAGACTCTTCAAAAGACATTCAGATCTATATCAATTCCCCGGGAGGTAGTGTTTATGCCGGCCTTGGAATTTATGATACCATGCAATTCATTAAGCCCGATGTAGCTACAATTTGTACAGGTATGGCGGCCTCTATGGGAGCTGTGCTTTTATGTGCAGGTGAAAAAGGAAAAAGAAGTGGTTTACCGCATTCTCGCGTTATGATTCACCAGCCTCTTGGTGGAGCGCAGGGGCAGGCCAGTGATATCGAGATCACTGCACGTGAGATTTTAATCCTTAAAAAGGAGCTTTACGATATCATTGCCAAGCATTCCGGTCAAACCTATGAGAAGATCCATGAAGATAGTGATCGCGATTACTGGATGAAAGCAGATAAGGCTTTAGAATATGGAATGATTGATGAGATTCTAACAAGGGATAAATAATCTCATAAAAGAATACTGAAGACCTTTAATGGTTAGAAGAAAAAATTTATGGCAAAAGAAGAACTAGAATGTTCCTTCTGCGGAAGGAAAAAACCTGAAACCAACCTGCTTATCGCCGGGCTTGACGCTCATATTTGCGACCGGTGTATTGAGCAGGCCCATGGGATCGTTATAGAAGAATCAAAGCAAGACAGCTCGGGTGAGCTTTCATCTGAACTAAAACTAAGAAAACCCAAGGCGATAAAGGGTTTTTTGGATCAATACGTAATTGGGCAGGAACACACTAAAAAAGTGCTTTCTGTGGCCGTTTACAACCACTACAAAAGGTTGTTGCAGCCGGCCAATAATGACGATATCGAGATCCAGAAGAGTAATATCATCATGGTAGGGGAAACCGGTACAGGTAAAACCCTTATGGCAAAGACCATTGCCAAGATGCTTAACGTGCCGCTGGCCATTGTAGATGCAACCGTATTGACCGAGGCCGGTTACGTGGGAGAAGATGTAGAAAGCATCCTTACCCGTTTACTGCAGGCAGCCGATTATAATCTTGAAAAAGCACAGCACGGTATCGTGTTTATTGATGAGATAGACAAGATTGCCCGTAAAAGTGACAACCCTTCAATTACCCGCGATGTTTCGGGAGAAGGAGTGCAGCAGGCTTTGCTAAAGCTTTTGGAAGGAACTACAGTGAACGTACCGCCAAAAGGTGGCCGTAAACACCCCGATCAAAAGTTTATCGAGGTAGATACCGAAAATATCCTCTTCGTTACAGGAGGAGCTTTTGATGGTATTGAGAAGAACATCAGCAAGCGCCTTAACATGCAGGCAGTCGGTTTTAGTGCATCAAAGAATGATGAGGCTATAGAGCGTGAGAACCTGTTAAAGTACATTATCCCTAAAGATCTTAAAGATTTTGGTTTGATCCCAGAGATCATTGGGCGTCTTCCGGTGCTTACGCACATGAATCCGTTAGATCGGGAAACCCTTAGATCGATACTTACGCAGCCTAAAAATGCCATTATCAAGCAGTATCAAAAACTGTTTGAGATGGATGATATCGAGTTTAGTATTACCGATGAGGCCCTCGATTTTGTAGTCGAAAAAGCCATCGAATACAAACTTGGTGCCCGTGGATTGCGTTCCCTATGTGAAGCCATTCTTACCGATGCCATGTTTGAAATGCCCGAAGGTAATTCGAACCAACTGGTGGTTGATAAAGAATATGCCGAAGAGAAACTCGACAAATCGGGTATTAAAAGGCTTAAAGCTGTTTCATAGCAAAAAAAAATGGACATAAAGTTAGAAGCCACGCGTACTGCGTGGCTTTTTTTGTTTAGATGATTTCTTGGTGCTCCTAATTTTGGAAAATTTTAATATAACAATTGAAATATTCCAGTAAATTAGTTAGAACGTAATGTTTTGTAAATCAGCTAAAATGGAAAAATTAAACCCCTACTTAACTTTTCCGGGTAATTGCGAAGAGGCCTTTAACTTCTATAAATCAGTGTTTGGAGGTGAATTCTCTTACATAGGAAGGTTTCGCGACATCCCTTCAGAAGAAGGTTTGTCTATCCCCGAAGATAGAATGAATAAAATTATGCACATCGTCCTGCCCCTGGGCGAAAAATGTACGCTTATGGGCAGCGACTGTGATGATGGCTGGTGCCCCGAAGTAGAAGTGGGCAACAACGTATCACTCTCCATTAACACCGAAAGCAGGGAAAAAGCCGATCAGCTTTTTGAAAACCTTTGTAGAGAAGGCAAAATCACCATGCAAATCGGTGATGTTTTCTGGGGAAGTTACTACGGAATGTGTACAGATAAATTCGGCGTAACCTGGATCATTAATTATTCCAAGCCTGAAGGCAATACGTAAAATGGAAGCTCTCGAAATTAAGACCAGCATTCAGATCGCCCGATCTCAACGCTGGGTTTTTGATGCGATCGTGGAGCCCGAAAAAATGTCTTCTTACTTTACTTCTCACGCCTCCGGAAGGATGGAAGAGGGGCAGACTGTGCTCTGGACTTTCAGCGAGGCGCCAGATAGTTTTCCTGTCAGGGTAATCAAGGTAAAGCCTCCCGAAAATGTCATTTTTGAGTGGGATGGAGCCGAAGGTTGTAAAACTATGGTAGAAATTGTGCTTGAGAAAATCTCTGATAAACAAACCCTGGTGAAGATCACTGAAGGAAAGATGGAAGCCAATGAATTTGGTATTAAATGGTATGGTGAGAATTCGGGAGGTTGGATGAATTTCCTGGATTGCCTGAAGGCTTATACCGAATACGGGATCAACCTTCGCAAAGGTGCTTTTGATTATATGAAAAAGTGAGATCAGGTTCTTTAATTCTAAAGGAATGAAAACAACATCTTCCTATTTAATAAGTGATCTCATGCAGCGTACAGAAGCAAATTTAAGATTGGTTCTGGAGCTACAAAAGTTTTCTGAAAATGATCTTAAACACAGGCCTTCTGCGGGAGCCTGGAGTGCCCTGGAATGTATTGAACATCTCAATTTCTACGGAAATTATTATGTTCCTGAAATCGAGAAACAGATTGATGCTTCTCTATATCCTGCAACCGAATTCTTTAAAAGTGGACTTTTAGGAAACTATTTCGCAAAGAGTATGTTACCGACAGAAGGGTCAAAGAAAATGAAAACCCTTAAAAGCTCCAATCCTTTGGGGAAGCAGCTTGACAAGAAAGAGGTGATGGATAAATTCATAGAACATCAGCAAAAATTACTTCAGCTTCTCAAGAAGGCTAAAAAAGTGAACCTTTCCCGCACCAAAACTGGAATAAGTATCTCAAACCTCATAAAATTACGTTTGGGAGATACTTTTAGAGTGGTTATCTACCATAATCAAAGGCATCTGCTTCAGGCGCAGAAGGCGTTAGATACTATTGATAGAACTTCAGTAAATATTTAAAATAATAGGTATCCAAAATGCCATTTTTGACACCTCTCTTTCAGGAATTATGGTCTTAAAGATGTGAATTGTCAGGCAAACAGTCTTCTTCAGAAGAGTTTGTTTCAGTAGAAATTAATGGAGGTGTTTATTGGAGGTTATTTCAGGAGAAACTTCAAAAAGATGTTCTGAAAATGCCATTTTTGACACCTGACCTTCAGAAGTTTTGTGCTCAAAGAAGGAGAGTTAACAGTCGTTTATTCTTCTTCAGAAGAAAACTATTTCCGAAGAAAGTAATCTTTCCGAAGTAAAAAAAAGAGCTTTCAAAATGTCATTTTTGAAAGTCTATGTCACCTAAGGTTGAAAATAAAAAACCCGCTTCAGCAATGAAGCGGGTTTTCCTATAGTCGAGTGAGTCTAACTTCTCACTTCTAAAATCTAAGTTCCAGATTACATCATTCCTGGCATACCGCCGCCCATTCCTTGTGGCATTCCGCCTCCGGCGTTGTCCTCTTTGATATCAACCAAAGAACACTCGGTAGTAAGGATCATTCCGGCAACCGAAGCAGCGTTTTCAAGAGCTACTCTTGTTACTTTCTTAGGATCGATAATTCCGGCTTTCATCATGTCAACATAAGTGTCAGATTTTGCATCGTAACCGTAGTTGTCTTTTCCTTCAAGTACTTTGTTGATCACTACAGAGCCTTCGCCACCTGCGTTTTCAACAATTGTTCTAAGAGGAGCTTCGATAGCACGACTTACAATTTGAATTCCTGTAGCTTCATCGGCATTGTAAGACTCAAGGTTTGCAAGTACAGCTTTAGCGCGTACAAGGGCCACACCACCACCGGCAACAATACCTTCTTCTACAGCCGCACGGGTTGCGTGAAGGGCATCGTCTACACGATCTTTCTTCTCTTTCATTTCAACTTCTGAAGCTGCACCTACGTAAAGTACGGCAACACCTCCGGCTAGTTTAGCCAAACGCTCCTGAAGTTTTTCTTTGTCATAATCTGAAGTAGTGGTTTCCATCTGAGCCTTGATCTGGTTCACACGGTCTTTGATAGCCTGGTTGTCACCGGCACCGTTCACTACAGTTGTGTTATCTTTATCGATAGCTACTTTTTCAGCAGTACCAAGCATATCAAGTGTTGCGTTCTCAAGAGTGAATCCTCTTTCTTCAGAGATCACGGTACCACCTGTAAGAATTGCGATATCTTCAAGCATTGCTTTTCTTCGGTCTCCGAATCCTGGAGCTTTAACAGCAGCAATTTTTAAAGAACCTCTTAGTTTGTTCACTACAAGAGTTGCAAGGGCTTCGCCGTCTACGTCTTCAGCAATGATCAAAAGGGGCTTCCCAGATTGAGCAACTGGCTCAAGTACAGGAAGCAGGTCTTTCATTGAAGAGATCTTCTTGTCATATATAAGGATGTATGGATCTTCAAGATCGGCAGTCATTTTCTCGCTGTTGGTAACGAAGTAAGGAGAAAGGTATCCGCGGTCAAACTGCATTCCTTCAACAACGTCAACATAAGTTTCGGTTCCTTTTGCTTCTTCAACAGTGATCACACCTTCTTTTCCAACTTTTCCGAAGGCCTGGGCGATAAGTTCACCAATCTGGTCATCGTTGTTGGCAGAGATTGAAGCTACCTGCTTGATCTTTTCTGAAGAATCACCTACCTGCTGGGTTTGCTCTTTAAGGTTGGCAGTCAAAGCTTCAACAGCCTTGTCAATTCCGCGTTTAAGATCCATTGGGTTTGCACCGGCTGCAACGTTCTTAAGACCTTCTTTTACGATAGCCTGTGCAAGTACAGTTGCTGTGGTAGTACCGTCACCGGCGATATCATTGGTTTTGGAAGCTACTTCCTTAACCATTTGAGCTCCCATGTTCTCCAGAGCATCTTCAAGTTCAATTTCTTTTGCCACGGTCACCCCGTCTTTTGTCACTACAGGAGCTCCAAAAGATTTGTTGATGATCACGTTACGGCCTTTAGGCCCTAAAGTTACTTTTACAGCATTTGCCAATGCATCCACTCCGCGCTTAATACCGTCGCGGGCTTCAATATCAAATTTTATTTCTTTTGCCATTTTATTTAATTTTTTTCTTCCCCTGATCGGGAATTAGTTAGTTGATTCTAAAAAATAGTTGAGGTGAAGAACCGCCAGAAAATAATGCGGTTATTACTTCAGGTTTTATACTATAGCAAGAATATCATCCTCTCTCATGATAAGGTAATCTTTACCTTCCAGTTTGAGTTCGGTACCTGCGTATTTACCATAAAGTACACTGTCACCAACCTTCACGGTCATGTCGTGGTCTTTTTTACCGCCACCTACGGCTACTACGGTACCTTTTTGTGGTTTCTCCTTTGCGGTTTCGGGAATGTAAATACCTGATGCAGTCTGAGTTTCGGCTGCGGCAGGCTCAACAAGTACTCTGTCTGAAAGAGGTTTAATGTTTAGTGCCATTTTTCAAATGTATTTTAGTTAATGAATTCTTTAATTGAATTGCCTTAAGGACGAAAATTGTGCCACTTGAAAAATGCTGACAAAAGCCAAAAAAAAATGCCAGCTTGTCATAAGCTGGCATTTTTATATATGTCTTAAGTTTTCTAGTTCTGCTCTGCAGGGGTAGTCACGGGAGCTTCAACAGGTGCAGGAATGTTAGTCTCTACTTCAGGTTCTCCACCCATGATCTTAGATTCTCCTACTCCGTTGCCATCCATGATAGTTACATTAGAAAGCAGGATAAGCACAAGAAGAAGGGTTGCAAGTGTCCAGGTACTTTTATCCAAAAAATCTGATGTTTTTTGAACTCCACCAATCTGGTTTGCGCCACCGCCAAAAGCCGAAGATAACCCGCCGCCTTTAGGGTTTTGAACCATGATTACTACTACCAGCAAGAACGCTACTATAATGATTAGCGTTAAAAAGATTGTAAATGTGCTCATTATGCTTAACTATTATTTTCCTGTAATTTTTCGATTGCCCGAATTTGGTCTGCAAAGAAACCACTTTTTTCCGGATTTTTCAAAATTAAAATTTTATAAGCCTGGATGGCTTTTTTATAGTTTTTCTGTTCGAGGTAAACCCGCGCTAAAGTCTCTGTCATAAGGGCTTCGGGCGCTGTAAGACTGTCTTCGGCGAGGTTGGCTTTTTTTGCCGTTTTTGAAGGGGTAATCCTCGGATTTTTGGAAATGAATTCCTCAATAAGTTCAAACTTCCGGGACTTTTCTTCCTGTTCTTCCGAAGATAATTCTTCTCTTTCTACAGGTTTTGCTGAAGCCAGTTTTAACCATTCTGAAAAGGAGTGGTTTTCACTGCGGTTAAAGGAAAGCGGTTTGCCTGTTTCCAGAGTATCTTCTTCTTGTTCTTCTGAAGGCTGAGCTGTTTCTTCTCTTTTTTGGAACAAACCCGGATCAAATACGCGGGCAGATTCCTGAGATTTCATTTTCAGAGCCTTGTCAAAAGTCAGGTTTTCATCCTCTTTTTCAACTTTTGTCGCTGCTTTGTCTTCAAGTTGCTTTTGTTGCTGCTCCTGCTTCTTGATAGATTCGGCAATTTCATTTTGATTGAATTCCCTTGAAGTAATGAAGTCAAACAGCATCCCTCTGTCTGTAGTGTGAGCGGCTGTCACCTTAAGCTCCTTGTTGTAGTGCAGGCTGTTCGCGTTTTTTAATCCTTTAAGACGCACGGCACGGGCCGCCTGGAAGTAAGGATATTTCCGCAAAATCTCGTGCAGCGCTTTTGTCTGCTCAAAGGAAATGGCAGCAGGGTCTTTAAGGATCGATATTACTTCATCCTGTTTCATTACCAGTTTGCCAAAGTAGCATTAAAAATATCCTGAGTGATGCGGGTAAAGATCTCTTCAAGGGCTGTAGCAAGCACCGGCCCAATAAGTTGTGCACTGGCAGGATAGTCATAATAGAACGAGAAACGCCTGTCTAAAATATCTTTTTCGGGGTCTAGGGTGTTGTAAAACCTAAGATTGACCACAATGGTGAGACGGTTTTGTGCGGCAGTACTTTGGGCTGTGGCACTCATGGGGGCGACATAATAATCTATGATCTCCCCTTCATAAACCAGGTCTCCATTCTCATTGGTAAGGCTCAAATTCGTCTGACTCTGAATAAGATCCTGAAGCTGAAGCGTGAATGTACGGTCAATACCCGGCTCCACAATTGCTGCGGCGTTCTGAAAGTAATTAACCTGAAAGGTTTGCGCATTCCCCACATCGGCTCCTGAAAATGAATAGATGCCACAGGATGACAGGCTGAAGGAAAGCATTAAAAGAAGCAACAACTGTATTTTTTTCATAAAATATGGGGTGTCAAAAATGGCATTTTTAGAGGTCGTATTGTTTGATCTTTCTGTACAGGGTGCGTTCACTTATTCCCAGTTCTTCGGCGGCTGCCTTTCGTTTTCCGTTGTGGCGCTCCAAAGATTTCTTGATGAGTTCCAGCTCCTTATCCTGAAGGGAAAGCGTCTCTTCTTCCTCAATTTCTTCAGCAAAGTAATATTTATCCTGTTTATCTGAAGGATTTTGCTGCGGAATTTGAAGTACTTCGAGTTCCTCGTCGGTTATTTCTTCGGGGATAACATCTTCTTCGTCATTATTTCCGTAGATCTTATTGATCAGGCTTTCGTTTTCCTCTTTCACATTCTTATGGCCGTCATTTTCCATAAGCTCTAACGTGAGCTTTTTGAGGTCATTAAGATCGCTTTTCATGTCAAAAAGCACTTTGTAGAGAATTTCCCGCTCATTGCTAAAGTCGCTTTCTTTCTTCTTTTCCTCGATCACAGCCGGTAGGTTGCTGCCGTATCCGGGAAGATATTCTTTTAATTTTTGGGAGTCTATACTTCTTTCCTGTTCTAAAACTGAAATTTGCTCGGCGAGGTTTCTTAGCTGCCTCACGTTTCCATTCCACGAATACTTTTGCAACAGGCTAATGGCATCGTCTTCAAGCCGAATGGTGGGCATTTTGTACTTCAAAGCAAAATCGGCTGCAAATTTTCTGAAGAGCAGGTGGATGTCTTCTTTGCGTTCGCGCAATGGTGGCAGGTAGATCTCAACGGTACTTAACCTGTAGTAAAGGTCTTCCCTGAATTTTTCTTTTTTAATAGCATCGGCCATGTTGAGGTTGGTGGCAGCGACAATACGTACATTGGTCTTTTGCACTTTTGAAGAACCTACCTTGATGAATTCGCCATTTTCTAAAACCCGTAATAAACGCACCTGAGTTGTGAGCGGAAGTTCTCCTACTTCATCCAGAAAAATAGTTCCGCCGTCGGCCACTTCAAAATATCCGCTTCGCGTTTGAGTGGCGCCTGTAAAAGCCCCTTTTTCGTGCCCAAAGAGTTCACTGTCAATAGTGCCTTCTGGGATGGCACCGCAGTTTACAGCAATATATTTACCGTGTTTGCGGTGGGAGAGTGCATGGATGATCTTGGGAATACTTTCTTTTCCCACTCCGCTTTCCCCGGTGACCAGTACAGAAATATCTGTTGGTGCCACCTGCATGGCTTTTTCTACTGCCCTGTTTAATTTCTGGTCGTTTCCTAAAATGCCGAAACGCTGTTTTATTGCCTGAATACTTTCCATGCCCCCTAGCCCCCAATGGGGGTATTTGTTTGTTTAATTGAACCTGATTCTGGTATGCTCTTCATTTCAATTAGTTTAAAAAAAGAAATCTTTAAGACCTCTCCTACACCCCCTTCGGGGGCAGGGGGCTTAATTATTCTCGCTATACCCAACCGCTTCTCCTATTAAAGTGGCGCTGGTACAGTCGTTGATCTTCACGTTTACAAAATCTCCAATCTTATATTGCTCTTTTGGAAAAACTGCTACAGTGTTTTGGGTAGTTCGGCCACTCCAGTGAGCATCAGATTTCTTGGATTCTTTTTCGATCAACACCTCTACCGTCTTGCCAACAAACTGTCGGGTTCTAAAGTGGCTGTGTTGTTGTTGCAGGTTTACAATTTCTGTAAGTCTTCTTTTCTTAACTTCTTCAGGAACATCGTCTTCTAACTTTCGGGCGGCCATGGTTCCGGGTCTTTCAGAATAAGCGAACATGAATCCGAAGTCATATTTCACATATTCCATAAGGGATAGTGTATCCTGGTGATCTTCTTCGGTTTCTGTAGGGAATCCTGTGATCATATCCTGTGAGATAGCACAATCGGGCATTAGTTTCCTGATGTTGTCAATCAACTCAAAATATTCTTCGCGGGTGTGCAGCCTGTTCATGGCTTTAAGGATCCTGTCGCTACCGCTTTGAACCGGCAGGTGAATATATTTACAAATATTCGGGTATTTTGCCATGGCTTCAATCACATCAAGCGTCATATCCTGCGGATTTGAAGTAGAGAACCTTACTCTCATTTTTGGATGTGCTTCGGCTACCATTCTCAAAAGGGCAGCGAAATTGGTAGCGGTGGCCTTTTGCATTTCCGAAGCATTTTTAAAGTCCTTTTTGAGTCCGCCGCCATACCATAAATAGCTGTCAACGTTCTGTCCCAAAAGTGTGATTTCTTTAAAGCCTTTTTGTGCCAGTTCATTCACCTCTTCCATTATACTCTGTGGGTCACGGCTACGCTCTCTTCCGCGGGTAAAAGGTACCACACAAAACGTACACATATTATCACAGCCACGGGTAATGGAAACAAAGGCCGAAACGCCGTTGCTTTGCAAACGCACGGGAGAAATATCTCCGTAAGTTTCGTCTTTTGAGAGGATCACATTTACGGCGTTGCGACCTTCTTCCACTTCGTTAATGAGGTTTGGCAGGTCTTTGTAGGCATCGGGCCCCACCACAAGATCAACAATCTTTTCTTCTTCCAGGAACTGGGCTTTTAAGCGTTCGGCCATACAGCCAAGTACGCCCACCTTCATCCCCGGGTTGATTTTTTTTACAGCATTATATTTTTCCAGTCGCTTTCGTACTGTTTGTTCTGCTTTATCTCTAATTGAGCAGGTGTTGATAAGAACCAGATCGGCTTCCTCGAGACTTTGAGTGGTATCAAAGCCTTCTTTAGCAAGAATTGATGCTACGATCTCACTGTCGCTAAAGTTCATTTGGCAGCCGTAGCTCTCAATCATCAGCTTTTTCCCGTTACCCGTTTTGGGCTCCATTACCAATGTATTTCCCTGCTGCTTTTCGTCTATAATCTTCTCCATAATTCAAAAAAATGCCATGAGGCAATTGAACGGGCAAAGATACAGTTTTAGTTGGTATGTGACAAAGTGACAGGAGGAAAATCTGGAAGGCTTCTTCGGAAGAAGTAGAGGCAAAAGATACAGTTAAATACTGAAGCTTCAAAAATGGCATTTTTGAAAGGTATTTTTCCGCGTTCCTATGATCTCTATATAATATGACTGAAGTTTAAATTTCTTCTTGGTAATATTCAGAATAAATTCCAGCGGAAGGTGGGTTGTGCATTTTAAGTTAATTGCCAAATTGTTATTTTAGGGTAGGTTTGAACGATAAAAATTTCCGGTTTGCAGTCATATTTAAAAATTCCCATACTTTTGCAAAACAAAAAAAGATACTATGGCAAAGAATTTAGTGATTGTAGAGTCCCCCGCAAAGGCTAAAACCATCGAGAAATTTCTTGGAAAAGATTACACTGTTGCCTCGAGTTTTGGTCATATTGCCGACTTGCCTTCCAAAGAGTTGGGTGTGGATACCGAGGGTGATTTTACTCCTAAATATATAGTATCTAAAGACAAGAAGGATGTTGTTAAGAAACTAAAGAGCTTAGCAAAGAGTGCAGAAATGGTATGGCTGGCGAGTGATGAGGACCGGGAGGGAGAAGCTATTGCATGGCACCTGGCCGAAGAGCTGGATCTTGATAAGGCCAAAACCAAAAGGATCGTTTTTCACGAGATCACAAAATCGGCTATTCTAAAAGCGATTGAAAACCCAAGAGGCATCAATTATAACCTTGTAAATGCCCAGCAGGCGCGCAGGGTTCTTGACAGGCTTGTGGGTTACGAGCTTTCGCCGGTGCTTTGGAGAAAAGTAAAAGGAGGTCTTTCAGCAGGAAGGGTGCAAAGTGTTTCGGTGAGGTTGATTGTAGAGAGAGAGCGGGAAATTCAGGGGTTTATTCCTGAAGCTTCTTTTAGAATAGATGCCGAATTCACCAACGAAGATGGCAAATCTTTTAAAGCCAAGCTTCCCAAGAACTTTGACACCAAGGCTGAAGCCGAGCAGTTTCTTTCAGACAACCTGGGAGCTAATTTTAAGGTAGCAGATCTTACTACCAAACCTGCTAAAAAATCACCTGCACCACCATTTACAACGTCAACACTTCAGCAGGAAGCTGCCCGTAAATTATATTTTTCCGTAAGTAAGACCATGACCATGGCGCAGCGTCTCTATGAGGCGGGGCATATTACTTATATGAGAACCGATAGCGTGAATCTTTCGGATGATGCAAGAAAAGGTGCTAAAAAAGAGATTTTAGACGCCTATGGTGAAAAGTACAGTAAAACACGCCAGTTTAAAGGAAAGACCAAAGGGGCGCAGGAAGCTCACGAAGCAATAAGGCCTACAAATTTTGCAGCACATAGCGTACAGGCCGATCGCGATGAACAGCGCCTGTATGAATTGATCTGGAAACGTGCCATAGCATCCCAAATGAGTGAAGCCGAACTGGAGAGAACCAATGTGAAAATTGAAGCCGATAAGCACGATAAGCAGTTCACTGCCAATGGAGAGGTTTTAAAATTTGATGGGTTCCTGAAAGTTTATCTTGAAGGTCGCGACGAAGAGGATGAAGAATTGCAAGAACAGGAAGGAATGCTGCCTGCGCTAAGGGTAAACGAAAATTTAAAAAACAACTATATCACAGCCACCGAAAGGTTTACACGGCCGCCTTACCGCTATACTGAAGCTTCATTGGTGAAGAAACTGGAAGAGTTAGGGATTGGAAGACCGTCTACGTATGCACCTACAATTTCTACCATTCAAAATCGGAATTATATCGAAAAAGGATCGGTTGACGGGGTAGAGCGTGATTATGTGCAATTTACTTTAAAGGCTGAAAAAATAAACGAAAAGAAGCTTACAGAAACTGTAGGTAGTGATAAAGGAAAACTGGTGCCAACCGATGTTGGAATGGTAGTGAACGATTTTCTTGTCACTCATTTTTCAAGCATCCTGGATTACAATTTCACCGCCAAGGTAGAGCAGGATTTTGATGATATTGCTGAAGGAAATGAGGAGTGGACCAAGATGATGAAAGACTTCTACAGTGATTTTCATCCTAATGTGCTTGACGTTGCCCAAAATGCCGAAAGGGAAGTGGGCGAAAGAATATTAGGGGAAGATCCTGTTACAGGAAAGCCGGTAAGCGTGCGACTCGGTAAATTTGGGCCTATGGTACAAATGGGTTCTGTTGAAGATGAGGAGAAACCAAAATTTGCCAGTCTTTCACCAGATCAAACCCTTGATTCTGTCACTTTTGAAGAGGCGATGGAATTGTTTAAACTTCCGAAGGAACTTGGAGAATATGAAGGAGAAAAAGTGGAGGTAAATAACGGTCGCTTTGGACCTTATGTGCGATATGGGAAAAAATTCGTCTCTCTTGAAAAAGGTGAAGATCCTATTGAGGTAACCATGGAGCGGGCGCTGGAATTGATCAAGGAAAAAGAAAAGGCCGATGCGCCTATCTATGAATATAAAGACCTGCCTGTGCAAAAAGGGGTGGGGCGTTTTGGACCTTTCCTTAAGTGGAACGATATGTTCATCAACGTGAATAAAAAGTACGATTTTGATAATCTTTCCGCAGAAGATATAGAGGAACTTATTGAAGATAAGATCAGAAAAGAGCGTGAGAAGGTGATTCACAATTGGGAAGATGAAGGAATAAAGGTAGAAAAGGCAAGATGGGGTCGTTCTAATATTGTGAAAGGAAAGACTAAAATTGAGCTGCCCAAGACTGTAGATGCAACAAAATTAACGCTGGAAGAGGTAAAGGGTATACTGGAGAAAAAAGCTCCTAAAAAGAAAACTGCTAAAAAGTCTACCGGCACTAAAAAGACTGCAGCTAAGAAAACCACCAGTAAAAAAACTGTCTCCAAAAAGAAGTAATTTATGGAATTCGATTTTCTTACGCCGGTGAAGGAGGAGCTCGTAACTGCGGGTAACAGTTTGGGGGCATCTATGCGGATTCATCTTGAAAACAAAGCTTTTCCTGATCTTGATGGCATTAAAATTGCCTTTTTTGGAGTCTTGGAAGATCGTTTGGATGAAGATCCCACCGGAGAGCCGTTTGATTTTGATAATGTTAGAAGAGAGTTTTACAATCTATACGCGGGCAACTGGAATCTGCCAATGGCCGATTTAGGGGATGTTCAAAAAGGGGATTCTGAAGAAGATACTTTTTTTGCAGTCCAATCTGTGGTGAACTACTGTCTTAAAAATGGCATTATTCCGGTGTTTCTTGGAGGAAGCGAAGATCTCCTGTATGCCCAGTACCGGGCTTATGACGGGGTGGAGCAGATGGTGAACCTGGTGAACATCGATTCCAGGTTTGACCTTGGAGATGCCGATAAACCAATAAGTAACCATTCTTATGTAGGGAAGATGGTAGTGACTAAACCTTACAATCTCTTCAATTATTCTAATCTGGGTTATCAAACTTATCTCAATTCGCAGGACGAGATTGAGTTGATGGAGCGGTTGTTCTTTGATGCAATAAGATTGGGAGAAGTGTCGGCTGATATCACTGCAATTGAGCCAGTGATGCGAGACGCCAATTTGGTGGGGCTTGATCTGGGTGCGATTAGTGCAGGTGCGCTTGGCAACTACAGACTTAGATCTTCTAACGGTTTTGACGGGAAAGAAATTTGTGCTTTGGCGCGATATGCAGGTATTAGTGATAAAGTGTCTTCATTTGGAATATTTGAATATACCTCCCAGCTTAATTTTCCTGCTTCAAACATGTTAGTGGCTCAAATACTGTGGTATTTTATTGAGGGGGTGAATTTTAGAAAAAATGAAAATACTATTTCCTCTAAAAAGGAGTTTATAAGATACCAGGTTCCAATTGACGATGAAATTCTGGTTTTTTATAAGAGTCCGGTAAGCGGTCGCTGGTGGATAGAAATTCCATTTATTTCACCTGCAAATAATAAACTTAAGAGGCATACGTTATTACCTTGCACGCAAGGAGATTACCTCGACGCCTGTAATCAAGTCATCCCCGAGAGGTGGTATAAGACAAAAAGAAAAAACGAAATTTAATATGATATAGACATTTATGACTTCTGCATTTTAACTAAATAAATTGTTTATTAGAAAATAAATAAATAGGTTTACTGCCTTGGAGCTATTATGTCCTAACTTTGAGAGATATTATGAGGAAATTTTTTTCGCTTATTGCTGTAATTTCTGTTTTGGCCTCGTGTGGTCGCAGTGATCAAGGGCAATTGGTTGGTGCACAGGGAAAGAAATGGCATCCCGAAAAACCGTTGGGGATGACTTTAATTCCTGGTGGTGCCTTCATCATGGGTAAAAGTGATGATGATATTGCCGGATTGAACAATGCTCCGCCAAAAACTGTTACAGTTCGTTCTTTTTATATGGATGAAACCGAAATTACCAATGCGGAATACCGCCAGTTTGTGAACTGGGTAAAAGATTCGGTAACCAGAATGAAACTTGCCATTTTTGCCGAAGAGATTGGTGAAACCCCCGGGACAGGAGGAATTGGTGAATTTGCCTTTGCGGATAGCGATGAGGCCGATATGACTCCCTATGAACAGTACATGTACAATAACTACTACAGTCTTGGGGACTATGAAGGCAGAAAGATCAATAAGGATGTAGATATTATTTGGGATACCAGAGACTACCCCGATGAGTACTATGCTGAGGTGATGGATACCCTTTATATTCCTATTGAAGAAGCATACAATGGCCAGCGTTCTTTTGATGTGAACCATCTTAAGTTTCGCTACACCTGGATGGACGTAAGTTCGGCGGCAAGAGCAGAACCGGGTAAGCGTGCCGATTTTATTGAAACTGAAGAAATTCAGATCTATCCAGATACTACTGTTTGGATCAAAGATTTTAACTATTCCTATAATGAGCCCATGCACAACGACTATTTTTGGCATGATGCTTATAGCGATTATCCAGTGGTGGGGGTTTCCTGGAAACAGGCACGTGCTTTTGCACAATGGAGAACCCTGTATCACAACACATACAGGAAATCAAAAGGAGAGCACAATGTAAACTCTTATCGTTTACCTACAGAAGCTGAATGGGAATATGCAGCCCGGGGTGGCCTTGAGTCTGCTACTTATCCATGGGGTGGACCATATACCAAGAACGACCGCGGTTGTTTTATGGCTAACTTTAAACCATTAAGAGGAGATTACGCAGCCGATCAGGCTTTGTACACCGTAGAGGCTAAATCTTATGAGCCTAACGATTACGGATTGTATAATATGGCTGGTAATGTCGCCGAGTGGGTTTTCTCATCGTATGATCCTGCATCTTATGAATATTCTTCATCTATGAACCCGTCAGTTAATGATGAGTCTAACATGAAGAAAGTGGTCCGTGGAGGATCATGGAAAGATGTAGCTTATTTTCTTCAGGTAAGTTCACGCGATTATGAATATGCAGATTCTGCCCGTAGTTACATCGGCTTTAGAACGGTACAGGACTATTTGGGGACAGATCTTACCCTGAATCAAACAAGATAAAAATCCCTATTTCACAAATAACCTATTAAAAAAGAACTAAATTTTTATTTATCATGGCACAATCAAAGTCGAGTAAGAAATTAATGAATATGGTGTATGGTCTGGGTGCTTCTGTAGTTATCCTGGGGGCACTATTTAAAATCATGCACTGGCCTTTTGGTAACTTAATGCTTATCATTGGTCTTATTGTAGAAGCAATTGTTTTTGCTGTGTCTGCATTTGAACCGGTAGATGACGAAGTAGACTGGTCTCTTGTTTATCCCGAACTCGCTGGTGGTACACCGGCAACCCGCGGTAACCAGGCGCTGGTGAGCAATGAAGAAACTGAAGGGATGTTATCTAAAAAACTTGACAATATTTTACGTGAGGCTAAGATCGATGCCAATTTGATGAGCAGCCTTGGGGACAGTATTAGAAACTTTGAAGGTGCCGCAAAAAATATTACTCCTACAGTAGATGCTATGGCTTCTCAAAAGAAGTACAGCGAGGAAATGAGCCTGGCTGCAAATCAACTGGAGTCATTGAACAGTATTTATAAAGTACAGGTAGAGTCTGCTTCACGCCAGGCAGAAGTGAATGATGCAGTAGCCGAGAACGCTGATAGGTTAAATAAGCAAATGGAGTCTTTGGCTACCAACCTTTCTTCTCTAAACAATGTTTACGGAGGAATGCTTTCTGCTATGCACGTTAAGGCTTAATAGGAAGCTTTTTGCCCTAAAAAAATTTAAAAGAACAAACTAAAATTAGAGAATGGCGTCTGGAAAACAAACCCCAAGACAGAAGATGATTAACCTGATGTATCTGGTTTTCATCGCAATGATGGCTCTAAATATGTCCAAAGAAGTACTTACTGCCTTTGGAATGATTAACGAAAGTTTAGCCGAATCAAATGCCTCTGTTACTGAAAGAAATGCCGCTGCAATTGCAGGATTGGCAACAAAAGCTCAAGAGCAGCCGGCAAAGTATGTTCCGTTGCAGGAAAAGGCGGAGCAAATTCATACCTTAACTACTAACTTTACTACTTACATTGATAATCTAAAGGAAAAAGCGCTTGCAGATATTGAAGGTGATGAGCGTGAAGATTACGAGGCAATGGATCAGTCTGCACAACTTGATGAATATCTTTTCTCAAGCGGGCAGCCAAGTGAAGCAGGAAAGGAATTTCTTGCCGAAATCGAAAAATACCGTGAAGGTGTTGCGAATGTATTAGGAGAAGATTTTTCTCAAATAGCATCTGAGGTTAGAAGAGAATTTAGCACAGAACCTGTTGTAGATGGTGAAGGTGTGAAACGCCCATGGTTATCTTATAACTTTGAAGGGTTTCCGCTAATAGCATCTATTACGAAGCTTACACAAATGCAGGGAGATGCGAAGTCGGCAGAGAACGATGCGCTTTCAGCTATGCTTTCGGGCCAGCTTCAAAGCGATGTTTCTTTGACCAACTATGAAGCAATTGTAATTCCCGACAAGACTGCCTTCTTTAGTGGGGAGCAATTCTCCGGGAAAGTGGTTTTAGGAAGAGTAGATCCTTCTTTGCGTTTTGAGAATGTTGTAATCAACGGTAACAAAGTGGCTTCTACACAGGCCGGGCAGGTGCAGCTTAAATTCCCAGCCGGGAATGTGGGTGAGCAAAAAATTACCGGGCAACTTCAGTTTAAAGAAGGAGATTCTATTGTAGAAATCCCTGTGACCAGCTCATATAGCGTTATTCCAAAACCTAATTCCGCAGTAATTTCTGCCGATAAGATGAACGTGGTTTATCGTGGGGTTGCAAACCCAATGACCATCTCTATACCAGGAGTGGGTAACGTATCGGCAAATGCACCGGGACTAAGATCTGCAGGTGGAGCCGGAAATTACATTATGGATGTTACTACGCTCCAGGCTCGTGAAGTGACCATCAATGTAAGTGGTGAACTTCCGGGAGGAGAAAAAGTAAGCGACAGCAAAACATTTAGAGTACGCGATATACCAAGACCTGTTGGAACTGTAAGAGGGGAAGATGGAACGGTAAGAATGCAGCGTCAAAACCTTGAAATTTCAACCATTGGAGCAGCTCTGCCCGATTTTGAATTTGATGTTGATCTAAGAGTAACCGGATTCAAATTCCGTGTACCGGGTCAGCCAACTATTCAGGTGAGAGGACAAAAGCTTGACCAGAGTGCTATTGGAGCGCTAAGAAGAGCAGGCAGAGGCGAGACTATCCAGATCTTTGATGTGGAAGCTCAACTAGCCGGAAGCTCAGGTTATAAGCTAAAGCAGGTATCTCCGGTACTGGTTGAATTAACAAATTAAATCATTAGAACATGAACTGGAACCGATTATTGTTAGGATTATGTGGATTGCTCGTTTCGGTGACCTCTTTTGGCCAAAGTAATCTTCTTAATGCCAAAAGTCCCGACGAAATAGGAGGCCCTACCAAGGCAGAGCTTACCTATGGAAAGAACGATCCTTTGGAGTATGGATATGTTGATGACAGGGATGTACTTTGGGCAAAGACCACCTGGGAGATCATAGATCTCGATGAAAGAGTGAATTTCCCTTTGTACTATCCTATAGATACTAACCAGATTGGGGGTTCAAGACGCTCTCTTTACGACGTGTTGGTAGCCGGTATTAAAAGTGGAAAGATTAAAAATATCTATGCCGACTCTTACTTTAATGATAAGCGTACCCTGAATGACATCCAGGCGGCGTTGTCTAAAGTAGACACGACCGATCTTGGTATCGAGCAATACAATGCCGGGGAAGAGATTGATCAACAATTTATAAGCCGAAGAGATATTTCTTCAGCCGACATTGCTGAATATCACATTCGCGGGTACTGGTATTTTGACAAGCGCCAGGCAGAGCTTAAGTACAGGCTTCTGGCCATTGCACCAGTTGCACCCGACGTGAACTTTATAGACCAGGGAGGGGCTTCTGCGTTAGTAGAGCTTTTCTGGGTGTGGTTTCCCGGGGCAAGAGAAGTGTTGAACGAAGCTTATGCTTATAACCCCGATAATACATCAAATCCCGTATCCTTTGATCACTTACTTAACGCGCGGAGATTCAACGCGGTTATTTATGCGGAAGATAACGTGCAGGGCAACCGCCAGGTTGATGATTACATAAGTAACAATGCCTTTATGCAATTGCTGGAGTCTGAAAGGATCAAAGAGCAAATAAGGAATTTTGAACAGGATATGTGGAATTACTAAACTGTTCGCATGAATGAATTTATAACGCCTTTTCTTCCCCGAAAAGGCGTTTTTTTATATCTAATTTTGTAACATGAAAGACTATATTATTGTTGGGGCGGGCCTTAGTGGAACCTGCCTTGCATACAGGCTCGAAAAAGCCGGAAAATCCTTTGTTGTTTTTGATGATGACAGCCAGGAAGCCTCAAAAGTGGCCGGCGGATTCATGAATCCTGTTATCCTGAAGCGCTTCACCCTGGCCTGGAAGTCCGATGAGCAACTGGAAAAGGCATACGCCTTCTATAAGGATATGGAAGAGCATCTCGAAAAGACATTTTTAGGCCCTCTGGAGGTATACAGGAGGTTTTCGTCAATAGAAGAGCAGAACAACTGGTTTGCAGCCGCCGATAAGCCTAAAATTGCCCCTTTCCTCGACACAAAGCTTGTTGCTTCGGTAAATAAACATATACCGGGGAAATTTTCTTTCGGAAAAGTGTTGAAAACCTCCCGAATTGATCCGCGTTACCTTCTGGAATCCTATTCTGAACACCTTCAGGAGAAGGGCTGGCTTGTAAAGGAAACTTTTGATCATGATGCACTGCAATTAACCGCTTCGGGTGTGCAGTACAAAAACATAGGTGCCAAAAATGTCATTTTTTGCGAAGGTTTTGGGATTCAGAAGAATTCCTATTTCAGCTATCTTCCGTTAAGAGGAAATAAAGGGGAGTATATCATCATTAAAGCACAGGGACTCGACCTGGAAGTAGGCGTAAAATCTTCGATCTTTATTTTTCCGGCAGGTGGAGATCATTATGCCGTAGGGGCAACCTACAGCAATACCGATAAAACTCCCGAACCCACCCAGGCAGCCAGGGAAGAGCTGGTTGAAAAACTGAAGGATCTTATTAAAACCGATTTTGAAGTGGTAGATCAGGTTGCGGGCTTGCGACCTTCTACGATAGACCGTAGACCAATGGTGGGGCAGCACCCGTACCACAAAAATCTCTATACATGCAATGGTTTTGGAAGCCGCGGAATCTTAATAGCTCCATCAATTTCTGAAGAACTTTTAGATTTTATTGATGAAGGTAAAGAACTGGATCCCGAAATTGACATCTCCAGGTTTACCCGAAAGTGGTATAAAAGAGCTTAACTTTTTGCCTTTTTTGGATCGTAACTAAAAAAGAAATTGACCCAGATATTTCTACTCCATCGCACTATGACCGGCAGGAATATGACCAGCGTAGCCACAATAATGATAAAGGTGGGCAGCAGGGGCAGGCTTAAAAAGAAGTAAGAGATCACAAAAGCTGCGGTGGCGAAGGCGATTCCCACCGCATAGCTCACGTACATTGCTCCAAAGAAAAAAGAAGGTTCCATTTTATACTTGGTGCCACAGTTTGAACAGCGATCGTGCATGGCAAACAGCTTTGAGATCTTGTAAGGGTTATCTTCCTTATACATACTCTCTTCCTGGCAAACGGGGCAGGTACCTGTGAAAATGCTGTACAGTTTATTTCCTTTTAATGAGTTCATAAGCTTCGGTAAGAGTTACAAATTTACGGATCTTTCGGCTAAAGAATAAGCCTTCTGAAAGGTTTTCCACAGAATGAAAATAGGGTGCGTGAAAGACTTTTTCCGAAGTAATAATGGCAACACTTTTGAGTCTAACTGGTTTTTAATTAGCTATATCAATCTGTAGCCTATTTTTTTACCCTGAAAAAATGAGCATCTTTGCAGAAATTTTGAAGAGGAATGTTGAATATACATAATTTATCGGTCTCCTTTGGCGGAGAATATTTGTTTGAAGAGATCACCTTTAGGCTTGGTGGCGGTGACAGAGTGGGGCTAATAGGTAAAAACGGGGCCGGAAAATCTACCATGCTCAAGATCCTCTCGGGCGAAATGGAACCCGATACGGGCCAAATTGCATCTGACAAGGATTTAAAAATTGGTTTTCTTAAGCAGGATATAGACTTTGTAGAAGGGCGTACGGTTCTTGAAGAGTCTTATGAAGCTTTTGAAGAGATCAAGAAGCAGGAGAAACAGCTTGAAGAGATCAACACCCAGCTTGCTGAGCGTACCGATTATGAAAGTGAAGAGTACCATCAACTAATGGTAGATCTCAATGATGTGCAGCATCAATACGAGATTCACGGGGGTTACAATTACCAGGGGGAGACAGAACGTATTCTCCAGGGGCTAGGTTTTAAACGTGATGATTTTAACAAACTTACCGATACCTTCTCTGGAGGATGGAGAATGCGGATTGAGCTGGCAAAACTGCTGCTTCAGCAAAACGATATCCTTCTATTGGATGAGCCTACCAACCACCTGGATATTGAATCTATTATCTGGCTGGAAGGGTTTCTTAACAACTATCCCGGAGCTGTGGTGATCGTGTCTCACGATAAGATGTTCCTCGACAATGTGACCAACAGAACCATTGAGATCTCCCTTGGAAGGATTTACGACTTTAATAAACCATATTCAAAATATCTTGTTCTTCGGAAGGAATTGAGGGAGCAGCAGCTGGCTTCTCAAAAGAACCAGGAGAAACAAATTCAGCAGACCGAAAAGCTTATTGAGAAATTCAGGGCCAAAGCTTCAAAAGCAAGTATGGCACAATCTCTCATTAAAAAGCTGGACAAAGTAGACCGTATTGAAGTAGATGAGGACGATAATTCGGTGATGAATTTGAAGTTTCCGGTTTCTGTGGTGCCGGGTAAGGTGGTTATTGAAGCTGATCATATCACTAAAAGTTACGGGCATAAAAATGTGCTGAAGGATATTGACCTCTTGATTGAACGTGATTCAAAAACTGCATTTGTAGGGCAAAACGGGCAGGGTAAATCTACGCTGGCAAAGATCATTGTGGGCGAGCTGGACTATAAAGGCGAGCTTAAACTGGGGCATAACGTACAAATAGGATATTTTGCTCAAAATCAGGCAGAGTATTTAGATGGTTCAAAGACTGTTCTGGATACTATGATAGATGCGGCCAACGAGAAGAACAGGTCAAAGGTGAGGGATATACTTGGGTCTTTTCTTTTTCGGGGCGATGAAGTCGATAAATATGTAAGAGTGCTTTCGGGAGGCGAGAGAAACCGTTTGGCTCTGGCCAAAATGTTGCTACAACCTTTTAATGTGCTGGTAATGGATGAGCCTACCAACCACCTTGATATTAAATCCAAGAACGTTTTAAAAGACGCTCTAAAGAGCTTTGAAGGTACATTGATCCTGGTGTCTCACGACAGGGATTTTCTTCAGGGGCTCACCAATAAAGTTTATGAATTTAAAGATCATAAAATAAAACAGTACCTGGGAGATATAGATTACTACCTGGAGCAGCGAAAGTTGGTAGATATGCGTGAGGTGGAGAAACGCGATGTACAAAAACAGGCACCAAAAGAAAGCAGCAATAAAGACTCTTACCAGAATCAAAAAAAGCTGAAATCCCTGAATAACAAGTTGAGCAATATAGAAGCTAAGATCACCAAACTTGAAAGGGAAATAAAGGAGAAGGACCTTGAACTGGCTAACAACTATGAGAAGGCCATGGCGCGTCCCGATTTTTTCAAGAATTACCAGTTTAAAAAGAAGGAGCTTGAAAAAGCCATGAAGGAGTGGGAGCAGGTACAGGAAGAGCTTGAAAAGGTAAGTTAGCCATGTATGAACATTTCTTTCAATGTCCCTACTGTTGGGAAGAGATCTCTATGTTGCTGGATACTTCTGTAAAGAGGCAGCGGTATATTGAAGATTGTGAGATTTGTTGCAATCCTATAGAGATATCTGTTAGATTCCAGTCAGGCGAGCTGCAGGAATTTGAAGTCAGTAGTATAGAGCAATAGATAATCAGGCTGTTATATATGATTTCCCTTTTTTCTTAGGAGATTTTCACTAAATTAGAGAATAAAATCCTTTGAATTGTATGGTATCAACTTTTGAATTAGCTGAAAATGTAGTGGGAATAATAATAGATACAGATCTTGATGAGGAGCTTATTGAAAATGTGCAGGCTAAAATTCTGGATAAAATAGAAGTTCATGAGGAGATTAGTATCTTTTTTGAGATCAAGAGAGGTAGCAAATTAGGTTTTAAAGCTTTTTTAGAACAAATGGCTTTTAACCTGAACCACACGAGAAATTTCAGAAAGATTGCAGTGGTGTCAGACCTTGATTGGCTGAGGAACAGTATGTTTATCAAAGACCTTATTATGCCTACTGATATCAAAACTTTTACAAATGAGGAGCGGTTAACAGCTCTAGCCTGGATCTCCGAATAATTTTTTATTTTTTTCTTTGGTAAAGAAGAAATCGGTTGTATATTTGCAGTCCAATATCGCGGGATAGAGCAGTAGGTAGCTCGTCGGGCTCATAACCCGAAGGTCACTGGTTCGAGTCCAGTTCCCGCTACTAGCAAAGACAAGGCTTCACAGAAATGTGAAGCCTTTCTTTTTTTCCATGGGTACAGAATAGGTACAGAATATTTATTTTTTGCTAAAACCATCTTTTTCTTCTTCATTTTCATATAATTCCTACTAAATTTCTTCAAAGCGACATATCCGTTAATTATCAAAACGGAAAAAGCTTAGGATGAAAAAGTAATTGAGGATTTTTTCTGTGCTTTTGAATAAACCCGACTTATTTTGTCGCTTTCTCTCCGTTTCTTTACTTCACTAACAATGAGAAGCGATTATGAACATTCTTTACCTGCACGGTTTGAAGAGCAAATTAAGTAAGGAGAAACGGAAGGTCCTGGCGGAATTTGGAAATGTCTTTGCTCCCGACATTGACTACTCCGGTGGAGATGCCTACCATCTTCGTATTCTTCAAAATTATCCTCACACCGAATTCAATGTAATTATTGGCAGTAGTATGGGAGCTTTAAATGCCTATATCATTTCGAACTGGATTGGGCGTCCTGCTCTTTTATTTAATCCTCCCTTACATAAACATCCATGGAGTCTAATGCTCCCGGAGGAAAAATTCCTGAAGGCTGATTCTTCAAAACAGATACTACTGGGGGCAAAGGATGATGTGGTAGACCCTCAGAAAACTTTGGCTTTTTTGGGTAAACACCTGCAGGAGCATGAACTTGAGATAAGGGTTGATCCTCTTCTTGGTCACCGCATCCCACTTGAGCTTTTCAAAGAGCAGGTTTCGAATTTCTTTTCTAAACTATGTTATTAATCACTATGTCCGTACGCCAAACCATAAAACGACACTTCAAGATCATTTCATTGCTCAGAACAAGATCAATGAGTTTTGAAGAGCTCCAAAATGAGATGTCCAATGATCCTGATTCTATCGAAGAAAATCTCCTCACCTCCCAAAGAACCTTTCAACGTGATCTTGTAGATATAGACTCCATCTACGGAATCGCAATTAAGTCTAATCGGAGCCATAACCGGTATTTTATAGAAGATGATTTTGAAGACAATCATTCTCAACGGCTCAGGGAAAATTTCGAAATATTAAACGCTATTCGTCTTTCAAAAAGCCTTGGTAATAATCTCATTTTTGAAAACCGTAGATCTTTAGGCACAGAGCACATGGCAGGTCTCCTTCATGCCATTCAGAACCACCTCGCTGTCACCTTTGGTTACCATAAATTTTGGGATGAGTCAGAAAGCTGTCGGACTGTGAATCCCATTGCTTTAAAAGAAGCCAGGAACCGCTGGTACTTGATCGCATTGGATCAAGACAAGGTTAAAAATTTTGCCTTGGACAGAATTTCAAATCTGACGATTACAGCATTGAAATTCACTCCTGTAGAATACAGTGTTCATAAAAATTTTCATGATAGTTTCGGCATCATTAACGGCACAAATGAAGAAGCTGAAAAAGTGGTGCTGTCTTTTACTCCCCGGGAAGGTAGATATGTAGAATCCCTCCCACTCCATCACAGCCAGGAACTGGTTCTAAAGAACGAAGATGAAATCAGGTTTACCTATTTCATCCGGTCTACTTACGATTTCAGAATGGAATTGCTTTCTTATGGCGATCAGGTAAAGGTGCTGGAACCGGAAAGCCTGAAAAAAACTATCAAAGTACAGCTTCAGAATGCCTTAAAGGGCTATTAATAATTTTTTAACGCGTCGCGAATTGGCGTGAGCTTTATTCATTTTTGAATTATCAAATAAAAACATAATCCGTTTCGGGTGAAACTTTCCTGGATTGTAGGGGTAAAGGAGAGATGGTGCCGGGGCGGAATTTTATCTACAACTAAAAAAGCTATTATAAAACCATGAACTACGGCAATAAAACGGAGCCTCAATTTCTTCCGGAATTTAATCTGACTTTTATTATAGACAGGTGGGGCTCATTAAACCCAGAACTTCTTTATACAGGTTATTATGGAACTATAGCAAGTCAGCAGACGTTTAGTAATGTAGACATGAAGAAATTCTACAGGGAATTTCCGGTTCGTTTTCAAAAAAATATACTTGGACATCATTTCAAAAAAAATGATTCAGTTGAGGAATGGAAATGTGATTATAGCTATGTTTTAGAAGATGAAATTGTGGTTTATAAGGACAATGATGAGATAACGGTTTTCTTCAACAAAGAAGATCATGAATTGTTAAAAGACACCTTCAGCTTTACCAACTCTCTAAAGATAGCAGAGGATAAAGGAGCACGTATAAACCTCATTATATCGCAACCCCATGGCCTTGATAATAAAAAAATCAAATTTGCCAAACCCGAGCTTGACCTTAAAGAGGTTTATAATGATGATTTCACGGAATATCATAAGAAGATCTTTTCAATATTGGAAGAAAACGACAGGAGTGGTCTCCACCTACTGTACGGGAAACCGGGAACCGGAAAAAGTACCTATCTAAAATATTTATGTGGGATTTTGAATAAAGAAATCACATTTCTCCCCGGTCAGATGGCACAAAACTTGGATAATGTTGCTATGACACGGTACCTCATTAAAAATCCTAACTGCGTACTTATTATCGAAGATGCCGAAGAGCTCATTGTCTCCAGAGACCACCAACGCAATTCAAATCTCGCTATGATCCTCAATATTACCGACGGGATACTTGGAGAATCATTAGGCATACAAATTATTGCCACTTTCAACACTGATGTAAAAAACATTGATCCCGCCCTTAAACGCAAAGGCCGGTTAAAGTCTGCTTACGAATTCAAGCCTCTGTCTCCCGAAAAAGCGAATGCTTTACTCAGAGAGCAGAATACCGACTACTATGCCAGTAAGGAGATGACCCTGGCGGAGATCTATAACATTAGCGAAGAAGAGCAGTATAAGAGTCCGCAGCGGAAGGCGGTTGGGTTTAGGTAATCTGCGATGAAAAAAATGTTTCTTGATGACATACGGGAAGTAGAATGGATCTATGATGCTGAGTTAGCTGCGGAATTTGAAGTGGTTCGAAGCTATGCTGATTTCCTAGCTTATATTCAGAAAAATGGGCTCCCTGACTTCATCAGTTTCGATAATGATCTGGGTCTGGATGAAAATGGCCAAATTGCACCCGATGGTTATGCTGCCGCGAAATGGCTGGTTTACAAATCAGGTCTCGACCTGAGGAACCTGAAATTCAAAGTACATTCTGCAAATCCTGTGGCGGCTGAGCAGATAAGAAGTTTGTTGAAGAATAATATTCGCTACTCAAAATATTATGAAGAGAGCTTTAGTAATATATAGAAACAGTGCTTTTGGAAGGTATGTTTTCCGCAACCAAAAGTACGCTCCCATTCTTTTTTTTATGGGTGGTTTTATATTTGATACATTGACCTTAGGGCGAATAGATCGTGTTTATGATACGGTGGTTCTTTGCTCGCATATGACCTTATTGTCCCTAACACTTTATTTATATAATACAGTAGATGAAGCCAAGTGGGAAGGTACTTTTATCAGACGTTATTCCGAATATTTTCCGCTAGCCATACAGTTCTTCTTTGGCGCACTTTCAAGTGCATTTGTGATCTATTTTTTTAGAAGTGTGTCCATGTCAAAAACTATGTTTTTTTTCATACTGCTGGTCCTGCTCTTATTTGCAAATGAGTTTCTTAAAAAGAAGATCTCCAATAAATACCTTCAGTTTAGTGTTTATTTTTTTATCAGTTTTACCTTTTTCGCTTTTATGATTCCCACGCTGATAAGGAAAATGAATACCTTTATTTTTATCATTTCGGGACTCGTAAGTTTGTGGTCTACGCTGGCACTCATCAGGTTTATTTACAGGTCAAGCCCGGGCATGAGAGCTGAGATAAGTCTGAAAAAACTGATCACACTTATCCTTTCTATTTATATAACGATTAATATTTTTTACTATTTCAATCTTATTCCACCGGTACCGCTGGCTATGGATACCGGGTTGGTGGCCCATGATGTGCATAGAAAAAATAACGAGTACATCGTTACTTACGAGAAGAATCCATGGTATGTATTCTGGCGTAAACATGACACCAATTTTCATCTCCAGGCAGGTCAAAGAGTTTATGTATTTACTTCTGTTTTTGCACCTACAGATTTAAAAAAGTCAATTTTTCATAGATGGAAATGGTACAATCCGGAAACTGAGAAATGGGAAGTAACCGATGACATTAGCTTTAAAGTTACCGGTGGGCGTGATCTTGGTTTCCGTGGATATACTCATAAAAACAATCTTAGGGAAGGCCAATGGAAAGTTGATGTAATTACAGAAGAGGAACTGGTACTTGGTGTTGTGGATTTTGTGATTAAAAACACTTCTGAACCTCATGAAGAAGGAATGGTAAGGAAATCATTTTAATAACTGTTTTTCTCGATATCGAGAACAGAGGCGTACGGAATAGTAGTCAGTGCGCAGTGGTCAGTTAGCAGTTATATTCCAGAATGCCAAAATCTAAGTTCTGAATCTGGAATCGACCTCGCCGTCAGTTGGAGTGGTTTTTACTGAGCGAATGCGAAGGGAAAATTATATTGAGAACAGGAAGTATCGAGAACAGGCGACTCTGAAACTCCGTCGTTCTCGATACAAATCTGCCCCTGCTAGCGCTAGTGCAGATTCACTCGAACTGATGGGAGAAAATTTGAATAAAAAAGACCCAAATTACCGCAATAAGGAAAAATGGGAGCCATAGGTTTTCCCGTCAGCCAGGGATATCCTGAACCAGTAATCATCTGCCGGCATAGGTGTGTCGTTATAGGTGCCGTCCCACCCTTCACCTAAAGCAGAGAGTTGCTTCAAAAGCTTTCCGTAGCGGTCATAAATCTGAATTAGGGGATCCTCATTAGCGGGTAGTCCGCTAATATTCCAGCGGTCATTGTAGCCGTCGTTATTGGGGGAGAAAAATCGTAGATAATTGAGAAAATTTATTGTTTGAGAAACTTCTCCGCATCCATTGATATCCCTTACCGTTACTATATATGTTCCGCCTGCTTCCGGAGTAAAAATGTTGGAAGCCTGGAAATCATTGCCGTTTATTGAATATTCAAAGACTCCGTCACCAGAGGCAAGAATTTCAATCCTTGAATCTTTTGAAAAATTGCTGTACAAAATTTCGTCAATCTTTGGTGCTTCAGAATAAAGTAACTCAAATTCCTTAAAGCTTTCGCAAATGATCCCATTCTTTTCTTCCAGCACACTTAACCCGTAGGTACCTTCAGCAGATATGGTAACAGAAGCTGCTTCTGAAATAATATTTCCTGCCGGCCCGAACCAGGTCCAGGCGGTGTAACTACCATTTACCTGCAATTCCAGGGATTCCCCCAAACTGCAGATCTCGTAAGTTTCCTCAAGCTCAACTTTCGGTGGAAGGACAGTTTTTAAAATGAAGCTGACTTCAACACTACAGGAGGAACTATTAGGATCTTCAACTTTTGCGGTTATTTCCTGCTCATAGGGAACAGAATTTATGAATTCCGAATTGCTGAAACCGGACAGTTCCTTTCCGCTTTTATCAAAGTAAGAGATCAGTAAACCAGATTGGTTTCCAATCAATTCAGTTGCTATGTTGGATGTATCAAAAGCAGCTATTCCATTACCCGTATCACAGGCATAGCGTGTTGCAGGTTGATTAACTGCCGGTTTGGATGAAGTAACCAAATTTATAAGAGTCTCCGCGAAACAACCGGTTTGCAGATTCGTAACTCTAACTGTCAGGGTTTCCTTATTAGGTTGAGTATTGGTATAAGGATTGGGCAAGGGGCCGGGCAATGGGTTTCCCGATCCATCAAAATAAGATACTTCCATTCCTGCCTGGTTTCCCAGGACTTCGGTTTCAATATTTGAAGTATTGAAATATTCAGAAATACCGTCGTTGTTATCGTCGCAGCCGGTTATATCGCTTACAGTATTTGCAATTGGGGGAGGAGTTACAACAATTTGAAAATTTATTTCATTGTAGCAACCCGTTACAGGATTTGTAGCCCGAACGGTGATGGTTTCTTTATCCTTTACTTTATTAACAACTTCGTCTAACTGAGAATTAGAAATTTGCTGACCGTTCTGAAAGTAAAAACTTATATCGGTGCTATTTTTCGAAAGATCTGCATGGATCTGTGACAGGTCGAACGTAGCAAATCCATCAGTATCTTCAGTGCACATCATTATATCTTCAATAACAGACAGATCTGGCAAAGGATTTATAATTAAATCGAAAGAAGTTTCGGAGTAACAGCATAATTCATCGCTTCTCGCTACTCTTACCTTGATCGTTTCCCGATTCTTTACAGTGTTTGTAAAGGGATTAGGCAGCTCATTGTATCTATTTCCGCTCCCATCAATGAAAGTTACCACCTTATTTGTTTGATTTCCTAATACCAGCGATTTAATGCCTGAAGTGTCAAAACCTGAATAAACTCCTGTGCCAGACTGAGTTTCACAGGCTTCTAAATTATTAATGCCATAAGCTTTGGGAGGTTCCTTAACATCTATAGTTTCGGTCACCACTTCTGTAATTCCGTTTTTACCTTTAACAGTAGCGGTTACAGTGTAAGTCCCATCTTCTGAAAAATCGTGAAAGGGCGATAGATCTGTCGAAGTGTTAATTGATCCTGATGCGGGATCTCCAAAATCCCATGTGACCGATGATACTTCCGAAGCATCTGTAAGGCTGAATTCTTTTAAAAATTCTGAACAAATATTGCTTATGTTCATTTGAAAATCGTTGGCAACATGGTTTACCTTTCCCGTAACATTGATATACAATTTAGTATCTGGCCACCCCAATCCTTTAATGTCAACAAAATCTTCATAGCGGCTGCAGCCGCCTGCATAAAACTTAAACCAGGAAGTGCCGGTATCCTGGGCCGTAGAAGCCGGAAATGCGTAATTCCCTCCATTATATACTTCTACCAATATTCTTTCAACCCCTTCTGGAACGATGACCGGTTCCTCAAAATCTACATGGAATATCTTAGGTAACTGGGCATTGCTAACAAAATATGGAACCGGTTCCACCTGGCTACTACCAATTAGATCATTTTCTGAAAAGGAATCAGGAAAATTGGCATCAATTTTATATATCCTGAATTGCACGGTAACGGAATAACCCACTTCCTGAATTCCTACCTGTCCTGAATTGATGACAAATTCTTCATTTGTACCTATTCCAAAATCATTCAATATATAATCCCTGGACCAGCCTACACCTCCACCATTGCAGCCAGTGATATATGGCTTGAGTAAATCATCACAAACACTATGACTAAGCGTAGTACTCGATCCCGAATTGTAAGTGCTAAAGACTTCCCCGGTAGCATTGATAAAAAAATTGGCATTGGGAACAGGAACTTCCAAATCGTGGGTTGAAGTAAAGGAATAGTATTTTCTGCATCCATAGTAATACGATTCCCCGGTGTCTTCTTTTGTACCAGCAATAATTACCTCGGCGGAATTAGGATTATAATAATCTTGAGATTTTCCAATAACGATCATTATTCTTTCCACACCTGCCGGCACAACAACAGGTTCCTCAAAATCGAATTGAATAATTTGTGGGGTATCTATTTTGGGCAGGAGAATATTTTCTCTACTACCTATGAAAACTGGTTCAGATTCCGGGAAATTCGAATCAATACTATATACGCCAAACCCAATCCAGGCGCCATTATCAGATTTACTTATACCCACCTGCCCCGATCTAATGATAAATTGCTCATTTTTAGTCACTCCATAATCTGAGAGATTAAATACCCTCCCCCAGGTTTCTTCTTCTTCACAAGAGGACATTCCACTATCAATTAAATCCTCGCCAACATTATGGTTTAACTTTATCTGGGCGCTTACACTTTGAAAAAACAAAACCAGGAGTAGTAGTGCTACGTGCTTAAACATAATTATTTCTGATAACCTGATGGTAAAGATTTTGATCCTCAATATTATTATTTAAACCCATAAAATCTTAAAGAGGTTTTGAAATACCCTTTTGGGAGGCTTTTTTACCGGACAAAGGACAGGGTTAAGTATTCAAATGTTCAGATTGCTTAAAAAATTACTTCATCGCCTTCTTCCAATTCTTCCTCAAGATGGGTCTGGCAAAACAGGTTTCTCCAAAAGATTGTTCACCCGAATAATGACAGTAAGCTTCACCATAATTCACATCTTGAAACTGATTCCACTTTTTAAAGGCTTGTACTGACATAGGTTTTTCGGGATTAAATTCAATTTCCTCCCCTGTTCTAATGCAGTAACCTTTTCTCATCTCTTCAAGTGGCGACTTGTTCAAGGCTTCAACAACTTCGTCCCATTTCCTTCCTGAACTTTTAGCCACTCCTTTAATCTGTTCTTCTTTTTCCCAAACCCGTTCAGGCCGTACATCAACATTACTATCTAATTCATCCGGAAAATCTCCGAGTCTTTTTCCAGAATCCTTCCTGTTAGCTTTTTTACCGTAGAAGTTATCTGTTAAATCAAGAAGGGTCTCAGATTTTATATATTCTTTACCAAGATTAATGATAGCTTTTTTCGTTTTATAAATCGGTCTTCTAACAAAAACTGCTTCGTAATCATGTGCAAGATCTAAACAATGGTTCCAGGCATCAATATCGGCAGATTTTGAAAATTTGCTCAACATACTTTGTTCGGAAAAAACACCAAATTCAATATTATTTTTAAAGGAATAATCATATAAGTTTATAGAGGTAATGATTCCCTTTTTTTCATTGCCGTAATATTTTCCATGTAAATCCTGAACATATATAATACTAACATTTGGGAACTGTTTGAAAAAATCAAAATCCTCATTCCGAAGACTGCGATTAACATCTTTTTCATTCTTTCCAAAAACTATGGTCAATCTTAGCTTCGGATTATTTAAATGTTTTTGAAATAAGTTTTTGAAATATTCGTCAAGTTTGATGTAAGGAGAAACAATTAATAGTGACTGTTCTGCTTCCCAAATGATATCATAAACAGTATTTTCTAATTCTTCACCGGTTAAAAATTTACTCATGATAGTTGGTGTAATTTATAATTGATTTCTATTTTCTCCCATACTCACCATCCGCTTCATCGTATCAAAATAGGCCTTGTCAAAAACCCATCTTTTACGAAGAGGTGGTTGAGGTTGAATTCTTGTTTATCTTGATCAATACCCCCAATCGCTATTCGCAATGGGTAAACTGTTCAACTCATCACGATGCAATCGCCACTTCGGCATAAATTCATCAAGGTATGCAACAAAGCGCTCATTATGGTTTCGCTCTAACAGATGGATTAGTTCGTGAACAATTATGTATTCCAGGCAGATCTTCGGCTTCTTAGCCAACTCGAGATTTAACCAGATTCGCTTTGCTTCAATATTACAAGCTCCCCATTTGGTCTTCATTTGTTTGACCCTCCAATCATTCAGATTCACGCCAATCTTATCTTCCCAACTTTTAATCAATGGCGGAACCTGCTTCTTCAATTCACTCCTATACCATTCCTTTAGTAATTCTGCCCGTTTTGGTTTAGCCGTTCCCGGTTTACAGTACATGAGGATCTTTTTATTTCCTTTGAGCTCAACCTTATTCTGGTCTTCAGCGTCTATTACTTCTAATAAAAATCTCTTCCCCTGAAAGTAATGGCTCTCTCCTGAAATGAACTCCCGGGGAGCTTCCCTGGCTTGTTCTTCAAAACTTTTCACCTGCTTCTTGATCCATCCAAGCTTGGAAATTGTAAATAAGCGTAAAACCTCCTTATCTGTTTTCTCCGGAGCAGACAAACGTATTCTGCCATTTGGCGGGTAAACAGCCAGATGCATATTTTTTATATCCTTCCTCACCACATCAACTTTGATGCTTCCAATCTCTATCGTCTCCACTTAATATTCTTTTTGAGCCTTAATGATCTCCATTAATTCTTCGGTTCTTTCATCATCTTTTATCAACTCATTAACGGCCAACTTTAGCTTTCTTTCTCTAATACCTCCATCTCTCCAGTCATCCAGTTTACTCGTGCGAATTACATTGTCAAGAGCCAGGGCAAGCATTTCATTTTCCTCCAGGTTATCATAAAGCGCTCTTTTTGCAGGAGAAGTCAATGTTTTTGGATAGTTATTCTTAACATCAGAGCCCGACAATTCATCAGCCAGTCGTTTGATTTGCTCCAGATATTGCTGATAGGAAATAGTCTCAGTTTTTCTCTGCTGAATAAGTTCGTCCAGCAACAAAGACATTTTGCTATAGTATTTCGGATTTGTCTGGGACTCTTCAATTATTACCTTTCGAACATTGTTCTCGATGGTTTCCGCAACCGCTTCTTTTGATCTTTTTTTGGTATACTCATCTTCCGGCTCACTTAGTTTGACAATCAAATCTACTAAGGATCGGTTTTCAAAATCAGATAATTTCTTGCTGCTATGTGCATCCAAATACATGTCCATTAGCTGTCGCATACCCGGTTCAAATCTTTTGAAATCTACCCGCTCACCGCTGGCCTGTTTAATCGTGTCGCGAATATCAGTATAATATTTCACCTCCTCCTTTATGCTCTTAGCTTCAGCTTCTGACAAACCGGCTTTATGCATTTCATTAGCAAGATTTGCATAAGCCCGAATTAAACTTACTGTTGCTTTATAAAGACTGAGGCGCTTCTGTTCGGTTTCCTGAAGCTCGTTTTTATTTGCGGTATTTCCACAAAAATATCGAATGAAAGAAGGTTCATCTTTTGGATGTACGGGTTCACAAATCGCCCGGACTTTTTCCAATGCTGTTTCCAGTCTATCCCTTCCTTCCTCATAGCGGTCTTTCAGCAATCCTTTCACGTCCTCCTGGTCATATAGATCGAATGCTCCGGAAGTATAATCTGATATGGAATTTTTAAGGCTTTCAAAAAGGTCTTTATAATCTATGATATATCCGTACTCTTTATCATCAGTATCTACCCGATTCACCCGACAAATGGCCTGAAATAACCCATGATCCTGCATTTTTTTATCGATATATAAATAAGTAGCCGATGGAGCGTCAAAGCCGGTGAGAAGCTTATCTACCACAATGAGCAGCTTCATTTTTCCCGGTTCATTTTTAAATGTGGTCTTAACTTCATTTTCAAAATCCTCAGTAGATTTGCCATTGAGCATTTTGGTATATACCTCGTACTTCTCCAGATTATCGGTCATTCCCTCGCCGGTTTCCTCGCCTTTGATATCACTATGATGAGGCTCGTAGGAGGTAATTATCGCGCACTCTTTAAGGCCTGCATTCTGAAAAAGCTCATAATATTTACAGGCCTGGTAAATACTTCCTGAAACCAGCATTGCATTACCTTCACCGCTGGACAGTCTGGGCTTGACCTTAAAGTCCTTTATAATATCAAATACTATCTTTTGAAGCCTGGATTTAGAACCCAAAACTTTTTGCATAGTTCCCCATCGCTGTTTAAGCTGGGTTTTTGCCACATCTGTAAGACCTTTGGTTTCTGCCTCAAACCAATCATCGATACTTCGTTGGTCGGTTATGAATTGCTCTACATCTCTTGCTTCATACAAAAGATCCAGAACCACTCCGTCTTCAACGGCTTCATCAAATTTGTAAGGTTCACCTACGTACGGACCGAAAACCTCTATACTTTTTTGTTTATCCTTTTTCAGTAGAGGAGTTCCTGTAAATCCAAAAAATAATGCATCCGGTAGAATGATTTTCATCGCTTCGTGGAGTCTCCCCGACTGTGTCCTGTGACATTCATCTACAAAAACAAAAATGTCACCCTTTGGATTGAAATCACTGCTTAGGCTCCTTTTTACCTCCGCTATATAAGATTCATAATCTCCCCCTTCGGAATTCCTACCGAACTTATGCACCAGGCTACAGATCAACCAGGGCGAGTGGCTGTTGAGGGTAGTAATGAGATCTTTACCGCTTTTGGTGCGGTAGATATTTTCATCAACTCCTATAAATAGCTTTTCGATCTGGTCATCCAGTTCCTCGCGGTCGGTAATAATAAGCACCCGACTATTCTCAATATTCTCCCGGATCCACTTGGTGAGCCAGACCATCGTCAAACTCTTTCCGCTGCCCTGGGTATGCCAGAAAATACCACCTTCTCTTTGTGCGATCTTCTCCTGTCCGGCTTTGATCCCGAAAAACTGATTAGGGCGGCAAAGCTTTTTTACACCCTTGTCAAAAACCACAAAATCGTGAACCAGCTCCAAGAAGCGTTCTTTTTGAAAAAGAAGAAAGAGATCTCTATCAATGGTATAGTCAAACTCTTTATAACAAACTTCTTTCCACTTTAGATAGTATTTCTCTGTCGTTCCTATCGTTCCATACCGCAATCCCTGGGTATCATTACCGGCTAATGCCAATTGTATTGTAGTAAAGAATTTTGGGATAAATTCCAGCTTCTGGTTATCTAAATTCTGGCGAATTCCATATTCCAAACCTTTACGACTACTCTTTAATTCAAGAACTCCTAAAGCAATTCCATTTATGTAAACTACTACATCGGGTCGTTTGTCATATTTACCTTTTACAGTGACTTCTTCAGCAACTGCAAAATCATTAGTATCAGGATATTTCCAGTCAATCAACCAAACCGTTTCCTTTGACATTCCTAACTCTTCCCTAACCGGCACGCCATAGCGAAGTAGCTTATAAACTTCTTTATTAGCATCGTAAAGGTCCTGAGAGATATTAGCTACAGCCAAGTTAAATTTTGATATAGCTTTTCCGGCTAAATTCTCTGAATAGCCTTTTCCAACCAAATAACTTAGAAGCAGGTCCTCTTCCAAAGGCAACACCCGTTCTTCCTCCTGCCAGTTTCCTAAATATTGATATTTCAGCTCATTTTTAAAAAGCTGAATGATACGGTTTTGGGACTCACGTTCGGACTTGCCTATGCTATTCATATTAATCCATTATTTTAGTAATTGTATTCTGGAAAATTTCATTATTTGAATGGAATAAAGAGGAAAACTCGCTAAAGTTATCTGCATCTGGCACAACCACAAATAAAATATAAAAGTCCAAGATTTTACCTCCAACTGAAAGCTTCTCTGAATTAACTGATTTCCCAAGGTTTAACTTCTCGAAGTTTTTTTGAGACATTGGATAAACAAAACCAGCAGAAGTTACCTTTCCATAATTAGAATACTGCCCTACGTAAGTGTGTAGCTGAAAAAGATCCTCTCTTTTAACACCATAGCGAGGATCAAAACTTTTATACTTGACATCAAAAATTGCAAATTTTCCTTCCTCTTCTAATACAATATCAGGTTGAAGTTCATGTTTTTTATTGAACCCTTTAGTTATTCTCTTGGCATTTGAAAATTTATCCAAAACATTTAATCCTGATCTTCGAAATAGTCGTTTTACGAAATACTCAAACAACATAGATACATCAAACAAGAAAGCACTCTCCTCACTTTTATCACCGAATTCGAGACTTTTTCTCTTTAAAATTAACTTAGAGAGGGAAATTACTTCATTATATGAATGATAATAGGGATTAGAAAATGGATTAATTCGATCAATGTCGTGCGGTTTAACAAAGTTTCCTCCTGAAGCAATATAAAAAGCTGACCTTAATCTGATCTGATTTTTAAATATTGAGTTCTTTTCATTCCTTTTGAACACCGTAGCTATTAAATTTGTTGCGGGATTTTCGCGGCTTAAAGAACTATAATTACAGGTTAAAATAGCGGAATTTTTATTTTGATAATATTTAATTACGTCTACACTGCCTCTTATATAGGTTAGATTTTCTTCCTTTTTTATATAGTTTTTGGGAATTCCTAATCGGAAAGCTTTCTTAAGCTTGGTAAGCCATAAATGGTATATAAGCCAATCATAAGAAGATTTTTTATTAATACCGCCAGAGTTTTCAATTTCCAAGAAACCTTCAGCATCTGAAATTATATACCGTAGAAAATTATCACCGAACCTGGATCCGATCTTTAAATTATATCCGTTAACTTTAATTTCACCAATAATATTTCCGGTTTTAATTTTAAAATTCCCACGGTTGAAACCAGTAAAATTTATAAATGGATCATCAGAATTATGTTCGTAGTCTTTGCTGCCAAAAAGAAATATTTCATCTTTATTTCTTTTAATTTTCTCGTTCACCTTTACAACATCCCTCCCTAAAAACTCAAAGGCTCGCCGATAAAATTCAGCGTTATTAACCCGATAAGGTTCTTTTAGTTCAATTTCACCTAATCTATGATTTCGTAAAATATGTCCTGAAGCTAGGTACTCTTGATTATCTACGATATCACCTGAAGCCAATATTTCTGTTAAGAACTTAGACTCCAAAGCTTGTCCTGAATTGAGATGAATCTGAACCGGTCCCTCGAAGATACTCGTCTAGCAGTGGTGCTATTCTAGACTTCCATATCTGTCTTTTTAGCTCTGGTTTTGGTGTATCTTTGCGGTAGGGTAAGTTCATCAAATATGCATGTCCTATTTGGTGATCCTGGCTCAATAAGTCATGGCTTGCAATTTTTGCATTGAGTCTTTCCAAATTTTCCGCTAAATCTTCCCATTCTTTTAAATTCAACTGGTTATAATGATATTTTAAAACCATATAATCGGGATTTCTTCTTTCCCAGAAAAATCTTCTTCGCAAAGCAAAATCGAAACTTTCTACGCTGCGATCTATTGTATTCATTGTACCAATGATATATACATTCACGGGTACAAAAAATAAATGATTCGCCCCTCTCCTAATCAATGAATCTGAATCCTGATTCAATTGTGCATATTGAGTTTTAATAGCGCCCTCTATACCGCGATTTTCAAGACTAAACATAAGTTCTCCCATCACTCGGGAAAGTTCCGCTCGATTTATTTCATCAATTATGAAAAAATAGGGAGGTAATGCATCTGCCAGTAATTTATTGGAAGGATCGGAAATATCGGATAAATAAGTCCAATCTTCTTCCAAGCCGACCGACTGTTCCCGAAGATTATCAAGAAAATTTTGAATGGTATAATTACTCCAATTAACTTCTTTTCCATTGAGAATTTTGGAGAAATCAACTTCCCATTTTGAAGCTTTTCTACAAAATTCCTTGAATACTCCATTTACCAGTTTTAATTCCGTACCACTTTCTGTTGGAACCGGACGTAAGCCTTCAATAAAATCTTCATATCCAAATGAAGGATGAAATTGGACGGTTTCTATATGATCTTCTTTATTCCCGTTATATTTTGGATTATATTCCGCCTGCCAAATATCAAATTGGAGTTTAGAATCCAGGCGTGCAGTATAAGTTTTACCCGTTCCGGGTGCTCCATAACGAATTACTTGCTTTTGAAGATTAAAGGGTTTAGACAAATAAACATATAGTTCCCAAACAAATATGCTTAGCCAGACATCATCATCCATTTTAGCTGTGCCGTCTGTATAATGAGACAGACCATCCTTTAGCTCCTTAATAACGTGTGCGTTTTTCTCATACCAATCAGTCTCATCTCCGGCTTTTGAAACTAATCCATTCTTCTTAAGATATCTGTAAACTACATCAAACAAATCTTCATTTACAGTAGAGGATACGGATAATGTACAGGCAGCTATAATTCGGTTTATCAAAAGGTGATTCATTTTTACATTTTCACCCTTTTCTTTTTGCTCTTTCCAAACTGAAATTAATTGATGAAAGGTATCGTAATTGGGAATTTTAATAGCCTCTTCAATTGCCAACACGAAATTTGGATCATTAAGAAATAAGCCTTCTTCATTCGAAAAGTTTTGTTTACTAACAATTGACTGACCATTTGACGAAATTCCATTACTGTCTTCAGTAATTAATTTTCTCATAAATTTTTCAAATGCCTGCCCATCATTTTCCCAAGAAGTATTTCTAAATATTTCTTGATGATGACCTTTATCTGTAAATGATTTCCCTCGATTTAAATTTTCGCGAACTATTTCAATTTGAGACGTAAGCCATTTGTAAGCAGAATGCCAGTCATACCTTTCGTGCTTCCTATTTGTTATTATATAGGTGTACAAATTATCTAAACGACTTGGTGAAGTCTGGTTTTTTTTGTCCTCCATAGGATTGGCAATTGTTTCTGTCATCATATTTTTAGTTGGTTATTTTGATCCTGGTTAATGTTGCTTTTAAAACTTCCAAATCCCTCTCCCTATCTCTAACAATCCTCTTCCTGCCATCATACTCAAATTGGGTATAGTCTATCTCGATTAAGCGAATGTCATTTTTTGGAAGCAGTTCTCTTCTTCGCTGGTCGTAAATTTTTCTTTGTTCGCCGCGGTGGACTCCGCTAACGGTTATCTTATGTGGTTTGTCAAAATGAGAAACGGCTTCGGAGTGCTGGCGCTCCCGGTATTCTACTGCTAACTTTAGTTCTTCGTAGAAGGCATCTACCGGCAATCTCCTGCCGGAATCTCCTTTTAAAAAGTCAAATTTGTGCTGACGGGAAGCTTTTTGCCCCAGGATCTCATCACAGAGATCAAGCACATAAGCTTCATCACTATTTTGCCTTGCCGTTTTAAGAGAATTACTTTGGGTAGGTTTTGCCAGTTTATTAATCGACTGGCCGCCAAAGCTCTTTGAAGACCGCACAAAAAACCAATTGGTATTGGCCGCACCTCTTTCTGCAAAGGCAAAGGGAATGACCTTTAGTTGGTTATTCTTATCAAGATCTCGTAACACTTTTCTAATGGGCAAACCATTGCGGTGGTCTTTGGGGAAGATACCGTGCTTTACAAATTCAGGCATTAGATCTTTAGCAGGAATTTTCGTCTCTCTTGGATGCTTTCTAAAATACTGCTGCAGCACGAGATTTACTGCCGAAATTTTTTGTTCTAAATCCATTATTTTACTTCAAATAGTCTGTCATTAGAATCCATGTAAAAAGCTGTACGGCCGTATTGTTCTATCTCATTATTCCAAGCTTCCTGTATTATTGGATTATTGTCATACCAACTATCCATTCCTTTTTTCCAACTGGTCCAAATTAGTTCATCTATTCGCCCTTTTTTATGCCAGTAATATTCTTCTGCACACAAATTGAAATAGTCGCTAAGACTATAGTATAGGTCATTTCCTGTCTCACAATTTTTTAGTTCTTCAAGAGTGTCGTATTTAACAAGCTCCTCCAGTGACTCATTCAAACGGTCATAACGTTCATTGAATTCAGTAAAGAGTTCCTTTTGAAGTTTATCATTAGCAAGATTGATCTGGGTTTTATTATATTTTCTTGTTGAAAGCCAAACCAAAATTCCTAATGCAACAGGAGCAATAATTTTAGAAACATCTATCCATAAACTTAAATTTTGATACCACATAATTACAGCAACCTCGTTTTCCCGGTTAATAATTCCTGCATCATCCCCTGCTTAAGCTGCTCATATTTTGCCTTTTTTGACTCCAAAGCTTCTATTTCTTTATCCATATCCGATAAAATAGATGTTATTGATAATTGTTCTTCTAGTTTAGGTATTTCCAAATCAAATTCCTTAAGAAACTTAAAATGACGATTGTATCCCGTATTAGGAATTTCTTTCATCAAAAGGAGATAATAGAGAAACTTAGTTAAGGCCATTTCTTTTGCTAACAATAATTGCGTTCCATCAGCGCCCACGACAAAATCAAATTCAACAAACTTGATCTCTCTGGTATGATCACCAAAAACAATTATTCCATTTTTTGGAACAGTAAAAACTTTCTCACTAATCTCAGTATAACCTACTACATATTTTTGTCCTTGATCAACAACTGGATATTTTCCAGTGGAGTTATATTCTGCAGAAGAAATCTGGTGTTCCTTTGAAGATACTTTTTGAAATAGAAAGTCAAATTTATATTTCTCCCAATCCCCACTAAACCCCGGTAAGCGTTTTCCTCCTTTATGCGGCGGAGTCAACAACTGCTGCATCGCGCCTTGTTTGATGGCTTTCTTTTTGGCAATAAGTTTTTTCAGTCCGGCGATCAAAGCATCGGTATCGCTTAAGGTGGAGGCAATAGCTTTTTGTTCTTCAATGGTTGGAGGTACTCCAATCTTCATTTTATCAACTATTGTTATATAGATATGTTTAATAGTTGAGCCACCAGCATTTTCGATCATTGTACGCTGATAGTGAGAACTTTCTAATAAAATTTTCAGGAATGTTGGATCAACTTTTCCATTCGGACGAATAACTGCTACTGACTGATTTATGCAAATTTTGACTTCATCTACAACTGCCAATCTCCCCAATGTTCCATCCTTTGTTAAAAGAATATCATTAACTTTTGGCCTGCTCTTATCGGAGATGAAATTATTATAGGCTTCGTCTGAGGTATTTCTTGCAGTTTCGTAATTTATTTTACCATTCTTTATATCATTTGCGGTAATCATAAAGACTCCATCAGAGACAGTAGGCATTGGATTGGTAAATCCATAAGAGATATATGAAAAATAGTGGCTTAGCTGATTAACCTCCCAATCCGTAGGTAGTAAACCTACTTCTGTTTCTTTAAGTTGAGACTTCGCAATGTTGTTATCGATTAACTCCATACCAATCCCATTTTTTCAAGATGAGCTGAAACTTTGGTCTCAAATTCCTCCACTTCCGTATCCAGTTCTTCTAAGGTCTGAACATAGCGTTCTGCCAGTTCTTTGATCCTGCCAGTGAGGCTTTGGGAGATAGCATCAATTTCAGTTTGAATGGTAAACTGTAAAGTTGCCAGCCACTTTTTATTCAGCACCAGGTCCTGTACTTCGGCCTCGCTGAATTTGGGATATTGTTTTAAAGCCAGCTCATCCAGTTGCTGCTCTTGTTCTTTTACTTCTTTTTTCAGGGCTTTAATGGCTTCGTCATTGGCAAGCCAGGTCTGGATGATTTTCACCTCGGGAATATATTCCTGTTTTGAGCCGTTTTTGATCCATTCATCTACCAGAACTTTAATGATCAAAGCTTCCTTCTTCTGCTTTTTCACGGCAGCCGCCAGCGCTTTAAAGTTTTCTTCCCATTCGGTAAGCAGATTGTGTTCATTTCCGTAGCCATTCAACTGCTTCAGCCTTTTAGCCACTGCGGTTTTGGTAATGGCGCCTTTGGCATTTTTCAGAGCTTCAAATTCGGCTTTCTGCTCAAGGGAATTTTTCTTTTCAGATAATTCTTCGATCGCTTTTTCAGCCTCCTTCAGCAGTTTGTATTTATCGGGGAAATGAGCTTCCGCAGCCAGGCAATGGTATTCAAAAAGGGCATTTTCAGCATCCTTTTTTGAGCTCACCTCATTCAGCGCCCCTTCCTCGCCGGAATGATCTTCGGTAAGCGCATTTTGTTCGGCTTCCATAGATTCCAGTTGCGCCTCCAGCTCCTGTAGTTTGGCCTTTTCTTCAGCTAAATAATTAGCTACGATGTACTTTTTAGGAAGCAGGTCACAGGTCCAGCCCTTATCTACTTCCTTGCCCTTTTTATTCTTTTCCAGGATGCGCTTCACCCGTGCCTGCCAGCCATCTTCAATAATGATATACACATCATCCTTCATCGTTTCCTTCCAGTAATCCATCAAATGCTGGTAAATATCATAAGGATCTACCAGGGGCTTGTCATAATAGGCTGAAAGCAGTTTTTCTGAAATATGATGGATCAGTTCCTTTGGCGCGGTTTCCTTATTAATGGAAGTGAGTTCAGGATACACCTTATTTTTCCATTCGGTAAATACCCGGTCTATTTTTTCTGAATAGTCGGTAAATTCTGAATGTTCAAAAATGCGGTTTTTTACTTCGGAAGCTTTTGGCTTCAGTTTGCTGTAGTTTTCCCGAAGCGGCTCAAAAAGTTCCTGCTGAAGCGTGGGATACACCTCCCAATACTTCTGAAGATTGGCGATATCCCGGTTTGGGATCCCGCCATTCAAGTGCGCATTGAGATCCTGAATATCCTCTTCTTCCTGGGTATCTATATACCGCGGAATGTTCAGGTTGTATTCATTGGTTTCAATCTCATCGAAAGGCACCATCCTGGAGAATTTATCCAGTGGTTTCTGATAATTAAAATAATCGACGATCTTATGAAGATCCTGCTCCCTGAGACGGTTCTTATTTCCGTCTTTGATAAAACCTTTACTGGCATCAATCATAAAGACACCTTTTCGTTCCTGTACATTTTCCTTATCAATGACGATAATACATGCTGGGATTCCGGTACCGTAGAAAAGGTTAGCGGGTAAGCCAATAATGCCTTTGATGATCTTTCTTTCAATAAGGTTTTGCCTGATCTCTGCTTCGGCATTTCCACGGAATAAAACCCCGTGCGGGAGAATTACCGCAGCTTTTCCGGTGCTTTTAAGGGAAGCGATGATATGAAGTAAAAAGGCATAATCTCCGTTCTTATCCGGCGGAATGCCATAACCTTCGAACCTTCTAAACTCATCATCTGAAGGAGTGATTCCGTTACTCCAGTTTTTGATAGAGAACGGCGGATTTGCAACCACGAAATCAAAACGCTTTAAAGAGCCATCTTTCTCCTTGAACTGAGGATCTGAAATGGTATTCTTTCCTTTAATAGAAGCTTCCGGATTCCCGTGCAGCCACATATTCATAATTGCCAAACCTTTGGTGGCGATATCTTTTTCCTGTCCGTAAACCGTAAGTCCGTTTGGCGCCTCATCAACCACTTTCAATAGCAGCGATCCCGAACCGCAGGTCGGGTCATATACCGTATAAGAAGGAGTTTTAGCCTTATCAACATCAATGATCTTGGCCAGGATTCGGGAAACTTCAGCCGGAGTATAGAATTGCCCTTTGCTTTTTCCTGATTCGGTCGCGAAGTGACGCATCAAATACTCATAGGCATCCCCAAGAATATCATCGTCTTCGGCTCGGTTGTTTTTAAAGTTCAGCGATTCGTTCTGAAAGATCTCGATCAGGTTGGAAAGGCGATCCACCATTTCTTTTCCACTGCCAAGCTTATCCTCATCATTAAAATCGACAAGTTCCATCGAGCCTTCAAGTCCATTGGCCGCAAAGAGTGGCTTCAGGATTTTTTTGTTGATCTGGTCTCCAATATCCGGTTGCCCCTTTAAAGCGATCATATCTTCAAAAGTAGCTCCTGCCGGAACCTGGATTAAGCTGTTCGGATTGTGCCCATACTTATCCGAAACATATTTCACGAAAAGTAAAGTAAGTACGTAGTCTTTATATTGAGAGGCATCCATGCCGCCTCGTAATTCATCACAACTCTTCCACAGAGAGCTGTATAATTCAGATTTTTTTATAGCCATTTATAGGGTGTAGTTTTGAGTCAATCCTTATATCCGCGAAGTAGGGGGTGCGGTAAAGGTTGGTTTGTAAATCTAAATATTTTCTTAAAGAAAAGGAAAGGGATTGAAATAAAAGATCAAAAAGCAATATTAGCTTTTATTAAAAAACTCATGAATATCAATTATGCTACCTCGGCTGATCTGAACTAAATCACGGGTTTCTTTAAGGTATATTCCAAGGGATCTTTCATTATAGATTATTTTCATTTCAGATGAATAATCAGTAACCAGGTACATGTCTCCTTCAAGCTTATAAAAGGGTATGTCTTCACCTTTTCTTGTCTTCACTCCTTTGTTGACGATTTTTCCATCTCTGAGTGTTTCCCGAATGAGGTTCTCATTAGATTTGTCGGAAGCTACTTTGGAATAAGCTATCATCATATTCATCCATTCATCAGCATCTATTAGGTGCCATTTCACTTTACTGAAATCAATTCCATATTCGCTTATCCAACCGCGGCTGGTAAATGCAAAAAGAATTTGTTTTTTACCATTAAGCTCTGGCTTGTTTGCAGGCTCAAATTCCTGAATTTTAAAGGTCATTACTGATGCTGAAGATATGTCTTTGAGCTTCTTTCCGTCAAAATCCAAGGTTTTTAATGAGAAGTTCTCTAGTTCAGGTTGGTTGGAGAGAATCCATTCTGTAGCGGATAATTCTGCCTGTTCTTTCATTTGTTCTACCGCTGCTACCCCGGCACCAATGGCTATTAATCCTCCGGCAATTGCTGCAATAGCCTCACCTTCATTCTGTGAATAAATGTTTTTTGGTAAAATTGATAATACCATTAAAACTACAAGAGTAAATTTTTTCATTTTTAAATAAATAAATAAATAATTAATAATAGTGTAATCGTGCTTGTAGGGGTAGCATGTATTCTTCTGCAAGATACTCCGTTTAAGAAAAAATTAAGAATTATTTTTCCGGTGTTTTAGTCAAAGAGTTAATCTGTCAAAACTTCTCTTCCGGTTCCTGTACAATATCTCTCTCACATAGTATTTGAGGTTGAATGGAAATAAATTCCAATCCTCCGCAACAATGAATTACCGCCAAGCTATAGGTGACGTGAATTGATCTTGTTTACATTTACGATAAAGAAGTAGTAGAGTTCATGCCCTAGCACTTAACTTTTTTGAAGTTTTCGCATTTCTGATGACTTGAACAAGGGAGAAGGCGATAAATGATGGCGTGCAGAGTTTGATTGTAGCCCAGGGAGAAAGTCACAGGGGGTATAAGCAAGAGGATAACACGCTAAAGCGGAGTTATTTAATTAAACCCCCCAGTAATTAATTGATTTCAAGAGTTTTATGACAATTAATTATACATGCCAACACTTCCAATTTAGTTGCACTGTAATTAAATCCTCTAAACCCCCTGTTATTGCTGGGATAATTTAATTAGTAATTAATTAGCAGTAGAGAAATGTCACATTGCGCTCACCACATTCCCTTTCATTTCGCAAAAGCTTCATTTCAGGAAAAGAGGTTCGGCTAGAAGTCTTGGACACGAGCCAAAAAAGATCATGAATTTTTTAAGAGGAGATTGCGTGTTTTCTTTTTTGGCTCAAGTCCGCTGTTCAGAACCAGGAACTATTTTTCGTTTCAGAAGAATTAATTCGAAATTCAAATTTGCACCTTGTTTCAGACGCTTTACCTTTTGATGTTAAAGGAACAGGATTTGCAATTAGCGGCCTGCATAAAGCCGCTCCGCTTTTTATAAGGCCTTTCCTAATTCCAAATCCTGAAATGTAATACCACATCAAAAGGTAATGCATACGGCTCTGAAAGAAGTAAGTGAAAATGGCAGAATTAGTATTTTCATTTCAGTTGTATAAACACTAACCGTTTGTAAAAGATTGTGTTCTCACCATTTTTTAAATGGAACACCATCAAAAGGAAAATGCGCCGGGTAAAAAAAGTAAATGTTTTTTGATTCTGTGGTAAATCTATAATCCTCTTTCTGCACGAGGTTTATTTTCCTCTTTTTCATGGAGTAAACTGATAACTTCATCAATAAATTTCATCTCCGAAAACGGGAGCAATTTTATCACAATACCAATGACGTCCGCTATGTTATACTCCGGATCAGTGATATAAGTCTCTTCAGAAACATGAAGGCCATCAAGTGCTTTCTTAGAAGTTTTAAGAAGATCGGCAATAAGGTTGATCAGTTCTGAATAATTAGAAGCGAGCCCACAGGTCATATTGATTCCTTGATTAGGGTCAATCATTTCTATGTGAGTCCTTTTCAATTTATGGAGCTGTTTTATAAAATTTTTATTTTTCATTTTAGGTGGTTTTAGAGTTTCCAGAAAAATTATGCAACTGATATAGTTCTTGAAGCTTTTTCGTTCCCTCTAGATTTGCTTTGTCTAGAAATCGACGACATAGCGCGTGTGCGTGATAGGTTTCTTCCAGGGAAACATTGCTGTTTGATTTGAAGTTTACATTATACTGTGCATGACATAGGGCATGATATTCTTTGTAGGACCGGAAGGAGCTTTTAGGGAATAGCATCTTTGGGCTTTGGCAAAAGTGGCTACAAAGATTTAAAAGGTAGTTCAGGTCATAATAAGGAGTTTTCCATTCCCAAAAAACATATAACAAAGCGGCACATGCTTGTTGTAGTGCCTGAGACAGCAAGAGCATCTTAGCGTTTTGATCATATGCGGAGTCGGATACATCTGCTTTATCTTCAAAATAATAGGCGCGCTTCATTCTGAATTCCCACTCTTGATGAATAATGTCATACATTTTTGGGTGATGGCAATATCCAAAAACCAATAAGCGATGTGAACAAAAGAAAGTATTTTCAGGAAGTAGGACTCGGCTTAAGAAATTGTCACCGGAATTCAATCTGTACCTGACATCATTTAGGGTGTAATGGATGGAGTATAACTTTACCCTTTGATCCATTTTTGTAAATACCTCATTCATAAATTCTTTTGTTAGAGCAATGTATTCCTCGCTAATGATCAGGAGGGTAATTGTATATAGATCTCCTTCTGAACATTCTTTGTCGGAATCAAGAACGTATAAGGAAGAACAGCTTTCCCTTTGAACCCCGATGAGGTAGATGGAATGGACAGTAACGATTGACTGTATCACCTTCATTAATCTGGCAGTTACTTTTTTTGGAATGGGATAGTTTTCCATAATGCGAATTTTAAAAGTTGTTATTGTCTTGTTCTTAAGGATTAGGAACATAGCCATGAGCCATTTCAAACTCATTCATTTTTTTAGGTTCCTCTTACCCTTTTTTATAGCCTTCTGGGTTTAATCCGGCTTGATTCTCTTCAGGATGGTTGTGATTATAACTAAATCCTTGATCAATTATCTCTTGGATACGATCTATACAAACCATCTGGTCAGAAGGTAGCAGGTCAATGGCCATTTCCAGAACCAGGCTTACGGTGCTTTCTTTCGTGATAGGGGCGAATTTCTTAGAATAGAAACTGCCGTGTCCTTCCAATGCGAACACACAGACTTCCAGCAATGCCCGGATCCTCATTAGGTAGTCTTCATGATCTTCTACAGTAAACCCAATCTGCTTTAGGTTTTTTCGGCAACCAGGGATAGGCTGCAGTCTTTTTTCACGATTTTCCAATAGTTCCTTTATCGCATTGTACTTCTTATTGTTTTTGACTTTTGTTTTCATGGGCTTTGGAATTTAGTTGGGATATCCGTTCTTGAAGGATTGGTGCAACTTGTCCTTTAAATGCAAGCACGTTCTGATAAAGCAGCTGAACTTCTTTTTTGCTGAACCTATCGGTACTGTGGAATCGTAGAGCGCTGGCACTTGTTTTTAGTAGTCCTTTAAATTCTTTCTCCTGAAACAGACTATCAGGGAAAACCGGTGCGGGAAGTCCGCAGCAGCTTTTACAAAGCTGTACGAGGTACTGAACATTAAATTGATTAGGATGGTAATGAATGAAGGCATATAAAATTCCCAGACAAAGCTGTTCAATTGTATTGCGAAGCATATAAGCAGCAACAAGGGGCAGATCAAAGAACAATCCTGCATTTTCCAGTAAGCCCTCTGCAATGCTTAGACGGTTTCTTGTGTAGCTAATAATGCTATTATAATCCAGATCAGGAAAATTATCTAACTCTGGGAAGGCTAATTCTGGGTGTTCTCCATAGATCAACCAACCTGACCGGATTATTTTTGCAAAAAAATGTTTGTGTTCAATTTTGGATTTAGCGATCTCTCTGGGGCTGAAGAATAGAAGAATTAGGCTTATTTCTCCTTTGTATTGCTGTTTTACGATATCAGCCAGGTTCGCTGTGGAATTGAAGGGAATGTTCTCACCGATAAGCAAGGAGTTTAATTGCCATTGCCGGTGGTTTTGACGATTTGCTTCTATGATCATATTCTGCATAAAATAACACTTGGATTCAAAGCCAAAGCAATAAACTGCTTGTAAATTCACGTGCTTCAATAGTATTTGCAGCACATCGTTCAAAACTTGTTGAATAGTCTCTTGAACTTCTACCTTGTCTGCAGGATAAATTCCTATATTTGTTAATGCCTTCATAATGTGATCTTGTTTTGGTTCTTGTTGAAGGTAGAAAGATGCAGTGCCGTACCCTACCAAAGCACTTTGTATAATACCTGAAAGTATTTGTTTTTTACCCGTGAGGGTTATCCGCAATTTTTTAGGAAAAGAAATTTTTATTATTGTAGTATGGAAACAGCAACTAAACCGAACCACATCGGCCGTAAGATTAGCCGAATAAGAGAACTGCGAGGCATGAAGCAGGAAGCTTTGGCCGCAGAGTTAGGAATGAGTCAGCAGAGTGTGTCTCATCTTGAGCAGAGCGAATCTATAGACGACGATAAGCTTGAAAAAGTAGCTAAAGCCTTAGGAGTAACTAAAGAAGGAATAAAAAACTTTTCGGAGGAATCGATTTTTCATAACATTAATAACTTCAATGACAATAGCATAAACAATGGACCTTTAAACAATTTTCACTGCACTTTTAACCCCTTAGACAAAGTTGTAGAACTTTATGAGCGTCTGGTTGAGGCGGAGAAGGAGAAGGTGAAATATCTGGAGGAGTTGTTGAAGAGGAAGTAAGACTAAATTACCCTCTTGTGTAGAGAAAATTTAAAAATATATTTAGAGTTCAAGGAATAAATATTTAGTCAAGCCTGTCATTGGCTGGGCAGACAAAAATGGAATGAAGAATTATAATTACAGTCTAAGCCTGTGATTATAGCCTTCTAGGAGAACAGCTCATATCTCTTTTATTTATTTACATTTGGTCCAATATCCATAAAACATGAATCAGGTCCTTTTAACTAGGCTTTTTAAATCCATTGAGGGAGATGAAAATACTCCATTGATGAAGATTGCCCATAACATTATAGAAGATGAAAATAAAAAGGGACACACAAAATTGGCTAATAAGCTTCAGGCTATTCTAAATAAAAAACTAGATCAAAGCCAAAGGGCTCCTGCTTTAAAACAGGTAAAAGAGCACATTTATAAAATACCTTTAGACCGAAGGTACCGTTTGCCACTTGCCACCCATATTGAACATGAATTTCTGCGTCACGAAATGGTTCTTCAGGCCAGTGTTGAGGATAAAATCTTCCGTATAGAAAAAGAATATGCTGCTCGAGAACGATTAGCTCATTATGGACTGAAGCCACGTCGGAAAATTCTTTTCTATGGCTCTTCTGGTTGTGGAAAAAGTATGGGCGCTGAAAGAATAGCCTGGGATTTAGGTTTACCTTTTCATAAAGTAAGGTTTGACTCCATAATGTCATCATATTTAGGAGAATCTGCTGCGAACCTTCAGAAATTATTTGACAGTATAAAAGATTATCCCTGTGTCTTATTACTTGATGAATTCGATATAATTGGAAAGCAAAGGGAGTTGGCTTCGAATGATGTTGGTGAGATGCATAGAATAGTTAATATCCTGTTGGGTCTTTTGGAAGAATATGATGGGGAAGGAATATTAATTGCAACTACGAATTTGGAAGGGAGTTTGGATAAAGCCTTATTTAGACGATTTGATGATTTTATTGAATTACCCAAACCCTCTAACAAGGAAGTAAAAGAGTTGCTCGTAATGACTTTTTCAGCTCTGAATCTGAGTAAAGAAATTGACCTCAATTTGTACGCAAAAAAAATGATCGGATTTTCTTCTGCCTTAATAGTTAAAATTGCGCAAGATGCCGCCAAAAAGTCGATCATTAATTCTACCGGACTAATTTTACCAGTTCATTTGGATCAAGCCTTAGAAGAAAATATGGCTCTAAATAAGTCTTAATGGAACCTTTCCCCCATTTAAATTTCATAAAAAAACAATCTGGTAAACCTCGTTTTTTTGGAGGAGGCGACGATGAAAGGACAAAGTATAATAAAGAAAATCGTAAGGAACATAGTTCTAATCTTAGCAAGCAATCTATCAGCCTTCGTTCTCAATGGTTAGGAGATTTTGAAAAACGAGAAAAAGAAGGAAAAGCTCCGATTGAAGAGGAGGTTGTACCGGTTTTCCTTCAAATTAACCCGGCCTTGTTGGGAGATATGGAATTTAGTCTTCATAAGTTTGGAATTGAAATAATTTCAGAAGAAGATGATGGTTTCATTATTGGAGCCTCCACAGATAATTTAAGATCTCTTCAGGACAAAATAGAAGGTTTTATTACTAAGTCTCATAATACTGCGAAAATAGCCGATTTATGGGAGATAATTGAAGGGAACAGAGATGCATGGAGACCAGAACATATTCTATCAGAACAACTTCTTAAAGACTGGAGCAGTCTAAGTGATGAGGATCTATATGAAGTTGAAGTGAGTATTGCCTTTGATAAACCGAGCTTAAAACCACCTAGTCCCGGAGTCAGGGGATATGAGAAGAAGTTACAGGAATATCGAGATTCTTTAGTTGAAAGAGATGACCTTTTGATGGAGAGAGAAAATCATTTCCAAGAATTTATAAGCCATTACGGAGAAATAAGTAGTGACCTAGTTCATCTAGAAGATAGCTTTGGCTGTAACGTATCGATTTCAGGTAAAGGTTTAAAAGATTTAGTTTTAAACTATCAATATGTATTTGAGGTTTCTGAAATTCAGGGTATAAAAGGAGTTGAAGGTGCTGAATTAGAAGAAATTCCTTTAGAGTTCGAAGTAATACCTCCAGACGAAGATTCTCCTGAAATTGGGGTTGTGGACAGTGGAATAATGGAGGAGCACAAATATTTAAAGCCCGCTATCAATTCTGACAAGTCAAAGTCGTATGTCAGGGGCGATACAAGTACAGCCGATCATGTTCCAGGTGGTGGGCATGGTACAAAGGTAGCGGGTGCAATCCTTTATCCTGAAGGAATTTCTCATTTAGAACCTCCTTACAAATTGCCATTTTTTCTAAGGAATTTAAGGGTGTTAAATAGGAGAAATGTATTAGAGAATGTTTATCCTGCCGAATTGATGATGAAAATTGTAGAGGAAAATTCTGATTGTTCACTCTTCAACTTAAGTATAAATTCGGACTGCCCTCACAGAAAGAAACATATGTCAACATGGGCAGCCGCAATTGACTTCTTAACCCATAAGAATGATTTACTCTTTATTGTGTCGGCAGGAAATATACATAAAAGAATTATTCAGCGACTTTTACAAAGTGGGAATGATTATCCAAGATATTTAGAACAACCAGATTGTGGTATAGCTAATCCTGCTCAAAGTAGTTTTGCGTTATGTGTAGGGTCAATAAACCATGATGTCTTCAAAGATGATTACTTTGAATCTTTAGGGGGCAAAGATGAGATTTCTGCATTTTCCCGGATTGGAACAGGAATATGGGGAAAGATAAAACCCGATGTTGTTGAATATGGAGGAGGGCTTGTAAGGGCGAACAATGGATTAAATACGGTTAATCAGAAAACTACAACCTCACCAGAATTGATTAGGTCAACTCTCGATGGAGGAAGTGCCTTTGGTAAAGATAGTGTTGGAACCTCTTTTGCTGCGCCTAAAGTAGCTAACATTGTTGCGAAATTAAAGAAAATATACCCAGAAGAAAATGCTAATCTATTACGTGCCTTGGTGGCACAGGGGGCAAGATTACCAGAACAGCATTTTGAATCGCCTAGTGAACTAAGTTTACGCTACTTTGGATACGGTATTCCCAAGTTAGAGAGAGTTTCAAAAAATACAGAAACTAGAATAACTTTTTACGATAGTAATGTGATTAAAGCGGAGGAGGGGCATCTTTATTCGGTTAAAATTCCTGAAGAACTTCGTAACCCATCAGATGAATTTGAAGTTCTTATTGAGATTACATTAGCTTTTACAAGTAAGGTTCGACGGACAAGACAAAAGACAAAGTCATATCTTGGTACGTGGCTTGATTGGACTACTTCTAAAATTGATGAAAGTTTCGAGGAGTTCCAGGAATATGCCCTTTCCCGCATTGAAGGAAGGAGAACCGAATATGATAAAGATGGAAGAAATTCAAAAAATTCTTTCAATTGGAAAATAAGAGATCGTACAAATATTGGAGAAGTTCAAGATATTAGTAGAAATAATAGTACTCTTCAAAAGGACTGGACTGTTTTGTCTTCATATGAGCTACCGGAATCATTAAATATTGCGGTTAGAGCCCATAAAGGCTGGGATAAAAGTAAGGATGAAGTACCTTATGCTTTGGTAGTTTCGGTTGAATATCTTAATTCAGACCTCAATATTTACGAAAAAATCCGGATTGAAAATGAAATTGAGTTACCGCTGGAAACTGAGGTATGAAATCTTTAAATTCTTATTCCCTTTTTAATCTTCTCAGAAGCCGGTTTTCTTCTTTTAATTGCTGCCCATTTACTGCAGATTCAATAGGTGCACTTTTGATGACGGTAAGTTTATTGTAAAAGTGTTCCTGGTTAAGCATTTATGGTCCCTCACATCATCAAGATCTCTTTTAAGAATACATTAGATTTTTTTCTTAAAAATTGATTACACTTTCTAGGGCATCATCAGCCTCTTTATGAATAAAGTTAGCTTGATAATTTAAGGTGGTTTTTAGGTCACTATGCCTGTAAAGTTTCTGCAACATTAGTGGATGTATTTTGTCTCCTGCAATATTTCCGAAAGTATGACGGGCAATGTGATTAGAGAGGTTTTTATCTATTTCACACTCTATTGCAATGCGCTTCAGGAATTTGTTCAAAACCTTAGTAGCGTTCCTCATTTTTACGAATATATCCTTCTGATCCTGTGGATCTGCATCTTTTAAAAAAGGAAAAATATAGCCGTTGTTTTCCTTGATATCAAGAAGATAGAGGTTGAAAATAGTTCTGGCTTTGTCTGGGACTTTAAAGCTCAAAGGTTTCTCATTCTTATTCATCACATAATAAAGACGGCCGTCTTTTATATCTGTCCACTTTAGGGCTACAACATCCGAAATTCTTATACCTGCAAAGTAGAAGGAGACAAGCCAGACATTCCGGGTATGCCAAATGGAAGAATGAGTTTCTGCTTCGAGATTTTCTATTTTTGTCACCTCTTCAGAAGTCAGACCTATTTTATTTCCTGAGCCAATCCGTATTTTTTCTTTTTCGCCCGCGAAAGGATAATATTTAGGAGAGACAATCCCTTCCTTTATGGCGACATTAAAAAGTGTCCTGATGAAAATAAGCTGGTTTGTAATGGTTCGGGTCTTGTGTCCCATATAAGTCGAGCAAAAGATCTTGTACTTGTTGAGAAATGACTCATTCATTTCCCGAAACTCCAGTCGGGTATTTCTCCTGAAATAGGTGACGGCATCCTCAAAAGAGTATTGACCTTTTCTGGTTTTACTAACTCGTTGTCGTCTTCGTTCCTTGATGGCTTTTATTACATCTTCTTTCTTTTGACTGGTTTTAAGGTTCAGAAACTCTTCCAGGTTATAGAGAATGGACAGCTCAGATTTGGCGACGGAAAAAGTTCCTTTGTCGTATTTCTGTTTTACGCGTTCAGCAGCCACAGCAAAGAAAGATTGAGAGCCGCCCGGTCCTTTGAGTTTATGTTTGATCTGCCTGGGAGTTAAAGCATCTTCTGAATGAAAATACAGATCTTGTGCTTCAGTAATTTTCTTCGTGAGAAAGTAGTTTAGCTTTTTGTGGTTTGGATGGCTTTTCTTTATTTTTTTTAAATCATCGTCCCAATCCTTTTCTAAAATCGAATGGCCCAAAAAGTAATAATTTGTCTTGTAATTCTCACTTATTCTTAGCGCAAGAGGAATGGTGCCATTTTTCTTCTTTTTGTTGGGTCGTAAAACTACTTGAATATTTGACATAACCGACTAATTTATAATCCTTTAAATATAAAGTAATTTTTCAAAAAAGGGTACAGAATAGGTACAGAATAATTGCATTTTACTCCCTATTTTTTGATATCAAAAAAAATGTGAATCTCTGGAAACCCCAGAATTTATGCGGGTTTGGTAGATTTTGTTATTTCCCCAATTGCAGCTCATAACCCGAAGGTCACTGGTTCGAGTCCAGTTCCCGCTACTAAGAAAACCACCTTCAAAAGAGGTGGTTTTTTATTTTATATGCTTCAGTTTACTTCGCCCTTTAATATCTCTCTTTTCTCTTTTTTCGCATGTAATTCCTTCTGAGTAAAATTGTTACCTTGCCCGGTAATCATTAAATCTAAAATCATGAAAAGAGTTTTTACGTTGCTTCTTGTTCTTTTTGCCTTCACCGGGTGCGATGACACAGATGGAGGCATTCTTTGTGAAACAGGGCCTGTAGGGTTTACGTTTGAAGTCGTGAATGAAACGACAGGTGATAACCTTTTTGAGAATGAATTATTTGAAGAGAATCAGCTTCAAATAACTAATAGTGATGGGGAAGCTGTTGTGTTCGATTATGAAACAGATCGAAATGTAGTGAATGTACTATTGGGCTGGGAGTCAAAATCTGATGGGTATACAGTCACAATTGGAGATGAAATAACTTTTAATTTTGCCTTTACTCTGAAGAAATCGAGTAGTGGAGGTTGTACTTCAACAAAACTTACTGAATTAGAAATGAGCGGTGCCACTTATGAAACCAATGAGACGAGTGACGTTACCACTATATTTGTTAGTGTTGGAGGTAAATAATACCTAATGGTGTAAGAGGTTTTAATGGGAACCAGGACTTCTATGAAATCGCTTGATTTTTCTGCTTTTTTAGCCCTTAAATAAGCCACTCAAAAGAATGATTTGTATGTTTAGTGAAAGTGAACCTTTTTTACGTCTTGTTTTTTCTCAAAAAAGATTTTACCCGATGGAATTTCTTGGGGAAGTTGAGGTTTAGTTGTTAGGCGGAAAAATGGAATTCATTTTTAGATCTGAATAATGAATCCTTTCTCCCTTCCAGAGCAGCACTTTTTCTTCCTCATCTGTGGGAAATTCGGGGTCAATGTGTTTGTCTATGACCGCAGAGTTTTCGTTCGTGATTACCCAAAAGGTAGCAATATTACCATTGGTCCCGGTTTTAATCCATATATATTGGTGCCACTGGTTCTTTTTTGAATCGAATTCCAGGTGGAGTGCAATTTCTTTTTCTTCCAGAGGAATATCAAAAGCTGAAGGGTTGTGCGGCTTTAAAGTACCAAGGTCGCTAAACTTCCCTTTTTGATCCAGCTGTAAAGTCTCCTTGGCCGAATAGTTAAAAATGACATTTCTCCTGAGTTTTAAATTGGGGATTGGATCCTGGCCATTGAGAGAAATAAGAACAGTAGCCACAGCCGCTTTTAGCTTAGAGACTACAGTAGCCTGAGGGTAGCTGTAGATACCGCGGGAGGTCAATTCTTCCGAAAGTTGCTGATTCTTCTTTTCAAGAATCTCTATTTCTGCGTGGCGTTCTTCCAGCAGTTCTTCTACTTTGAGGTTTTCCTTTTTCATTCCTAAAAAGAAGGATGCTGCCGCGACTGCAAGTAAAGCTAGTGCCCAAATAAGATCTGAATTTATCTTCATTAACCAGAGGGGAGTTTTAATGCAATATAAGATTATCCCTTAAACTACAATTATTATAAGGATTTTAGAAATGAGTAATACTCCTGGCTTTTCGGCAAGATCATTCCGAAGTAGTCCAAAAGTCAGTAAGGGAAGCGGCTGGGAAACTATATAGTAGTTAAAACATCAAAAAAATGTCTCTGCGGATTCCCAAAAGTGAAACTTATAGAGAAATTTTATTCTCTCTAAGCTCTTCTCTGGCACTCAATTTGCTCTAAAGTACGAAAAATGGTTATATGTCAAAAAGGGATATCATAAAGCTTATTAATAACTCTCATGTGAGGTTAATTGCGTTATTTCTTTTTGCGGCAGTGGCGGGAATCATTCTTATTCTTTCTCTTCACCGGCTGTGGTCCTTATAAGCTGTATCTATTCCACAGGCTTTCCATTGAACCAGGTGCTGTACATGATGTAATTAGCAGCGGTTTTTTCCAGGTTGGCAATTTGAGCTTCAGATAATTTTTTCACCTTTTTTGCAGGGATTCCGGCGTAGATGTGGCCGGCTTCACATACTGTTTTTTCCAATATAACGGCTCCTGCAGCAATTATGCAGCCTTCCTCAACTATGGCATCGTCCATCACAATAGCTCCCATTCCAACCAATGCACGATCTTTGATGTGGCAGCCGTGAACTATCGCCCTGTGTCCAATCGAGACATCGTTTCCTATAGTTGTTGCTGCTTTTTTATAGGTGCAGTGAATAACCGCCCCATCCTGGATATTGGTTCTGTCTCCAATGTGAATTGAGTTGACGTCCCCTCTTATTACGGCAGTGAACCAAACTGAACAATCCCTGCCTAAAATGACATCTCCAACTATGGTCGCATTTTCAGCAATAAAACAGTTTTCGCCTATTCGGGGGCTTTTTTCTTCTACGGGTAAGATAAGTGGCATAACAAACATTTAGTACGATAAAGTTACGAAACAAGCGGGGTTTATCTGCTGCCTGGCCATAATTTTAAGCTCTTTTCATCTGAGTTGATTTGAAAAATAAATTTTACTATCTTCTGTTTTCCTGAACCAGAGAATTATGGAAGAGAATATTCCTGATAATAAGTACAATGTGGTTTTGCGCCTGCCGGTGAGAATTGATTACCAGGTGCTTGAAAACTATCTGCAAAAGAAACTACAGGGAAAAATCCTTAGTAAGGGAAAAGCCGATGGTGAAACCTCCGATCATGCCAGAATTCGCAACATTAACCTGCGAAAGAGTCATTTAGAAGATTTTGATTTGGCTGTGCATGTACAGCTAAGCCTTCTCACCACATTATTCAAAAATAAAGAGATCACCGCCGTTGCCCATCTTTCTATTCAGTTTCGGGAAGCAGAGCAGGAGGTGCTTATCAGTCATTTTAAGGTAGAAGGAGAAAATGATGGCTGGTTTGTGAACAGGCTGGTAGAGGCACTTATCAATAATTTTCTGTATTCTAAGCTCAAATCGAAGATGAAGTTTGATATTCGGCCTGTTGTTAAAGTGCAACTTGAAAAAATAAATAACAAGTTGGCCGATGCGCTAGAACTTACCGATGGGATTAATGTCACCGGAAAAATAAACGAATTCCGGATTCAGGAAATTATTGCAGGCCAGAGAAAATTACTGGTTTCTGTAAGTATCTTGGGGAGCAACGTGCTTAATGTTGAAAATATTGACTTTTAAAATATAAAGAGGTTCCCAAAATACCTTTTTTGGATACTATGGGAACCTTTGTTTTTGCTAAAGCTTCAGTGTAGCCCTATACTGTGGTTACATCTCCTGGCTGTTGCTGTCAATTAAATTCTTGCGAATTTCATCGTGCTTGTTCATCATTTCTTCATGCTCACTCCTCATGCTGCTGTGCTCATCCATCATAGTCTGGTGCACTTCTTTCATTTTAGAGATCTGCGCTTTCATTTCTGAACTGCTCAAATTTCCGAAGTTATCCTTCAGTTCGCGGTGTCCTTCCATATATTCTTTATGCCCGGCTAAAAGTCCTTCGTGTTTCTTGATGATCACTTCATTCTGGGCCATTTGATCATAATAGGTAGAGTCCGATACCTGCATGGTGTCCAGCTGTTGCATAAGGTCCTGGTGATTTTGCTTCATCCTTTCGTGGGTAGATTGAAATTCTGAATTTACCTGCGCAATGCTGTCATTCTGGGTCATTAATTCATCAAATTCTTTTGAAAGGTTCTCTTTTTCATTATCTCCACATGAAGCCATAAGTGCCATGCTAAAGATTAAAATCATAAATTTTTTCATTATTTTCTAATTTTGTGGGTTAGTACCTTTAAAAATACAAAAGATAGGATTTACTTCTTGTAATTATCTGTTAAAAGGGAAGTTGGGTGAAGATGGTGAGAAAAAATTATCTTCTAAATTATAAGAGCAGGTTCAAATTTTTGCCACTGGTTGCCTGCTTTATAATTGAGTATCTTTGCAAAGAAAAATTGAATTATGGCACATAAAGCAGGATTTGTAAATATTATAGGAAACCCAAATGTGGGTAAGTCTACGCTAATGAACGCCTTTGTGGGCGAAAAACTGAGTATCATTACCTCCAAGGCGCAAACTACACGACACCGTATTTTGGGAATAGTGAATGGAGAAGACTTCCAGGTGATTCTTAGTGATACGCCGGGGATCATTAAACCGGCTTACCAGTTACAGGAATCGATGATGGATTTTGTGAAGTCGGCTTTTGAAGATGCCGATGTCCTGGTGTACATGGTTGAAATAGGCGAAAAGGAATTAAAAGATGAAGCCTTTTTCAACAAGATCATCAATTCTGAAATACCTGTTTTATTACTTCTGAATAAGATCGACAAATCCAATCAGGCTGAACTGGAAGAACAGGTGCAGCTTTGGAAGGAAAAAGTTCCCAATGCCGAAATTTATCCTGTATCTGCACTTCAGGGATTCAATGTTGCCGAAGTATTTAATCGCATAGTAGAATTCCTTCCCGAATCTCCTGCCTTTTACCCTAAAGACACCCTTACCGATAAGCCCGAGCGTTTCTTTGTAAACGAGATCATCCGCGAAAAGATTCTGATGCACTACAAAAAGGAAATTCCTTATAGTGTAGAGATCGATACCGAAGAATTCTTTGAAGAAGAAGAGATCATTCGCATGCGTAGCATTATCATGGTAGAGCGGGAAACTCAAAAAGGGATCATTATTGGCCATAAAGGCGCAGCTTTAAAAAGAGTGGGCGTAGAGGCTCGTAAAGACCTTGAGAAATTCTTTGGGAAGCAGGTGCACCTTGAGCTGTATGTGAAAGTGAATAAAAACTGGCGAAGCGATATAAAACAGTTGCGACGCTTTGGCTACTCTGGAGACAAGAAGTAAATCTGCCTTTTTTGACAGGTTAATAATTTTTCAGGTGGAGGGGGCAATCCTTTATCAAAGGATTTTCCTCTCTGTAATTACTGAAAATTAGGCAGCTGTAAGTACAGGGCATTTGTTTTAAATCCCCTAATTTTGCACTCTTATTTAAGAGAATATATTTATGAGCAGTATTGTAGCTATTGTAGGACGACCTAACGTTGGGAAATCTACCTTTTTTAACCGGTTGATCCAGCGCCGTGAAGCCATTGTAGATTCGGTAAGTGGAGTAACCAGAGACCGGCATTATGGAAAGACCGACTGGAATGGCCGCAATTTCTCTGTAATTGATACCGGCGGATATGTGCTGGGAAGCGATGACGTTTTTGAAGCCGAGATTGATAAGCAGGTAGAACTTGCTATTGGTGAAGCCGATGCCATTATTTTTATGGTAGATGTTGAGACCGGCGTCACACCTATGGATGAAGACGTGGCACAATTGCTTCGGAAGGTGAACAAACCTGTATTTCTTGCTGTAAATAAAGTAGATAATTCCAAACGGCTTGAAAATGCTGTAGAATTTTACGCTCTTGGACTTGGGGAGTATTTTCCAATTGCCAGCACCAATGGTAGTGGTACAGGAGAATTACTCGATGCCCTTGTTGATGCCCTGCCCGAAGATACCCGCCCCGAAGAAGCCGAGTTACCCCGCTTTGCAGTGGTGGGAAGGCCCAATGCAGGGAAATCTTCGTTTATAAATGCCCTTATTGGAGAAGATCGTTATATAGTAACCGATATTGCCGGAACTACGCGCGACTCTATTGATACAAAATACAACCGCTTCGGATTTGAATTTAACCTGGTTGATACCGCCGGGATACGCCGCAAATCTAAAGTAAAGGAAGATCTTGAATTTTATTCGGTAATGCGCTCGGTTCGGGCTATTGAACACTGCGATGTGTGCTTAATAGTCATGGATGCTACCCGTGGTTTTGATGGGCAGGTGCAAAATATTTTCTGGCTTGCGCAGCGCAACCGTAAAGGTATCGTGATCCTGGTAAACAAATGGGATCTTCTGGAAAAGGAGACCAATACCATGAAAGAATACGAGGCCAATATTCGCCGCGAAATGGAACCTTTTACCGATGTGCCAATCGTCTTTATGTCGGTACTCACTAAACAGCGAATCTTTAAGGCCATAGAAACTGCAGTTGAGGTCTATAATAACCGAAGCAAAAAGATTAAGACCAGTGAGCTTAACGAGATAATGTTGCCTATAATAGAATCATATCCGCCGCCAGCCTATAAAGGCAAGTACGTGAAAATAAAATTCTGTATGCAGCTGCCTACGCCACAGCCCCAGTTTGCTTTTTTCTGCAATCTTCCGCAGTATGTGAAAGATCCGTACAAAAGGTTTTTGGAAAATAAATTGCGGGAGAAATTTGATTTCAACGGTGTGCCGGTATCGGTGTACTTCAGGAAAAAATAGTACGTGATGTAACTTTTGCCCTTTTTGGGAGTCCAATAAATGCTGTTACCTAAAGTAGCAGCATTTAATATTTAAGACCTCCCTTATAATGAAGTATTTTTTCTTCCTATGCCTGCTCCTAATCTCTTCAGGTGCAATGGCTCAACAATTCTCTATCTCGGGTAAAATTGTAGATGCAGAAACTCAACTCCCTTTAGAATCGGCTACACTATTTGTTGAAAAGGTGCAGGACAGTAGCCTTGTTTCCTACACTATTTCCAATAAAGTAGGAGAATTTGTAATTGAAGGTTCCGGGAAAATGGATAGTTTAAGGTTAGTGGGCACGTACAACGGCTACGATCCGCTTACCCGATTAATAATCCTGGAGCAGCCAAATATAGCTTTGGGACAGCTAAAAATGCATGTGGCCAACAACATGCTGGGAGAGGTTACCGTAGTTTCTCAAAGAGCTCCTGTCACTATAAAGTCGGACACCCTTGAGTTTAATGCAGGTTCCTTTAATACCAGGCAGGATGCTAACCTTGAGGAGGTGATGAAAAAGCTTCCGGGGGTCGAAGTAGATGCCCAGGGAAATATTACCGTCAATGGGAAACCTGTTTCCCGTATCCTCGTAAACGGAAAAGAATTCTTCGGAAATGATCCCAAGATCGCCACTAAAAACCTTCCGAAGGAGATTATAGATAAAATACAGGTAGTGGATACGAAAACCAAATCTGAAGAATTCACGGGCAAAGCAGGAAACCCCGATGATAAGACCATCAACGTAACCATTAAGGAAGATAAGAACAAAGGATATTTTGCACGCGCAACTGCAGGTGGGGGGACAGATGACAGGTACGAGTTAAGCGGAATTGGAAATTATTTTAAAGACGATATGAGGCTGAGTGTACTGGCCAGCTCCAATAACATTAATTCTTCGGGCTTCTCTTTTGATGAGGTTTTTGACATGATGGGGGGCAGGGCGCGCAGCGTCTCCTTTAATCGTAACGGTAGCTTCAGCATTAACGGGAATAGTTTTGGCGGCAGCGGTGGTATCACCAAAAGTGAGACTGCCGGCTTCAATTTCACTAACGACTGGGATAAAAAATATGAACTGACTGCCGATTATTTCTTCGGAAAAAATGACACCGAAACCTATTCAGTGGTAGAGCGGGAGACTTTTCTTCCCAATAGTACTTTCTTCACTAACTCTGAATCTTCAGGAAACATGGTGAACGAAAGTCACCGGGCAAACCTGGCTTTTGAGGTAGAACTCGATACGCTAACCAGGATCTCGGTAAGGCCATCGGTAAATATCAATAATGGATTTTCAGATCGCAACAGCGTTTCAGAAAGAATGGAAGGGGCCTCTCAACTCCTTTCCAACACCTTTGATAATGAAGAATTGTACAGCAGCAACTTCCGTAATAGAATAGATTTTATCAGGAAGTTTGGCAGCCGCGGGGCCTATTTGCAAATTGATTTTAACAACCGGAACGAAAAGCAGGAAAGCGAGAATTTCTTTTATTCCGAAAAGTTTACCGTAGAAGACGGCACCACCACAGGCACTGCGATACAGGATCAGTTCATTGATGAAGATAACAGCTCAGATGAATATGAGGCGGGAATCACCCAGCGCTCTGTTCTTGCCGATAAGCTTTTTCTTGATCTTTCTTACGATTTCTCTGTGCTCAACCTTTCCAATACCCGTTCTGTTTACCAGTTTGACGAAGACAGCGGTGAATATGACCTTTTAGAAGAAGAACTCAGCAACGACTTTGAGGTGACGAGTTACAAGCATATCCCAAATGCCGGACTTAATTACGAAGGCAAAAAATTAAGGGGAGGATTTAACCTGGGACTTCTAAATACATCTCTTGAAAATGAGGATTTCCTGGTAGAGAGCTCCTTTAAGAAAAATTACAACGAGCTTTTTATGGAAGCCGACATTAGGTATGAGATCACCCGTGGTAAATCATTTTACTTTAGGTATCGTACAGATAATAACATCCCATCAATTTCACAGTTGCAGCCGGTGCCCAACCTCACCAACCCACTGAACATCATTGTGGGAAATCCCGAACTCGATCCAACCTACTCCCAAAACCTGAATTTTGGGTACCATAACTTCGACTTCGCCACCCGCAGCGGAATGAATATCTATGCGTCGGCAACATTTTACGACAACCAGGTGGTGCCTTATTCAATTACTGAAGACCTTATAACCACCACCACTTACAGGAACCTGGATGGAGGTTTGACTTCCTATGCCGGAGTTTTCTATTCAAAGCGATATAAAAAGGAAAAGCAGGAGTATAACTATCGCGTTGGTCTTAACGGAAATTATAACCGGCAGTTAGGATTTTCAAATGGTACCCGCTATAAGGCAGATCGTTTTGGAGCTAATCCTTCATTGAGGCTGGGCTATAATTATGAAGAGGTTATCGAGATCAATCCGCGGTATGAGCTAAGTTATGTCAACACGCAGTACGGTATTAACAACAACAGGGAAGAAGAGTATGTGAATCATACGGTGGCCCTGGAAGCGACAACATACTGGCCCAAAAATGTGGTTTTTGGCAATGATTTTTCCTTTAATTCCTACGGAAATGTTGCGCCTGGGTTTGATGATACCTCACTTTTATGGAATATGAGCCTTGGCTACAAATTCCTGAAAGACGATGCCACATTAAAGCTGAAGGTTTACGATTTGTTAAATGAAAATGTGAGCACCTCCCGTACCACGGGCGAAGATTTTGTGCAGGACACCCGCGAACTCATCCTTGAACAATATTTTATGCTTAGCTTCACCTACAAACTAAGTAAGTTTGGAGGAAAGGATCCAAACCGAAGAGGCGGAGGGATCATAAGAATGTAGAGGAAAGTAGAAGGTAGATCTTAGAAGTACGAATAAAAAGGAGGGGTTCAAAAATGCCATTTTTGAACCCCTCCTTTTTTAGTTTGCAGTTGTTAGTAAGCAGTAAATAGGAAGGTTAAATCTCAGCTGGCGCGGATTTACAATCCGTGCCGTCTACATATTGGAATTTTTTATTCGGAATTTGGTGCTTGAACCATTGCTGGCACAGATTTGCAATCCTGCCGTGCACTAAATCATCTTTCAACCTCCCAATATGCCGTCCCTCCGGGACTCTTCATGATTCGGGAACAAAATGCTATAAATATGCCGCCCCGCTGGGGCTTTCCATTGGAATTTGTTTTTTGGGATTTGGTGCTTAAAAATTGGTACTTGAAAATTGGAATTTGCACTATTGTTGGCGTGGATTTGCAATCGGTGCCGTGCATTAAATCATCTTTCAATTTTCCAATATGCCGTCCCTCCGGGACTCTTTATGATTCGGGAATGAAATGCTATAAATATTTCACCCGCTGGGGCTTTCCATTGGAATTTGTTTTTTTGGGATTTGGTGCTTGGAATTTGGTACTTGAAAATTGGAATTTGCACTATTGCTGGACTAGATTTACAATCGGTGCCGTGCATTAAATCATCTTTCAATTTTCCAATATGCCGTCCCTCCGGGACTCTTTATGATTCGGGAATGAAATGCTATAAATATATCGCCCTTTCAGGGCTCCTGATGTGGGTGGTGCTCTTTAATCCCGGGGTTGAAAACCCCGGCTACCAATATTTTGCCCCGCTGGGGCTTTCCATTGGAATTTATTTTTTGGGATTTGGTACTTGAAAATTGGAATTTGCAATATTGTTGGCGCGGATTTGCAATCCGTGCCGTGTGTAAACTTATTTTTTGGAATTAAGTGCCTGAACTATAATATTTGAATTTTCCTGACAACTGCACGTCCCTGATATAGGTTGACCATAAAATCAACTTACATGAAGTCAAATATTCGATTGCTCAGTAAACATCGGAAGTTCTCCGATGAGTTCAAAAGATAAATTGTGAATGATTATGAAAGTGGCAGGTACAGTGTATTTCAACTGTCTAAGCTTCACGGAATGTCACGGTCTATGATCTATAACTGGATTCATAAATTTTCTACCTTTAACGAGAAAGGATTTAGAGTCGTAGAAATGAAAGACAGTAGCAGTAAAAAAATGCAAGAGCTGGAGGCCAGGAACAAAGAGCTTGAAGCAGCTTTAGGACGTAAACAGATACAGCTAGATTATCTTGAAAAGATGATCGAGTTAGCTAAGTCAGAGCTTGATATCGACATTAAAAAAAACTACAGCACCCCACAATCAACTGGTTCAGGAAAAACAAAGAAAAAGTGAGTTATTTCATGAACCAACTCTATGAAGGCATTGGGATCAGTAAACAAGCTGTCCATCAATATGCTAGAAGACAAAGAATTTTTGATCATCGTTTGATGGAATTAATGTCTGAAGCTGATGATATTCGTAGAGATCATCCTGGTTGTGGGGTGGAAAAAATGTACTATACTTTAAAGCCTGATTTTATTGGGAGAGATCGTTTTGTAGAGACTTTTATGCAATTAGGTTATCTTCTCAAAAGAAAGAAGAATTATAGACGCACAACCATTGCCGGTAATATCTACTATCCGAATAAAATTAAAGGAATAGAGGTCAATGCACCTTCGGTGGTATGGCAAAGTGATATTACCTACTACCGGGTGGGAGATAAATTTTATTACGCAGTCTTCATTATAGATGTCTACACTAAGAAAATAGTTGGTTATGAAGTCTCTGATCACATGAGAGGAACAGCAAATCTGAAGGCTCTAAGAATGGCTCTAAAGAACAATAAAGCTCCGAAGATCCACCACTCAGATAGAGGAAGCCAGTATACTTATAAGTCTTACACTGAACTTTTAAAATCCCATACAACAACTATCAGCATGGCTTTAAGTGCACAGGATAATGCCTATGCCGAAAGGATTAATAGGACAATAAAAGAAGAATACCTAGACCACTGGAAACCACAAACCTTTAGCCAACTCAAGAACCAGGTGAACAAAGCAGTAAAAAATTATAACACCAAAAGATCCCATGATCATTTAGAGAAAAGAAACCCCGAAGAGTTCATTAGTTATTGGTCAACCCTCAAAACAGAAGAAAGACCAATTATTACTATTTTTGATAATGAAAATTAATATCTAAAACCGGTCAACACTAATCAGGGAAGTTCAAACTGACCAGTGATCACTGACCAGTGATCACTGAACCCTACTGCCTACTAAAAAATTACCATCCCCCGCCGGCACCACCGCCGCCAAAGCCACCGCCGCCGAAGCCTCCACCAAAGCCACCGCCGCCGCCAAAACCGCCTCCTCCGCCACCAAAGCTTCCACCGCCAAAGCCACCACGGCCAAGGCTGCTAAGCACCAGGATGTCGAGGAGTCCGCCGCCACGACGGAATCCGCCACGGCCACCGCCTCTTTTGTTGCGGGAACTAAGGATGATGAGAAAAACGATAAAAATGAGGGCCAGGACAATGAATCTTGGAGAAGCTCCATCGCCCGAAGCTGGTCGCGAACCTTCAAAAGTGCCGTTAAGCACCTGGAAAATTGCAGTTGTACCCGCATCTAATCCGCGGTAATAACTTCCGGAGCGAAATTCCGGAAGGATCACACTTTCAATAATTTGTTTTGAGAGGGCATCGGTAAGCGTACTTTCAATTCCGTAGCCTGTAGAGATCCAGATCTTGCGTTCGCTTTCGGCCAGTAAGATCAAAATTCCGTTGTCTTCTTTTGCCTGCCCCACGCCCCATTTATGAGCCCATTCGGCAGCATAGGTGCCAATATATTCCCCCTGCAGGGATTCTATTGTAGCAATTACTATTTGGGTGGAGGTAGTATCGGCGTAGCTAATAAGCTTGCGTTCTAAAGCCTGCTCTTCCTGTGGCGAGAGTACTTCGGCTTCATCATAAATACTGGTCTCTAAAGAAGGTCTTGCGGGAATGTCCCTTTGAGCATAGGTAGTAAAGCCGAGGCTGAAAAGGATGATTGTAAAAAGGAAATTCCGAAGTAAATTGTTCATTATTTGGATATTTTATCCGAAAGTTCATTGGTGTCATCTTCGCTCCAGGGAAAATGTTCCTGTAATTCCTTTCCGGCCATAAGGATTCCGTCAATGAGACCTTGTTTAAATTCCCCATTTTTGAACCTTGAAGAAATGGCATCTTTGGTGGTTTCCCAAAAACCTTCGGGCACCACTTTATTGATCCCTTTATCGCCGTAGATCACAAACTGCCGGTCTTCAATGGCAACATAGATGAGCACCCCATTGTCTTCTTTGGTGTTATCCATCTTTAACAAATGAAAAACCTCCATTGCACGGTCCCAGATTTTGCCCTTGCTGGTTTTCTCAATATGTACCCGAATTTCTCCTGAAGTTTTATTCTCGGCCTCTCTAATGGCTGCTACCACTTCGGCTTCGTCTGCTTCGGAAAGAAACTCTTCTATTTTTGACATTTTTGGAACTTTTAGAAATCAAAATCTACTTCGGGTGCGTTTTCTGAACCTGGATCGGCTTCAAAAAGAGGCATTCTTTCAAAACCATACATGCCTACAATAAGGTTGTTAGGAAACTTCCTGATGTAGGTGTTGTAATCCCTTACCTGTTCGTTGTAACGGTTTCTCTCTACGTTAATTCGGTTCTCTGTGCCTTCAAGCTGTGACTGTAGCTGCTGAAAATTTTGTGTAGCCCGAAGTTCCGGATATCTTTCAACGGTAACGAGCAATCGCGACAAAGCTGAAGAAACTTCTCCCTGTGCCTGCTGAAACTGCTGAAGGTTCTCCTGGGTGATATTGCTGGCATCTACATTTACAGAAGTTGCTTTTGCCCGGGCTTCAATAACATCGGTAAGTGTTCCTCTTTCAAAGTCTGCCGCACCTTTCACGGTATTCACCAGGTTTGGGATGAGGTCGCTTCGGCGTTGGTATGCACTCTCCACCTGTGACCAGGCTGTTTGTGCAGTTTCCTGCTTTACTACAGCATTGTTGTATTTTCCAACGGTTAACAGGTAAAGACCTAAGACAATAGCCCCAATGATCAATACGGGGACGAGCCACTTTTTCATATTACAATTCCTTTTTTAAGTTTATTAGTGTAGACTTTATATTTTCTAACTTGCGAATGACTTCAAAGTTAGACAATGTTTTCCGGCTTTTCTCTTCCTTCAGATGGATTTTTGCACCCTCAAGGGTAAAGCCTCTTTCTTTGACCAGGTGATAGATCAATTCGAGGTTTTTAATATCTTCTTTAGTGAATTTACGATTGCCCTTGGCGTTCTTCCGCGGTTTTATGGCATCAAATTCTTTCTCCCAAAACCTGATGAGAGAGGTGTTCACGTTAAAAGCTTCGGCCACTTCGCCAATAGAATAATACAACTTATCGGGCAGGTTTACGTGCATTAATCCAGGGATTGGTTTTCAAGTTGTGCCTGCTCCAGGATTTCGTCATATTCAGCTGGAGATAAATGTCCGTAGTAAAAGTTGATAGGATTGATCTTTTCATCATCCTTAAAGATCTCGTAGTGCAGGTGAGGCGCCTGTGAACGGCCGGTGCTGCCAACAAAGCCAATAAGATCTCCTCTTTGCACCTTTTGTCCTCTCTTTACATTGTACTTGTACAAATGTCCGTAAAGGCTCACGTAGCCATAGCCGTGATTAATTCTAATGTGGTTACCATAACCGCTGGAACGGTTGTCTGCGCGTTCTACAACCCCATCACCTGTGGCATACACAGGCGTGCCCCGTGGCGCTGTAAAGTCCATTCCATAATGGAATTTTCGCACCTTGGTAAAAGGATCTGTGCGCCAGCCATAACCTGAAGCCATCCTCTTTAGGTTTTCGTTCTTCACCGGAATAATTGCAGGAATTGAAGCCAGCAGGTTTTCTTTATCATTGGCCAGCTCTACGATCTCGTCAAGGGAGCGGGACTGTACTACCAGGCGCTTGGTAAGCATATCCAGCTTTTTGTGGCTTTCTATAATGAGTTTTGAATTGTCAAAACCTTCCAGGTCTTTATAGCGGTTTATCCCTCCAAATCCGGCAAGGCGCTGTTCTTCGGGTATAGGGTTTGCTTCAAAGTAAAGACGGTAAATGTTGTTATCGCGATCTTCTACATTGGCCAGTACATTCTCAATTTGCTCAATTTTACGGTTAAGCATGCTGTACTGTAACTTCATATTTTCCAGCTCGCGGGAAAGTGCTTTTTCTTTGGGGGTTTCCAGCTGCGGGATGTTGAGGTAGATCACCAGGAGAACAAAGCCTGCCAGGAAGGTCCCCAGCACACTAAGAGCAGCAATTCCAAGGCGGCGGCCTTTTTTGCGCTCAATCTTTTTGTAAGATAGCGTCTCGCTGTCGTAATAATATTTAACCTTAGACATATAAGTTAAATTATTCTATTTTTGCTTTACTTAATATGTTGCAAAAACAGTGCAACAATCAGCTTGAGAAACGAACAAATATAAAAATTGTTTTCCCGACAGCATAATATTAAATTCTAGCCTTCATGAAATCCCAGGAGATACGTTCTAAATTCCTCGAATTCTTTCAAAATAAATCCCACAGCATAGTGCCATCGGCGCCCATGGTAGTCAAAGATGACCCTACGCTCATGTTCACCAATGCAGGGATGAACCAGTTCAAGGAATTCTTTCTTGGTAACGGAACCCCAACCAGCCGCCGCATCGCCGATACCCAAAAATGCCTGCGCGTGAGCGGGAAGCACAACGATCTCGAAGAGGTGGGCAAAGACACCTATCACCATACCATGTTCGAGATGCTGGGCAACTGGAGCTTTGGAGATTATTTTAAGAAGGAAGCCATTCACTGGGCATGGGAACTGCTTACCGAAGTTTATAAACTGAACAAGGAAGACCTCTACGTTTCGGTTTTTGAAGGCAGTGAGGAAGAAGATCTGCCAGTAGACCAGGAAGCTTTAGATCTTTGGAAGGCAATAGTGCCCGAAGACCGCATTATCTACGGAAATAAAAAAGATAATTTCTGGGAAATGGGTGACCAGGGGCCGTGCGGACCTTCTTCTGAAATTCATATTGACCTTAGATCGGCTGAAGAGAAGTCGAAAACACCCGGAAGGGACCTGGTAAACAATGACCATCCGCTTGTAGTGGAGATCTGGAACCTGGTTTTCATTCAGTTTAACCGAAAAGCCGATGGTTCCCTGGAAAAACTTCCGGAGAAACACGTGGATACCGGGATGGGCTTTGAGCGTCTCTGTATGGCGCTGCAGGGCGTAAAATCTAATTACGATACCGATGTCTTCACCCCGCTCATCAAGAAGATTAGCGAGGTGACAACTTCAGAATACGGGAAAAACGAAGAGACCGACATCGCGATACGCGTAATTGCCGATCATGTGCGGGCGGTATCTTTTGCCATTGCCGACGGGCAGTTGCCGGGTAGTACCGGCGCCGGTTACGTGATTCGTCGTATCCTTAGAAGGGCCATTCGCTATGGCTTCACTTTCCTCAACCAAAAAGAAGCCTTTGTTTATAAACTGGTTGAGACGCTGGCAAGCCAGATGGGAGAAGCATTTCCCGAACTACGTTCTCAGCAAAACCTCATCACAAACGTGATAAGGGAGGAAGAAAATTCCTTTTTACGCACGCTTGACCAAGGGTTAGTGCTGCTGGACCAGATCATGCAGGAGAGCGAAGACAAAAAAGTTTCAGGCCAAAAAGCCTTTGAATTATATGACACTTTTGGATTCCCTATTGACCTTACCGCCCTAATTCTGAGTGAAAAAGGCTACAGCCTTGACCAAAAGGAATTTGAGGCCGAGCTTCAGAAGCAAAAAGATCGTTCGCGAAACGCATCCAAGGTGACTTCGGGAGACTGGCAGGTGGTGAAGGAAGCAGAGACCGAAGGTTTTGTGGGTTACGACAGCCTTGAAGCCGAAGTGGAGATCTTGCGCTACCGCAAAGTGGAATCTAAAAAAGAAGGAGAACTGTACCAGCTGGTCTTCAGTAAAACGCCTTTTTATCCCGAAGGCGGTGGCCAGGTAGGTGACAAAGGAACTCTGGAGTCAAAAAATGGCGCTGTAAATTACATTTTAGACACCCGTAAAGAGAACAACCTTATTATTCACCTTACCAAAGAACTTCCCGAAGATCTTTCGGCTACTTTTTCGGCCAAAGTAAATGCTGCACAAAGAGCGCGTACTGCGGCCAATCACAGTGCCACGCACTTATTGCACCAGGCGCTCAGGGAAATTCTCGGGCCGCACGTAGAGCAAAAAGGTTCTATGGTGCAGAGCGATTACCTGCGTTTCGATTTCTCTCACTTCAGCAAAGTTTCTTCGGAAGAATTGCAGCAGGTAGAGGATTTTGTAAATACGCGGATTGCCGATAAACTGCCGCTTGTTGAAAACAGGGAGATGCCTTATCAGGAAGCTATAAACGATGGCGCAATTGCCCTTTTTGGAGAGAAATACGGCGACAAGGTGCGTGCGGTTCGCTTCGGAAAATCCATGGAGCTCTGCGGTGGAACACATGTTGGAAATACCGCCGATATATGGCATTTTAAGATCATTTCTGAAGGAGCTGTGGCTTCGGGGATCCGACGGATCGAAGCTATTACCAATGAAGCTGCCAAAGAATATTTTACTGCTCAAACCCAAACTTTCGGTGAGATCAAAGCTGTTCTTAAGAACGCCAAAGATCCTGTGAAAGCTGTGGTGAACCTGCAGGAAGAAAATGCTGAATTAAAGAAACAGATCGAATCTCTGCTCCGCGATAAGGCAAAAAATCTGAAAGGAGATCTTAAAAACCAGATCAAAGAAATCAACGGCATCAACTTCCTGGCTCAAAAAGTTGATTTAGACATAGGCGGCATCAAAGATCTTTCTTTCCAGTTGGGAGATGAAATTGATAATCTATTTCTTCTTTTTGGTACCCAACAGGATGAAAAAGCAATGCTCTCCTGCTACATTTCTAAAAACCTGGTACAGGAAAAAGGTCTTAATGCCGGAAAGGTAGTAAAAGAACTGGGTCGCTACATCCAGGGCGGCGGCGGCGGACAACCATTTTACGCCACCGCAGGAGGTAAAAATCCTGCCGGATTGGACGAGGCCTTACAAAAGGCTGAGGAGTTTGTGAAGTAAAGATATCGCAAACCTAACAGGTTTTGAAAACCTGTTAGGTTTAACCTTGTTCTAACCTGCAAGGTCTTTTTTTGACCTTGTAGGTTTTAAATTGTCTGGCTAAGATCTACAAGGTTTTTAAAACCTTGCAGGTCTGCAAATAGAAACCAATGGAATTCCGTACTCAAGTTCCCGTAACTCCGAAAGAACCAAAAATTGGTTACTCTTCAAAAGTGCTGCTTTTGGGCTCTTGTTTTGTGGAAAATATCGGGAAGAAACTGGAGTACTTCAAATTTCCGAACCTTCTCAATCCCTTCGGAATTCTTTTTCATCCTGCTGCGATTCACAACTTCTTAAAAAGGGTAAAAGAGCAGCATGTTTTTACTGAAGCAGATATTTTTTACCACAATGAGACCTGGAAATGCTACGAAGCCCATTCCGATCTTAATTCCGTAGAAAAAGAGGAGATCCTGAGCAAATTGAACGCTGCAGTCAAGGAAACCCGCGAATTTTTGAAGACAGCCACTCATGTGATCATCACGCCGGGAACAGCCTGGGGATATAGACTGAATGAAACAGGACAGCTGGTGGCCAATTGCCATAAAGTGCCACAGGCGAATTTTAGCAAGGAAATAACAGAGGTCAAAAATGCCATTTTTGACACCTCAGAAATTGTGAGGTCGCTCAATCCTTCAGCCGAAATTATCTTCACTGTTTCCCCTGTGCGACATTTAAAGGATGGTTTTGTAGAAAATCAGCTGAGCAAAGCCAAACTGATCACTGCAATTCAGGAAGTGGTGGCTTCAGAAGAAAAATGTTCTTATTTTCCGTCGTATGAGATCATGATGGACGAGCTTCGCGATTACAGGTTCTATGCTGAAGATATGGTGCACCCTAATAGTGTGGCGGTAGATTATATTTGGGAAAAATTCAGGCAGGCCTGGATAGCTTCAGCAGCTTCCGAAGTAATGAAACAGGTGGATACCATCCAAAAAGGGCTTTTACACCGGCCTTTTAATGAAACTTCTGAAGCACATCAGAAATTCCGAAGAAATCTTCAGCAAAAAATAGAAAAGCTCGAAAAAGAAGTGCCTCAGATTCATTTTTGAGAGAAATCTTCACATTTTCTTCAAAAAAAGCAGGTTCCTAATTCGTATTTTTAGAACATGAAGAAATACATCCTTGGTGCCCTTGCAGTACTGCTTATTTTCATGGTTTACCGATATTTTGAGAACCGGAATGCCGAAAGAGATCGCCTGGAGGAAAGCACTGCGCTTATTCAGCAGCAAATTAAGAACGTTGGGAAACTTGTGGTGACCGAGGGAACTTTTTCACAGGTCTATACATACAAAGACACGAAAAACAGGTTTTTGGATGTGCTTCCTGCCCGAAAAAGAGCGCTAATTATTGTGAATACGAAAGCTACAGTGGCGTACGACCTGAGTAAACTGGTCACTGAGGTTGATGTTGAAAATAAAACGGTGCACATAAAACATATTCCGGAAGAGGAGATCAATATCTACCCCGATATTAAATATTACGACATCACTCAGGACTATCTCAACCAGTTCACGGCCGAGGATTATAACAAGATCAAATCGCGCATCAATAAATCTATGCGGGAAAAGGTGGAGAATTCTACCCTAAAATCGAATGCCAAAAACCGGCTAATTAGTGAGCTGCAAAAGATCTATATTCTCACTAACACCCTTGGCTGGACGCTCACCTATAACAACGAGGAATTTGGGGCGTCGCAACAAATGCAGGAGCTACAACTGTAGCTAACCCGTAACCAGTGAAGATTGTACCAGCTCTAATCCGTTGTCAATCAAATGGGCAACTTCGGGTCGTCGTTTCTTGACATCTTCCAGGTGTTCAATCACCTTTTGGGCCAGTTTTTCATCATGACCATGCGCCAGTTCAAAGATCTCTACGGAAAGCAGCCAGTCTTTAGGATGGTATTTTTTAGCGATATCAAAAGCTGCTTCGAGCGAGAATTTGGTGTTCTTGCCCTGTCTGATGTTCCGAACCGATTCGTAAAGAGGTTCCAGTTCGGCGCGCTCTGGCGTCTTTTTGCTCTTGATGGTGGTGGAAGATGGGGTGTGGGTGATCAAATTAAAAGATTTCGCATCTGCCGGACCGGCAAACGCAGAAATAACCTCTTTACCAATAGCCATATCGTAATTGCCCCAATCTGGTTGAAACAATATTTCATCTTTCCAGGTAACGGTGCAATTCTTTAAGCTGATAAGTATGATCTTTCCCTGTAAATTCCTGGTGCCGGTGATGATCTCCCCCTTAACAGTTATCCCGCCTTCAAACTCAAAATTCACCTGTTCGCCCTCATAAATATCATAAGCTCGCAGGTCACGCGGACTCATATCTTCAATGGCAAGGTTGATGCCTTTTAACCTTCCAACGGGAGAACCAAAGCCATCGGGATGGTTTTTCTTGCCGTGGCCCACCAGTTCCTTTTCTCTTGCCGAGAGAGCAGTAGCGCCGCTGGTTTGAAAGTAAATGGGCTTGCCGTTGTGTTCTATTGCTCTGGAAAATATACCGGAGATTTGTATTCCGGTGCTCAGCTCAATAGTTCCGATGTTTTTGGAGTTGATGAGCTTCTGTAAACCTTCGAGGCCGCCCACCCGCAGTGCCATTTTATTTGCAAACTCTTCCAGGACAAGGCTCAGGTGAGCAAAATCGGGTGTTACGTAGAGCTGTGGCTGAGGTTTTGTAATGTCAAATTCCTGCTGTGCAGCGCTAATGTCGTAGGGTATTTTCTTAACCTTATCGGTCATACACCAGGTGCTTTCACCAATAGAGGAAAGGAGCCCGGCGCCATAGATCTTAGGATCTTCGGGCGTACCTATGAGTCCGTATTCCACGGTCCACCAGTGCAGGTTTCTAATTTGTGCCATTTCGCTTTGCTCCCGCTGGTCATTTTGTAATTCATCGACCTTTTTTTCGGCAGCTTCTATTTCCTCCTGCGGAGTGTCTTCGGCTTCCTTGATGATGGAAAGGTGGCGAATGGCCTCATAAATCTCGTAATCCTTGGCGCTGGAAATGGCTTTGCAACCAATCTCCCCAAAGCGGCGGAGGTATTCGGCGTATTCGGGATTTGCGATAATGGGGGCGTGGCCTGCACCTTCATGGATAATATCGGGCGCCGGGGTGTATTCTATGTGCTCGAGTTGCCTGATGTCACTGGCGATCACCAGTACATTAAAAGCCTGAAATTCCATAAAAGCTGCCGGCGGAATAAATCCGTCAACCGCTACAGCGGCCCAGCCAATTTCTTTGAGGATCCTGTTCATTCCGTACATATTGGGGATATGATCTATGGAAATCCCTGTTTGTTTGAGTCCGTCGAGATAAGAGGAATGGGCAACCTTGCTAAGGTAATCTACATTTTTGCGCATCACATATCGCCACACCGCCTGGTTAATAGGAGTGTAGTCCTCGTAATTCTGAGGTTTTATGAATTGCTTCAGGTGTGCCGGAAGCCGGTCAATGATCTCGTTTGATTCAAATTCTTGATCCATAGCTTTATAAATTTACGGAAGTCTAAATCTCTCTGGATCCTGCCTGGAATCCCAAATAGTTAGAATATAAACCTTATTATTTTTGAGTTCGTAAAACTTGAGATAATGGAGGAAAACCTTAAACTGAACATTACCATTTGAAGTGGGTTTTCCTATGTCTGAATGTAGGGAAATTAAATGGCTGGCTTCCTTGAACAGTTTATTTAATTTTTTACTGTAGGTATCAGATTTATTCTTTTTAATCCAGAATTTCAAAATTTCTGAGCGTTTTTGGACAGCTAAAGGAGACCAGACTATTTGTTTAGCCATTCATCGAAATCTTTTTCAACTTGATCAGATGATATTCCTTTTCCACGACTCAATTCTTCCCTGGCCTGAGTTATTTCGGCCTCTTGATCTTCGTTTAATTGATAAAAGGTATCATCAAAATTTAGGTCAAGAAGTCTCTTAACTTCATCAAGAACATTCTCATCATCAATTTTTCTGATTCTATCAATTAAAGCCTCGCGATGTTTTTGATTTCCCATACTTAAATATAATAATCACCCATCCAATTTTTTTAGAGTAACCTGTGTTAAAAATCAAAAAAATAGAATCAACTACAGGTTACCTGTTGAGTCAACAACAGGATTTAAAGATACAAAAATATTAGGTTTGTAAATTATTGATCTTCATTAGGATAGACTTTAAAAGGAAAAGAAAAAGCCGCTAAATTTTTAGGGTTAGCGGCTTTAGTTGGGGGACTTAAAATGTAAATTAGTTCAAAGAAGGTGGATATTTCTCCAGGATCTCTTCAACTATTTCGTTGATCCTTTCCTGTTTTTGTTCCACTTTGCTCGATAGTGCAGCAGTTCCCATTCCCTGCCAAACCAATTCCTTTTTTTCGGCATCAATAAGATCAATATAGAGCGTGCCTTCGGTAGTAGAGCTAACAGTATTATACCCTGAACCCCAATACCATGGGTTCCAGCCCCATCCATAGCCATAACCGTAGGCGTTATTATAGATGTTCACATTCTCTTTGGTCTTGGTGAAAATGCTGATGAGTAAATCGGGGTTGTCAGATTTGGTAAAACCTTTTTGCTGCATTTCTTCGTCTATGGCCCTCAAGATCCGTTTTTTGTCAAGATCAGAAATTTCTGCTTTGTCAATACCGGGTTTGAAGAAGGCATAGGTCTGGTACTGTGAGAAGTTGACTTCCCTGTCGTAATCTGTCGCTACTTTCACGGTACTACAGGAAGTCATTACCAGCACGAACAGAACGAGTACCGAAGTAATTTTAATCGCTCTCATATGAATAGTGTTTTTTAAGGTTAATTGTCCAACAGGCGATCATCTACAATGTTGGGCATAGTGACTTTTAAACGAGGTTCTGCTGCCATTGCACGTTGTATGGCAAAAACGGCGCCCTCGTTACGGGCCCATGATCTACGGGCAATTCCGTTGTTTACATCCCAGAATAACATTGAGTTAAGTCGTCTCTCCGACTCCTGATTACCCTCAAGAACCATACCGAATCCGCCATTGATCACTTCACCCCAGCCTACACCGCCGCCGTTGTGAATGCTCACCCAGGTAGCACCTCTAAAGCTGTCGCCAATCACATTTTGTATGGCCATATCGGCTGTAAAGCGCGAACCGTCGTAAATATTGGAGGTTTCGCGGTAAGGAGAATCGGTTCCCGATACATCGTGATGGTCACGACCCAAAATCACAGGTCCAATTTCCCCTTTGCCTATAGCATCATTAAAAGCCTTTGCAATTGCAGTACGACCTTCAGCATCGGCATATAGTATGCGGGCCTGCGAACCTACCACCAGTTTATTGGCCCTGGCACCTTCAATCCACTTGATATTGTCCTGCATTTGCTGCTGAATTACTTCGGGAGCCTCTTTCTTTAACTCCTGAAGTACTTCCCGTGCAATTTGATCGGTTCTTTCCAGGTCTTCTTCTTTGCCCGAGGCACATACCCACCTAAAAGGGCCAAAGCCGTAATCAAAACACATGGGCCCCATAATGTCCTGCACATAGCTCGGGTATGCGAAATCTTTGTCTTCTCCTGCTGAAGCGCCGCTTACAAAATCACCTGCCTCATCTTTATAGATTTTAGCACCTGCCCTTGAAGCCTCCAGTAAAAAGGCGTTTCCATAGTCGAAAAAGTAGGTGCCTTTTTTGGTGTGGCGGTTAATAGCTTCGGTTTGCCTTCGCAAACTCTCCCGTACTTTTTCTTTGAACCTTTCGGGATCGCGGCTCATCATGGTGTTTGCTTCTTCCAGCGTGAGGCCTGCCGGATAATAACCTCCTGCCCAGGGGTTGTGCAGGGAAGTCTGGTCGCTTCCTAAATCAATATGAATATTCTCTTCATCAAATTTCTCCCATACTTCTACCACATTTCCGAGGTATGCAAACGAGATTGTTTTTCCTTCTTTTTTTGCTTCAGAAACTTTTTGGACCAGCACATCAAGGTCTTTAACAACTTCATCTACCCAACCCTGAGAGTGGCGAGTTTCAACAGCTTTTGGATTCACTTCGGCGCAAACCGTGATACAGCCGGCGATATTTCCGGCCTTGGGTTGCGCGCCACTCATTCCTCCAAGACCCGAAGTAACGAATAAAGATCCCTCTCCTAAAATGCCCTTTTTGACACCCTTGCCCTGGGGTGAGGTGGACGTTTGAGCAATTTTCCGAAGTGCATTGAGCACCGTGATCGTGGTGCCGTGAACAATTCCCTGCGGACCTATATACATATAGCTTCCTGCAGTCATTTGTCCGTATTGGGTTACGCCAAGGGCATTGAATTTTTCCCAGTCGTCCTGTTTGGAATAGTTGGGGATCATCATCCCATTGGTTACCACCACGCGCGGTGCATCTTTATGTGAAGGAAAGAGTCCCAGCGGGTGACCTGAATTCATCACCAAAGTTTGTTCTTCGGTCATTTCGGTTAAATATTTCATCACCAGCCGGTACTGCGCCCAATTCTGAAAAACCGCTCCGTTGCCGCCATAGGTGATCAATTCATGTGGATGTTGCGCCACCTGAGGATCCAGGTTGTTCTGGATCATGAGCATGATTCCCTTTGCCTGCTCGCACTTTCCGGGATATTCAGAAATTGGCCGGGCATACATCGCGTAATCGGGACACATGCGGTACATATAGATCCTTCCGTAGGTATCAAGTTCCTCTCGGAATTCTGGTAGCAGCTCTTCGTGATGTTTGCTGTCAAAATACCTAAGCGCATTGCGCAGGGCGAGTTTCTTTTCTTCAGCAGAGAGAATGTCCTTGCGTTTTGGAGCATGATTTACATTAACATCGTAATCTTTTGCAGGAGGCAGGATGTTGGGAATACCTTCTAAAATGGCATTTTTGAAGTCCATATAGAATTATTTTTTCTGTTGATTCGTTTTTTTATTGAAGCCGTAAGGGCAGTGACGGCAGCCACTTTCACAGCAATAACCTCTTTTGAGGTGGTATTGTTCGGTAAAGCAGCGGTAGCCTTCGGGGGTGAGATAATAATCGCCTTCTTCAAGCGAAATTTTTTTTCTTGAAAAACTCATATCACAAAAATAGCATTTTCTTATCTTGCCCTAATGTTTGTGGTGGTTAATAAATTTATTCTTGCCAAACACTTTGATGGCGTAGTCCTTTGGCCATTTATTATAATAAAGCGAAAAGATCTTAAAAGTAATCCAGTCTTCATGAACCATGAGCGCATTCACCTCAAGCAACAGGTGGAGCTACTGGTGATCTTCTTCTTTGTGTGGTACTTTTTCGAATATTTCATCAGGCTCATAAAGTACAGGGACTCCTATAAAGCCTATAGTAGAATTTGCTTTGAGCGCGAAGCTTATGCCAACGAAAGGAACCTGAATTACATTCCCCGCCGTTCATTCTGGGGTTTCAGAAAATATCTCTAAAAAGACCTTTTCAAGGCTATAGCTCCCGAAGATTTTCTAGCATGGTGGGAATAAGTTCGCTTACCGTGGGGTGAATATGTACGGCATCTCGCATTACCTGGTAGGTTGCGCCTGCATACATCTGGTCTATTACGGTGTGGATATATTCATCTGCCCCGGTTCCTAAAAATGTTGCTCCCAGAATCCTGTCTGTTTTGGCATCAATGAAGATCTTCATTTTTCCGGCGGTCTCTCCTTTTTCTTTAGCACGGGCAACCTTCTTCATGGGCATTTCAGCAACTTTAGCTTTTATTCCCTGAGCTTTGATCTGTTTTTCATCAAGACCTATCCGGGCAAGCGGCGGATCGATATATGCGGCATAACAGGGAAAACGATCAGACAGTTTTCTCTTCCGGTCTTCATACAAAGTGGAATTTACAATTTGGAAATCATTGTAGGCGGTGTGGGTAAAGGCACCTTCTCCATTACAATCTCCCAAAGCCCAAATGTGCGACACCGATGTCTGCAGCTCATCATTTACTTTGATGAATCCGTGGTCATTTAGCTCTACGTTGGTTTTTCCCAGCCCTAGATCATCTGTATTTGGAACTCTTCCCACTGCCAGTAAAAGGTGAGAGGTGGTTATTTTTTTACTTCCTGTTTCACAGTTATAGGTTACTTCAATTTCGCCATCTTTTTCAGCAGCTTTGATACAATCAGAATTCAGCAGCACATTGATGCCACTTTTTTTGATGATCTCGGTAATGGTTTCAGCAATATCGTCGTCCTCTTTTTTCATGAGGGCCGAACCCCGCTCCAAAATAGTCACTTCACTTCCAAAGCGGCTAAACATCTGTGCAAATTCCAGCCCCACATAACCACCACCCACGATAACAATATTTTTGGGCACTTCTTCCAGATCGAGCATACTGCGGTTGGTGAGATAGTTTACAGCTTCAAAATCTTTCGGTACCCTTGGCCTGCCCCCCACATTGATAAAGATCTTTTCTGCCGTTAATTCTTCCCCGTTGACCAAAATTGTGTGGTTGTCGAGAAACACAGCTTTTCCGCGGAAAAGGCTAATATGCTCATCCTTTTCAAAAGTTTTTTCGAGACCTTCATGAGAATCGGCTATTAGTTGATCTTTCCGGGCCTTGATAGTTTTAAGATCTACCTGCACCTCTCCTTCAATATTCACACCCATTTCCCGGCTGTTTTGGGCAATAAAAGCTCTCCTGGCCGAGGCCACATAAGCTTTTGTGGGCGTACAACCAGTGTTGACGCAAGTACCGCCCAGTTCACTCTTCTCAATAATGGCAGTTTTTAATCCGTTTTTGGCAAGGCTGGAAGCCAGGGGAGGGCCTGCCTGTCCCGTTCCAATTATAATGGCATCAAATTTTTTCATCGGGTCTAAATTAATTTCAGAAATTAAATATACTTTTTGACAAACCGCCCTTTGTTTCTTATAATTAGTTCTTAATATTTGCAGCCTCGTGGTTAGTCCGCAATAGTTTATATTCTGAAAATGTCTCAACCCGCAAACCTTTTTATCAATTCTCCAACAGTGCCCAATCAGTTTATTGCTGAAGTGAATGGCGTTTCAATTCACCTGAAGCGGGAAGACCTTTTGCATCCTGAAGTATCGGGCAACAAATTCCGAAAACTCAGGTATAATATTGCTGAAGCTACCTCTCAAAAATGTCAAATTCTGCTCACATTTGGGGGAGCTTTTTCAAACCACATTGCCGCAACTGCCGCCGCCGGAAAGCTTTCAGGAATGAAGACCATCGGCGTCATAAGAGGGGAGGAGCTGGGTGAAAATATTCAGAAGACCCTTCAGGAGAACCCGACTTTAAAGTTTGCGCATGGCTGCGGAATGGAATTTCATTTTATAAGCCGAAGCCATTACAGGGAGAAAACTTCCGAAGCATTTATTGAAGACCTTCGGAAGCAATTCGGAGATTTTTACCTGGTGCCCGAAGGCGGTACTAACGAGCTGGCGGTAAAAGGCTGTGAGGAAATTTTGCTTCCGGGAGATGCCGAATTTGATGTGATTTGTTGCGCGGTGGGCACAGGGGGGACCATCAGCGGACTTATAAATGTTTCTGAAGAGCATCAGCAGGTATTGGGATTTCCGGCGCTAAAAGGAGATTTTCTAAGGCCGGAGATAGGCCGCTTCAGCAAAAAAAATAACTGGGACCTTATAACAAATTACCATTTTGGAGGTTATGCTAAGGTGGATGAAAAACTCATAAACTTTATCAATGACTTCCGAAGTCTTTATGGTATTCAGTTAGATCCCGTGTACACAGGGAAACTCCTGTACGGCATTTTTGATCTCGCCAGGACCGGATATTTTTTGGAAAACACTCGTATTTTAGCCATTCATACGGGAGGCCTCCAGGGCATTGCCGGAATGAACAAGGTGTTAAAGATGAAGAATCTACCTACAATTTTGACTTATGATGAAAGCAGCATTTAAATTTCTAACACTTTTTCTCCTCGTTTTTACGGTTTCCTGTGGGACAGGTAAAAAAGCCTCAAAGCGATCTTCTAAAAAGGAAGTTCCTGCTGTTGTAGATAGAAATGCTCCCCGGGAAGAGAAGACCCAGGTACCATCTACACCACGTACGTACAGCGATAAAATTGAGGCTTATATTCACGAATATGCACCTATTGCCCAGGAGGAAATGCAGCTTTATAAGATTCCCGCGAGTATAACGCTTGCGCAGGGAATCCTGGAAAGTGGCGCGGGAGAAGGGCAATTGACCCGCAGGGCTAACAATCATTTTGGAATTAAATGTCACGGCTGGAGCGGCCAAAAAGTATATCACGATGATGATGAAAGGCAGGAATGTTTTAGGAAGTACAAGGATCCTAAATATTCTTACAGGGATCATTCGCTTTTTCTGGCGGAAAGAAAACGCTATGCAGCTTTATTTGATCTCGACATCCAGGATTATAAAGGATGGGCCAGGGGATTAAGAGCTGCCGGATATGCTACCGACAGGAAGTACCCCGATAAACTCATTAGCCTTATAGAAAGATATCAATTATATCTTTATGATGGTGATGCCCCTGCACGTGAGATAGCCTATTCGGCACCGCAAAGTGCCGGGAATTCTTCAACCAGAGCGTATACCGTGCAGCAGGGAGATACTTTGTACTCCATCGCGAAAAGGCATAATTTAACGGTAGAGCAGTTACAAAAAATGAACAACCTTAGAGGTACGAACATTGGCATTGGCCAAACACTTTACGTGCCTCAATAAATCAAAATTATGATCTATAAAAGAAGCAGCGAATTGTTTGCTGCAGCTAAAAAAGTTATTCCCGGCGGAGTGAACTCTCCAGTGAGAGCGTTTAGTGCCGTGGGAGGAGAACCTATTTTTATAAAAGAAGCTAAAGGCGCTTACCTGTATGATGAAGATGGGAATAAATATATTGACTACATCAATTCATGGGGGCCGCTCATTCTTGGCCATGCTTATGAACCGGTAGTTGATGCAGTGGTTGAAAAGGCCAAAAAAGGAACTTCTTTTGGAACCCCAACAGAGCTGGAAACCACTATTGCGGAACTTGCAGTTTCTATGGTGCCGAATATCGATAAGATCCGCATGGTGAATTCGGGGACCGAGGCCACTATGAGTGCCGTGAGGCTTGCACGTGGCTTTAAAGGCCGCGATAAGATCATTAAATTTGCCGGTTGTTATCACGGGCACAGTGATTCTTTTCTTATCCAGGCAGGCAGTGGGGCAGTGACTTTTGGAACACCAAACAGTCCCGGTGTGACAAAGGGAACAGCAAAAGACACTTTGCTGGCTACCTATAATGATCTTGATAATGTAGAAGAGCTGCTTGATGCCAATAAAGAGGAAATAGCCTGCATAATCCTCGAACCTGTGGCAGGGAACATGGGCTGTATCCCTCCAAAAAAGGGATTTCTAGAAGGTCTTCGCCGGCTGTGTGACCAGCATGATGTCTTGCTGATCTTTGATGAGGTAATGACCGGCTTCAGGCTTGCTAAAGGCGGAGCACAGGAAGTATATGGCGTGAATGCCGATATCGTGTGCTTCGGAAAAGTTATTGGTGGCGGACTTCCGGTAGGAGCTTTTGCTGCACGCAATGAGATCATGGATTATCTGGCCCCAACAGGACCTGTGTACCAGGCCGGTACCCTGAGCGGGAATCCTCTGGCAATGGCAGCAGGATTGGCCATGCTCCAGGAACTTAATGCAGACCAGGAGGTATATTCGCGGCTTGAAGAAAAAACAGCTTACCTGCATAAGGGAATCGTAAATGTGCTTAACCGAAATAAGGTTGCTCATTCGGCTAACCGTCAGGGTTCAATGATCTCGGTACATTTTGGAGAAGAACCGGTAACAGATTTTGCATCTGCAGCACGATCTGCGGGTAATGGAAAATTCAAGAAATTCTTCCACGGGCTGCTAGAACACGGCGTCTACATTGCACCCAGTGCGTTTGAGACCTGGTTCATTACAGATGCCCTGACCTATAAAGATCTTGATGCTACTATAGAAGCCGTGCATCAGGTTTCGAAGGAGTTGTAAAAACTCATCCCACCCCAGCCCTCCCAAAGGGAGGGAGTTAATGACTAAACCTGCAAGGTCTTTTTTTTGACCTTGGAGGTTTTTCTTGATGAATAAAGGGTGTCGCAGCTCCTATGTTTTTTTTACTCCCGAAGGGATTGACTTATTTATAAAATATCCTTGTAGTCTAATATTTGACCCCGCCGGGGTCGTACCAACCGTTAATGCTGTTTCTATAAATGTCTGACCCTTTCAGGGTCATATCAATCTATAACATGTCGTTCCTGCCAGAGCTATTTTCTTTAGGAAGAATATAAAATTTAGCTCCGGAGGAACAGAATATTTATAGGACACATGGAAGAGGAGTCAGGAGCTCCAGCGGAGCGGCATGTGGGGTCAAACCTAACAGGTCTCAAAGACCTGTTAGGTTTTTTAGGATGGATTCCAACCCTTTCAGGGTTCCCAACCCTGAAAAGGTTCTTGTCAAATTTAATCTCAAACCATTGTTGTCCGATTAAATTAATTGGATATTGAAAAAAACCCCGAAAACAATGAGGCTAAAGTTGTTTATCGAGGTATAGGGGCTGGTTTTTAAACTTTGATTATTTTCCCATTCTTAGAAAATATATTAATAGTATGATACTGAAAATAAAATTCCTAAGAAAAAGTCTTGGCTCTTGGCTCTAGAAGCGGAGCGATCTTGCTTCTTTTCCTGGACAAGAATGATCTCAAATCTCCCGTCTCAAATCTATTTCCCATTCATCTCCAGCAGTTCTTCCAAATAACCACGTTGATTGGAAAGCCTTGGAATCTTATGCTGGCCTCCCAGTTTATTCTTTTTCTTGAGCCAGTCGTAGAATAACTTTTCTCTGGCTACATGCACCCTTGGGGCGTTCAGGGTCATGTTGTTGAAGCGTTTGGCCTCATAATCGCTGTTAATGCTTTGCAGGTGATTGTCAAGACATTCAACAAAGAAGCTAAAATCCTGCGGCGGTGTCTTAAATTCGATCATCCATTCATGTGCGCCCTTTTCCTTGTTGTGCATAAAGATTGGGGCGGCAGTATAATCAACAATCTCACAATCGGTTTGTTGGGAAGCTCTTTTTAAAGCTTCTTCGGCATTCTCGATGATGAGTTCCTCGCCAAAAACGTTGATGTGGTGTTTTGTTCTGCCCGTAATTTTTATGCGGTAAGGATCCAGCGAAGTAAACCGCACGGTATCCCCAATTTTATAGCGCCACAATCCGGCGTTGGTGGTTATGAGCACCGCATAGTTTTTTCCCAGCTCTACTTCAGAAAGAGGGATCACTTTTTCTTCGGAAGTGCTGAAGCTTTCCATAGGAATGAATTCATAAAACACTCCGTAATCGAGCATTAGCAGCAATTCCTTAGATTCATTGGTGTCCTGAATAGCGAAGAATCCTTCCGAAGCATTATAGATCTCAAAATACCTGAAGCTGTTTGAAGGCAGTATCTTTTGATATTGATCTACATAGGGTGCAAAGTTTACGCCGCCGTGAAAATACACTTCCAGGTTGGGCCATATCTCAAAAAGATTGTTCCTGCCCGAAGCTTCAAGGGCATTATTGAGCAATACCAGCATCCATGAAGGCACGCCGGCAAGGCTGGTAACGTTTTCGTTGATGGTTTCGTTTACAATAGCTGGCATCTTTACTTCCCAATCGCTCATAAGCGAGATTTCATTGCTGGGGGTGCTGCTGTATTCTGCCCAAAAAGGCATATTGTCAATAAGAATTGCCGAAAGATCGCCAAACTGGGTTCCGTTTTGCCTGTACAGTTCCTTACTGCCGCCCAGTCTCAGGCTCTTACCACTAAATAACTGCGAGTTGGGGTTGTTGTTGAGGTACATGCACAACATATCCTTGCCCGCGGCATAGTGACAGTTCTCCAGCGATTCATCACTTACCGGGATAAATTTGCTCTTGGCGTTAGTGGTGCCGCTGGATTTTGCAAACCATTTGATGGGCGTAGGCCAGAATATATTGTTCTCACCCCGGCGGCTACGTTCTATTTGAGGTTCAAAATCTTCGTACTGTTGTAGCGGTACCCGTTCTGCAAATTCCTGATAGGTTTTTATTGAGGCAAAATCGTACTGTAGGCCTACTTCGGTGTTTTTTGCTTTCTGAAGGAGTTTTTTCAAAAGTTCAAGCTGAACGTCATGCGGGTATTTAATGAACAATTCCATTTGATGAATACGCTTCTTGAGAAACCAGGAAGCTACAGAATGTACTAACGGAATTGGCATTTTTTCTTTTTATCTTTGACCCCTTCAAACCGGGATATAATCGGTTAAAATTAAAACTATTCTTACAGCTGGCAAAAAATTAAGCGGCGATAAAAATACTCTTTTCTATGACTTATCAAGGTGTGCTCAGAAAAATGAAAACTGAATTGGCAGAAACAGTGCAGTATTATCTCATTTTTGAGCAGGATTTCCTCAATGTGAATCAGGTACTTGATAAACGCCTTGCTATCAATTTCCTCAATTATGAGTGTACGGGTTGTGGTAAGAAAAAGAAGGTTTTTGCTAATGGCGTTTGCTACAATTGCTTTATGGAACGGCCCGAAATGGGGGAGTGGGTAATACGCCCCGAACTGAGTAAAGCGCATCTTGACCAGGAGCATCGTGATCTTGAGTTCGAAAAAAGGGTACAGCTACAGCCGCATGTGGTCTACCTGGCCAATTCAAGTAACGTAAAAGTGGGGGTGACCCGAAAAAGCGAGATCCCAACCCGCTGGATCGATCAGGGTGCACACGAAGCCATAGAAGTAGTGGAAGTTCCCAATCGCTACCTTGCCGGAATCACAGAAGTTGCCCTAAAAGAGCATCTTTCAGATAAAACCAACTGGCGCAGTATGCTCACAAATGATCTGAAAGATCTCGATCTGGCAGCTATCCGGGATGATATGAAACAGTATTTGCCGGCCGAAGTGCAGGACTATTATCTTCCAAATTCCACCGAACTTGAAATAAAGTTTCCAGTCCTTAATTATCCGGCAAAATGCAAATCCCTAAACCTCGCAAAAACGCCATTTTACGAGGGTGTTCTAAAAGGGATCAAGGGGCAGTATCTCATCTTCGAAGATGGCGTTGTCTTCAATGTACGAAAGCACGAAGGCTTTAACGTTAATCTTTCCTTGCAATAAGTTAGCAGTGATCAGTGGTCTGTGATCAGTAAACAGTGATCAGAAAAATTTGATCATGCCTTCCGGAGAGTTTCAGAACCTGTATTCTCCGGTTTTACAGCATAAGTAAAGTCATCTGCGACAACTACCCTAAAGCATTACTGATTTTGGGTCGTATCTTTTTTCTTTCTGGAACCTCCCAGAATGCCACCCAGAATGTCTCTTGCAGTTTCTTTCACAGCGTCGCTGGTGTTCTTGCGAACAATAGAATCTTTTTGCGCGGGAGTCCGTGTGGTTGTGGTATCTGCGGTGTCTTTGTTTTTTCCGCCGCTAATAATGCCGCTCAAAACATCCCGACCTTTTTCTTTTAGCTGATCTTTTTGGGTATCAATAATTTGTTGGGTAAGGCTGCCCACCGCCTGCTGCATGTTGAGGTTGATGTTAGGGTTGCTAAAGCTACCTGTGATATTTATGGGCAAGCCTACCGTCATATTCTCCTGCTCCTGTGCGCTTAGGCGGGAGAGGGTAGTGCCTATCTGGCTGCCCAGATATTTTGCAGGTATCTCCAGGGCCACCTTGTAATTCATGTCCATATCAAACCCGTGGGTACCCGAGGCCCTCGCTTTAATTCCTTTAATATTAAAATCGAATGGCTGTACCTCTACCTGGCCGTTATTAAAGGTTAGCCTTGTCTCCAGGTCTTTTAAATTAAGGTCGTTAAGATCAATAAAGTTGAGGTTTTGGTCAAGCTTTGTAAGCAGCGGAGTTTGTGCAGGGTTTACTTTTGCCCCCAGCACTTTTGCAAGCGCATTTCCGGTTAGCGTTTGTAGCTGTGGGGTGAGGTCATCGTTCAGGTTCCCTCGCAGGTCAATATTGGTGGTAAGTTCACCCTGTAAAGCCTGTGCAATTGGAGCAAGGTTTCTTAACAACTCCATATCCTTAAACGCCTGAACAATATCTATAGACTGCAGGCCAAGTTGCATCGAGAAGTTTGGAATTGCATCTCGTGTTGAAACAAGACCATTTAAAAGGATCTTTCCGGCAAAAATACTGGAGGAAACATTAGACAAAGTAGCCGTTTCGTCTACTATTCTTAAACTTCCGCTGGTGTTTTCAAGAACCAGGTTATCATAACGGACTTTCTTTGCCGAAAAGTCTATGTTGGCATCCAAAAATGACGGAATTTTAATGGCTTCATCTCCCGGTACTTCAGCTGTGGTAGCGGGTGTAGCTTCAGCTTCTTCGGTTGCAGTTTCTTTGACCATAAAATCATTGACCGAAAATGTATTGGAAGTTGCAGTAAAGTTTCCTTTAAGCTTTTGGTCTGTGAACAAAAATCCCATGAAGTTTTGTATGGTACCGTTAACGGCAAGGTCGGTTTCACCTGTGGTCAACACAGTATTTTCAAGGCTCACTGTTGTGGGATTGAACTTTAGGTTGGCAGTAGAGAGTTTTATCTCATTGGGAATTTCGGGAGAAGTGTAGCCAAAATTCCTGATCACTGCAGTACCGCTGCTCTTCACATTTTGATACTGTTCCTTCTCTAAAGAATTCATGTCAAAACTGGTAGTGAGATCGGCAGAGACAATTCCGTTGAGATCCTGCTCCAGGTCAAGCGGGTACGCCTGGGTAATGTTGGCAAGGTTAATTGTTCCCTGCAGGGCCAAATTCACCAGCATATTTCCCGTGAGGTTCTTAATGCTTCCGCTGGCTTTAAATGCGTCCTCATCTATCCTGAAGTTAAGCTTGTCAATATTCACATAAGTATCTTCAACCAGCCCTGTATCATTTTTAAGCACAGCTGCTATGTCTATATCTTTTACAGCCTTCGGAAGGTCTGGATATTTAAAGGCAGCATTATTTGAAACAACATTGATCTCCATTTTAGGAATGTAAGTCTCATCTACAATTCCGCGGATGAATCCATCTACCACAAAATCTCCTGTGGTTTCCACATTCTCAATATTCTTTGCGTATTCCTCAGGTATTACAGCCAGGAAATTTTTAAAGGAGGAAGTAGGGGTTTTAAAGCTGATATCTACTTCATTATTATCTTCATTGACCTGCACGTAACCGTCAAAAGTGAGCGGTAACTGATTGATAAGGGCCTCATTTTCGAGAAAGGTGTATTTCTGTTTTTCAAGATCCATCTCAAAATCGGCTTCGAGTAGTAGTTTGTTGCGGTCAAGATAATTTACACTGTCCATTTCAAAGCTCACAAAGGCAGTAGAGTAGGTGCTAAGCGTTGAGGTGCTGGCCGAAAAATCGCCTGTTCCGCGGTGGTTCAAATCTTCCACGAGAAATGCCATTTTTGACCCCTTATCTACGTATTTTACTCGTGAATTGTTGATCTCGTAGTGGTCCACATCAAAGCTAAAGCCGCCGCCCTGCGAGGTTTTGGTAGAAATCGTGTCCTGTATGGCAATATCGTAATTACTGTTTCCCAGGGTATCTATTGCGATGTTAAGGAAGGTATTGTCAATTTTTAAAGCATCTACTTTTTTGGGTTCATCTCCACCTTTAAAAAGTTCTGCAAGTGACATTTGAAGGGTCACCTCCTCGCTTAAAGCCAGCGTGTCACCCTCAAAAGGAGCATTGTTAATGATCTTTAGATCCTGAATGGCAAGCGTAGCATCGGGAAAATTCCTGAAGATGCTAAGATCAATATCTTCAAAAGTAACTGTGGCGTTGACATTTTTGTTGATGGTTTCCTGCACCAGGTCCTTCAATTGCTTTTCGAATAAAAAGGGTGTTAAGAACAAGAGAAGCAATATTACTCCTAAAACAATCCCCAGTATTTTTAAAATTTTTTCCATTTTTTTACCTTTTTTAAGTTCCATCTTCCTCAAAGTCTGCTTTTAATCGCAAGTTGCAGGAAGCGTTAATTTTGTTGAAACTCTTTAAAACAAAGTTAAGGGTATGTGCATTTGTTTTATTTAATTTGCTGTGAAATACTTGATCCCGTCTTACTAAAATTTTCTTAAGATCTCTTGAACCCTTTAAAAACCGTATTTATAGCTCTAGGAAGCAATGAAGGTGCCAGACTTGTTTTTTTACAACGCGCTATTGAAGAAATTCAGCAAAAAACAGGAGATGTAAAGGTAATTTCGGGGGTTTATGAAACTCCAGCGATGGGATTTGAAGGCAGTGCTTTCCTCAACGCCTGTATCCTGGTAGAAACCAGGTTTAAGCCACATAAAATCCTAAAACAACTGCTCGAGATAGAGAAAAAGCTGGGGCGCGAGAGAAAAACTGGGAGTGGATATCAAAACAGGCCTATAGATCTTGATATTTTACTTTTTGAAGATGAAATAATCACTTCGGAAGATCTTACAGTGCCACATCCCGAAATGCATCACCGTAATTTTGTACTGGCGCCTCTTGCCGATATTGCTTCGGAAGTAAAACATCCCGTAAAAAAGCTGTCTGTAAATGCCCTTTTTGACACCTTAGAAAAATCGGGTTTAAAACGTATTTCTGAAGAACTTCAGCTTCCGAAGAAATTTTCCTTTTCCAATTTCAATTACATCGCGGTTGAAGGAAATATTGGTGCTGGGAAGACAAGTTTTGCGACCATGGTGTCACAGGATTTTAATGCCAAACTCATTTTGGAGCGGTTTAAGGATAATCCCTTTCTTCCGAAGTTTTATGAAGATAAATCGCGATATGCTTTTCCGCTGGAAATGTCTTTTTTGGCCGACAGGTATCAGCAGCTTTCAGATGATCTTGCGCAATACGACCTTTTTAAAGATTTCGTAGTTTCAGATTATGACGTTTTTAAATCTCTCATTTTTGCAAAGATCACGCTACACGAAGACGAATACTCGCTTTACCAGAAGCTGTTTAACCTCATGTACAAGGAGCTGGTAAAACCCGATCTTTACGTGTATTTCTACCAAAATACCGAAAGACTGCTTGCAAACATCAAAAAGCGCGGCAGGGAATACGAGCAGAATATTGAAGCCGATTACCTGGCAAATATCAACCGCAGCTACCTCTCCTTTATCAAGTCGCAACCCGGACTAAATGTCAAGATCATTGATATTTCTGAACTTGATTTTGTAAAAAAGAGGGAAGATTATTTGCTCCTTCTCAAGGAAATAACTTTTTAGTTCTCAGTTCTTAGTTCTCAGTTCTCAGTGATTGGTAATCAGTGTTTAGTGTTCAGTTTGAGCTTGATATCTTAAAGCCGGTCAACACTAATCAGGAAAGTTTAATTTTTCACTTTCCACTTTCCACTTTCCTCTTTCCTCTCTCCTCTTTCCACTCTCCACTTCCCATTCTCCACTATTTCAAAAGTTTCATTTTCGAAAACACATCCCACATTACAACTCCTGCACTTACAGCAATATTAAGAGAATGCTTGCTGCCAAGCTGGGGGATCTCGAGCACTCCGTTGCTGGTCGATACTACTTTTTGCTGTACGCCTTTTACTTCGTTACCAAAAACGAGGGCGTATTTTTGCCCTTTTTGAGGTGTAAAGGCATCGAGGAATTCGGCGCCTTCGGCTTGTTCTACCGAGTATACTTTTACGTCTTGCTGCTGCAGTTCTTTTACCAGTTCCAGAACATCTTCGCGAAACTCCCAGGCAACAGTTTCGGTAGCCCCAAGGGCGGTTTTATGAATATCTTTATGTGGCGGAGTGGCTGTGATTCCGCAGAGATAGATTTTTTCGATCAAAAAGGCATCGGCAGTACGAAAAACGGAACCTATATTGTTCAGGCTCCTCACGTTGTCTAAAATGACAATTACCGGCGTCTTTCTGGCCGACTTAAATTCTTCAGTAGATTTTCTATCGAGTTCGCTGTTCTTCAGCTTTCGGTTTTCCATGTGCCAAAAATAAAGAATTCAGCAGTACTTTCAGAAAATAGCAGGGCGATGAATTTCACTTCAGCATAAATTAAGAGCTTTGGTTGACAGGTTGTGGATAAAAGTTTGAAAATGAGAAAAGGGAAGATTATCTTTAAAGGGAGAGAATGCATATTTTAGCCCTCAGCAAAAAAAATGAGTCCAGTGTCAGGAAAATCAGAGAAGAAGGTCACGCCGTTAATGCAGCAGTACAACAAGATCAAGAAGAAATATCCTGATGCCATGTTGCTGTTTAGGGTGGGCGATTTTTACGAGACTTTTGGAGAAGATGCTGTGAAAGCTTCGCGTATTCTCAATATTGTGCTTACCAATCGCAATAATGGGAGTGAGCGCAGTGAACTGGCCGGTTTCCCACATCATTCCCTTAACACTTACCTGCCAAAGCTGGTGAAAGCGGGGGAGCGGGTGGCCATTTGCGACCAGCTTGAAGATCCTAAACTTACCAAAACCATCGTAAAACGTGGGGTGACCGAACTGGTAACGCCCGGCGTGGCTATGAATGATGAGGTGCTGCAAAGCAAGACCAATAATTTTTTATGTGCGGTTCACTTCGGAAAAAAGTCGCTGGGAATCTCATTTCTGGATGTTTCTACCGGAGAATTCCTCGTTGCAGAAGGCACGGCAGACTATATTGACAAGCTACTTCAAAATTTTAGTCCCAGTGAAGTGCTGGTGCCAAAGCAGAAGAAAAAGGAATTTTACAGCAGTTTTGGGCAGGATCATCATGTGTTTTTTCTTGAAGACTGGGTGTTTAAGCACGATTACGCTTATGAAAACCTCAATACCCACTTTAGTACAAAATCTTTGAAGGGTTTTGGAGTGGAGCACCTGCTGGAGGGAATTGTTGCGGCAGGGGCAGTACTTTATTATCTGGGTGAGACCCAGCACCATCGCCTGCAGCACATTACCGGTATTACACGCATTGCCGAGGAGGAATATGTGTGGATGGACAGGTTTACAATCCGCAATCTTGAACTATACACTTCTAACGCTCAAAATGCTGTTACGCTGCTCGATGTTATTGATCACACTATTTCGCCTATGGGCGGGAGAATGCTGAAGCGCTGGCTGGCGTTACCTCTTAAGAATTCAGAAAAAATTAAAAGACGGCACCGGGTGGTGGCTCACCTGGTAGAGAAGACCGAAATTCTCGAAAAAACGAGAAGCCATATTAAGAAGATTAGTGACCTGGAACGCCTTATTTCTAAAGTAGCCACGGGTAAGGTTTGTCCGCGGGAGGTGATTCAGTTAAAGAATTCCCTGGAGGCTGTGATTCCTGTGAAAGCCCTGGCAACAGAGTCGGGGGAAGAGGCGCTTAAAGTGCTGGGGGAGAATTTGCAGAGCTGTGATTTGCTTCGGAATAAAATAAAAGAGACGCTCTACGAGGATGCGCCGGTAAATATTCAGAAGGGGAATACTGTTGCCGAAGGTTTTTCAGGCGAGCTGGATGAACTTCGAAAAATAGCATTTTCGGGCAGGGATTATTTAGATAAACTGCTGGAGCGGGAGAGTGCCGCCACCGGGATCACTTCGCTCAAGATTGGGAGCAACAACGTCTTTGGCTATTATATTGAGGTGCGGAATGCCCATAAAAATAAAGTACCCGAGAGCTGGGTGCGAAAACAAACCCTTGTAAACGCCGAACGTTATTTTACCCAGGAGCTAAAAGAATATGAAGCTAAAATTCTGGGGGCCGAAGAGAAAATACTGTACCTGGAGCAGGAGATCTTTTCAAATCTGGTCACCTGGATTGGAGATTATATTCAGCCGGTACAGCAGAATGCTACTATAATAGGTCAGCTGGATTGTTTGTGTTCTTTTGCGCAGCACGCGATCCTCGCAAACTACAGCAAACCCGAAATAGACGACTCTTTTGAATTGGAGATCACTAATGGAAGGCACCCGGTAATAGAGAAGCAGCTGCCTCTTTCGGAAGCTTATATTGCCAATGATGTCTACCTCGACAGGGAAGCCCAACAAATCATTATGATCACCGGGCCCAACATGAGTGGTAAGTCGGCCATTCTACGGCAAACAGCTCTCATCGTGCTCATGGCACAAATGGGCAGTTTTGTACCAGCCGGGGCGGCAAGAATTGGCCTCATTGATAAGATCTTTACAAGGGTAGGTGCCAGTGACAATATTTCTATGGGGGAATCTACTTTTATGGTAGAAATGAATGAAACGGCGAGTATTCTGAATAACCTTTCGGAAAGGAGCCTTATTTTGCTTGACGAGATTGGCCGGGGTACAAGTACCTACGACGGAATTTCCATTGCATGGGCAATTACCGAATACCTGCATGAGCATCCTGCCAAAGCAAAGACCCTATTCGCCACTCATTATCACGAGTTGAATGATATGGGAGAAACCTTTGGGCGTATTAAGAATTTCAATGTTTCAGTAAAAGAATTGAAAGACAATGTACTGTTTTTAAGGAAGCTGGTGCCGGGAGGCAGTGAGCACAGTTTTGGAATTCATGTGGCCCGAATGGCCGGAATGCCGCAACAGGTGTTGAGAAGGGCCAATAAGATCTTGAAAAAGCTGGAAGACTCCCACGGCATGAAAGAAAAATCGGGGGGCTTAAAGAAATCGGCAGAAGAAGATATGCAGCTTAGCTTCTTCAATCTTGATGATCCTATTCTTGAGGAGCTCAGGGAAGAGATTCATCATCTTGATATTAATACACTTACGCCTGTAGAGGCTTTGATGAAGCTCAATGAGATCAAGCGGATGCTTACCAGCAGACAGAAGGCGGGGGTTTAAGGCTAGAAAAAACCCTGTTGTTTTTTCAAAAAAATCTTTGCCAGTTTCAGAAATGTATTAAATTTGCACCGCAATACTCTCTGGAAAGAGAGATGTTCTTTTAAAATGCGAAAATAGCTCAGTTGGTAGAGCGCCACCTTGCCAAGGTGGAGGTCGCGGGTTCGAATCCCGTTTTTCGCTCTGCATGGAGAGACCCGGGTTGCCCGGGTTTGTTTTTTAAACACGTTGGGCTTAAAATCCAATGAGCTCCATATAAAATTCCACGCTCGGATGGTGGAATTGGTAGACACGTTGGACTTAAAATCCAATGAACAGCAATGTTCGTGCGGGTTCAAGTCCCGCTCCGAGTACTTAGAAAACCTGTAATAGCATTGTTAATCAGTGCTTTGCAGGTTTTTTTGTTTGTAGTTTCCAAACATCTTCCAAACAATTCTCTTTTCCTGTCCTTTAGAGCAATCCTGTAAGTTTTAATAAGTAGCCTCAAAACGAGTTTTTTGCGTTTTTGTCGACTGTTGCAGTGAAGTTCTATTTTAATGCCCTACATTTAAGAGTAGAATTTCATTTTATGAAGGAATTAAAATGGATAGGAGTTCTCCCTGCTTCTATCTTCGCGTATATGGTTGCCAACCTTCTATCGGTTTTAGTCATTCGTTTCTTAGAGTTGTTTGATTATTCCAATGAAATGCCGGTAACCCTTTATTTAAGTTTTCTTGGTCCTGGGTTTGCTGCTGCTCTTGCCATTTATTCTGGGGTGCTGCTGGCTCCATCTTTTAAAAAAGAGGTATCTATTGTCTTGACCTTAATCTTCTGCATTGTATTTTCAATTAGTATATTCATTGGAGTTTTCTTTAATGGTGACTGGAAATCTACTTTACCAGCCGTTGCGGGTATCCTGGGGTCTTTGATATACTGCCTTCGCTACATTAACACAGGGAACTACAAAATAAATCTTTAGGTTATGGAGCAACGTTCAACTTTATACTTTTTCAAATGGTTCTAAAAAAATACGCCGTAATTCTTTATTTTATTCTGGGTCTGGCGCTGCTCTTCGTTCTTTACTCTTTCTCCCAAAATGGGCGGTACTACCTGAGCAAGGATAACTATTATGTTATTGATAGTCAAACGGGAGATATCTATTACAAGGACAATAAAATAAAAGGCAAAAAGAAAAAGACTCGAGTAATGTTTTAGATATGAAATGTTCTCCAGTCAATATTATTTTCTGCCAAATCTGTAAATACCTGAACCGGGAGCAGGAAACCATTTTGATTGAGAAGTTGTCGAAAGGGAAGGAGCTAAAACCTCGGGCATACCTGAACATTTTGCTAAAAAACTTTGATGTTGAGATGTTTAAGGATAATCCCGTAATACCTGAAGATATTTGGCTGTACAATTATATAAAGTATGAGATAACGCCCAAAAGGATACCCAAAACCGGTCTAATTGCGAAGTACGAGAGAAGAATATTTTTAAAGAACCAGAATAAAGATTAAAAGTTTGGTTCTGTCTATGCGGTGCCGTGTTGGTATAAAGACATCTTTTTCCTTGCACCCAAACAAAACCAGTCAAATTTTAAAATGAAATCTTTATGTACAATCTAAATAGAAACGTGCCGGGGAAATATCTACAGTAGTAGTACGTCCCATTATACAAAGAAGGCATTTCACAAAATCATTAAACAAATGGAAAACAATAAAGAATCATCTTCAGAAGTTCCACAGGAGAACCTTAAACAGTCAAGAGATATTAGCGAGAGTAAAGAAGAAATTATTGCCCGACTCATGAAAATGCCCTACAAAGAGTTTCTGGCAAGAAAGGCAGGTTTTGAGGCTGCCATTAGGAAAGGACGGGAAAAATTTTTAAAAGAAGAAAAAGAAAATGATGAACAATAATAACAAAAGATCATGGAAAGATATGAGCACCAAGGAACTCAGATTAAGAGTAGAGGCAATGAGAAGTGCATTAAAAAAAGGAATTGATAACCGGAACATTCAGAAAGACAATGAGGAAGGGGAAAAATAAGAAGGTGCTCCCGGGAAAAAAATAGTACCTCCCGGTTCTGAAACAAACTAAAAAATTATTGTCTGCATACGAACCGGAGACCATATACTATGTATGGGGTCTGGATCCAAAAAGGAAAACCGAATTGTTTAAGGGTATGGGGTCGAATTGTTTGAGGATCCTTGAATATTTTAGTTTTTTCCTCAGTACCTTAAATAGGTCAGGGGCAGCAACTTTTTTCTTCTTCTTGCTTCGCCAGGTTGATCTTTTTTCTGACTTAAATAAAAGGTATCTGTAAATCTTTCGAGAACTGTTTTCTTCTGCCAACCTATAGCAAAACCAGCAGTTACACCAAAGTAGTTTACTTCTGTACAATCGTATTGCAAATTCCATTTACTGTAGTATGGTTCAAAAATCGTTTCCACTTCAGAAAAGGTTTGTTTCAAAAGTTTATTAAAATCTTCTCCCAGGTAGTAGTTAACTCCACGATGTCTGTCTGGTTCTATAAACTCCCGGTTGTTCATTTTGCTCTTTACAAGTTCTATAGTGTAAATCTCCATTATTAACGTTGCCATCTCCTGTGCCTTTTCTTCCGGTAGTTGCCTCAGGTCTTCCTGCTCATTCTCTGAAAACAAAAATGCTCCCTCTTTTAGTAATGGAATGTTATTTCCTGTAACAACACATCTACGGGTAGCAGTCGATTCTCCTATTGTGCCGTTTCGGATTATATATATGTTGGAATACGCACAATTTTCTTCTTCTGTGGGGGTCTCGGAAATGGCACAATTTTGTAACTCAGAAAACTTTTGCTTAATTATATTTTTCAGGTCTTCGTGAATATTATATCCGGTCATGTCGAGAAGTCGTAGGTATGTCTTCTTGGAGTTGGTAAAGGTGTTTTTGCTTTTTTGTAGTTGCTTATACCAGAAATGAGTATTTAGCCTTTCCACAAGTTTTAATCTACTGTTGTTATCGAGGCCGGACAAATTAACTGAACTATCAAGTATTAAAACATCGTCGAACTCTTTTAGCAAGTTCTCAGCTAATTTTGAATAGGTTTCCGGTCTTAATAAATCCATAAGGGTATAGATGCCCAAAGAGTTTATTTTCTTGCTCTCCTGGCTCTTTATTTCAAACCTTAGCATATTTCTATCAGCATATTTTGGAAACTGTATTCCCTTTGCGTATGCCTTTATACTTAAATATTTACTGGCCTTTCCTTTCTTGCTGAGGCTGTAACTCTTTTTACTGTACAATAGGCCGGTATCAGTTTTGAATTCATTCCGGCCATGGTATGCAAAGAAGGTTATAAGATCCTCTATTTTTATTGGGCTGAGAATATTAATCCCAAATTCAAGATTGACAATTTTGAGTTTTAATAGATCAGAATCAACTAATTCAAAAGTTGAGATAAAGGTCTGGAGTACAGAAATACAGTCTCTTACTGTGAAATCATTTGCGTTGTGTTTGTTGTCGTTGTAGAAGTAGTGCGGTTTAAAGTAAATTACAAGGCCGTGATCGTGAAAACAGAAAACTATTCCCCTGTGAACTTTAGAAGTCTTCGCCTTTATTATTCCTTCCTGTGCCTCTTCTTTAATGTGAGATAAACCCTCTCTATAGTCGGACCAGATTAAGGCCGGATCAGAATTAAATTTATCAATCAGTTCTTTGTCTTTGACAAATATTTTTAAATAGTCTAAAGTCATACTAAAAATGTTAACTTTGGGTTGTGGGTATACGTTGCCGTATTCCCGAACATTGAACAATAAGGGAGGAACTGAACAGCCTCCCTTTTCTTATTTAGAACAGGTACGGGTGCGTTTTGAGGATCTTGTCCAGTATTCCTTTGTGTGAAGGGTAAAACCCTCTAAAAACGTCTATAATTAAGTTTCCTTTGTCTTTGTCGAACTGGAATAATAGAAGGCTCTTTCTCCCGTTAATTTTCATATCACCGTAAAAAATACCTTCCTCTAACTGGCGTAATCCTGTTTGCTGCCTTCCCCATTTTGTTTTGTCTCTTAGGTGTAGCCAATAAAGAATACCGGATGCCTGGGAATATCCCCGGTCTTTAGAAAACTTTATCCGTTCTGTTAGAAGGTGGTGGAGGTCGCCCGGGTGTTGTTCGTAGTGTAGAACAGTCTCTAAAACTTTTGAAACTGTGAACAGGTGCCGTTTAAAATCTGCGTTACTTTGCATAACCAGTTACTTTAAAGAAATTAGACTTTCCTCTATTTCACTGCGTTTGTAGTACACGCGGTTGCCTATTCCATGGCGTTTCAATTTCCCGGACTTGCTCCAAAAATGAACAGTTGTTAAATTCACCTTTAGCAGTTCGCTAACCTCTTTCCGGGTTAATAACTCTGTAGGCTCTTTGGGTTGAAATTCCTTTTTAAGTTCCTCAAGATGAGGTTTAACTACGGCTGAAATAATTTCCTGTAGTTGCTCTGTTGAAATCTGTAATAGTTGAATACTTCCTTGCATCGTATATGATTTTTGTTATACAATGCAAAGGAGGGGATAGGCTTGTACTGTGGGAAGTACGGTTTGTACCTTTTACGGTACGGGTTATTCTACTGGGCTTTTAGCCATTCTATAGCATCTAAATAGGCGTTATTTCTATCGGTACTTTCAACCAGGTCGAGGGTTTTAAGTTTACCTAATATTTCTTGATATTCCTTAAAGAACCAATCTTTAAAACGTTCCGGCCGTACATGAATATATTTTTCCTCCTCATTGTACATCCGCCAGTAGAAATAGGCAATATCACTTTGCCGGGAATTTTTAAACGTTGAATTTTTCAATAGATATTGAAAGAGTTTAAACCCATTGTGTGCAAATATATGGCTGTGTGGTGGAGCTATTTCAATTCTCTTTTCTACAGTAGGGATATCTATTAATATAAATTCATTTCCACTTTTGATAATCATTTTGCCCTGTGCCTGGAACTGCTGCCTTATGTATTCTTGTTTTTCAGTTCTGGCTCTTTCAAGTTTATACCTTAACTTCTCAGCCTTCTGCAATAAGTTGGGGTTTGGTTGTAAATTAGGGTTTGACCTGTCTTTGGAAGTTTCTTTCCGTTTATCCAATATTTGCCCGTAGTCAATGCCAATGTAGTTTTTATCGGTTCTCAGAAACCTTTGCTGAAAAAAAGGCAAATTATCCAAGTCTCTATAATCTTTCTTTAAGAGTTCGTTTTCTGTTAATTCAGGATCATGTATTAGCAACTCCTGAAACCGGGCCTTAAATGTGTTCTTGTAAACCTGTAGGGAACAATCAATCCAAAAGAAATCATTTTCCAAACTGAGTAAATATAATTCAGATAAACCTTCGATAATTTTTAACTCAAATTCCTCGTACACGCTCACATCTTCTTCTGTGTGTTTAAATCCATGAAAATACTTGGTCTTTCCATGCTTCAGGCTGTCAAGTCTCGCTAATACTTTACCTATTTGGTGAAATAATTCTTCTGGTTCTTCTGAGTAAGGAGCGGACAATAACTCTTTGTCTGTATCATTCTTCATTCTGCTGCCGGTTTAATTCCTTCTGCTCCTGGTATAAATCCTTCATTAATTGCTTTCTCAAAATTTCTCTCTCTTTCCGGCTATAGGAATCCCGGTTTTCTAAATAAAAGTCTAATTGCTGTGATGTAGTCATTTCTCTTGGTGTTATTGGTTTGAGGCGTTTTTAATTACTTTCATTGTAGGCTCCTTTTCCTGGTGCATGGTTTCGTAAAACTGCATAAATAAATCTGCGTTGAGGTCTTTATCTTCCCTGCGGTTAATGTACTCCAGAAACATACTTTCCTTACTGTGGCCTGTAATGCCAATTAGAACGGCCGTAGGAATCTTTTTATAGTAGTTTGTGGCAAATGATCTGCGGAACGTGTGAGAGGTTATTAACTGCCATTTGAAATAGGTATCCGTCTTTTTCCGGCCTGTCTTTTTATCAAACTTTCTACCCTCTATTTTTTCTTCCAACTTGGCAAGTTTACAGACGTCTTTAATGTGTTTGTTTAACTTCTGCTGTGAGATAGGGTAAGGAAAATTATTTTCTATGATCTCCTTTACATGGGGTGCAATAACCCCAATTGTTACGGCCTTGCCTGTTTTCTGCTGCTCAATATCAATGTACATACGGTTGCCCTTGTACCTAATGTTGTCCGGTGTCAACCTCAGCAAATCACTTGCACGCTGCCCAATTTCACAACCGATTAACAGCCAGTTTCGGGCATTCGCCTGTGCCTCTGTTTCTAATTCTGCGGTGCGTATCTGCTCTAATTCTTCAAAGGATAGGGTAACTATTAACCTTTCGTTGTTTTGCTCTCTGAATCCTTCAATTTGCTTTGTGTAAGGATTGACCTTTATATCAAGTTTCTCAGCATCCAAACAAACGGTTTTAAGGTTGTCCAAAATCTTTCCTGCGTAGTTGGTAGAATACTTCTGGTTGTTCATTAACCAATTGGTGAATCGATCAACAAAAGGTTTCCCTATGTCCTGGAAATGGATCTTCTTTTTTATTTCCTTCTGATAGGTTTTCATTACCTTTTTAAAAGTCTTGTACCCTGTTATCCTGTTCTCAGATAATCCTATTTTATTGCTGCCTTTGATCTTACGGGTATTGGCATTGTCGATTATGTACTGGGTGTGATTTACTAACAGGCTGCTATCGGTTTTCTTTACCCTGTCAAAACATTGGTTAATTTTTGCCTTGACCCAATCAATCCCGATTAGTTCACCTTTAGAGTTTGCGGTGTTTACCTCTTCATAAATAAAAGTCTCTAACTTGCTGAGATCGCTAAAGGTATTCCGGTTTCTGTGCTGTTTTGTTTTGGTTTGTTGGTGGTCTTGCTCCAGTCTTTAGGAAGTACTGTAAACCCTGTTGAGGTTTCTATGAAGTTGCCCCGACCTGTAGAAAGATAAAGGTAAATTGAAACGGGATTATTTCCTTTCCCTCGAATACGATATTTAACCGTTGCCATATTTAGAAGTATTTGAACATTGAACAAGACGAAACTACAACCTTTCCAAACATCTTCCAAACATCTTCCAAACATTATGCAATACTGCTGTCCTTATTGCAATTCTATGAAGTTGTGCTAAACCTTAATAGATAGTGGTGTTATGGGAAATATCTCAACCTTTTAAGGTCTTACTTATTTTGGCTAATAGTAGGGGTTCCTCTCCCGCTCCGAGTACAGAAACCCTTGTTAATCTATTGATTTTCAAGGGTTTTTTGGTTTTATTCGGTTTAATTTGTACGCCGCCACTTTTTTAATTGTTATGGGCTCTTTTGAGGCTTTTAAAAAAAAGTCAATTGAGATATGGTAAATTTTTAATTTAAGGACTCTCCCCTTGAATAAAAGTCGTTTTCCTTTTAGGCTTCATAAGGGTTCTTAGCTGCAGATATAATATTGAGAGAAGGAGAGCGATTTTTTTATGTGTGTACTATTCAAATACAAGAAAAATTTATTACTATTTTCCAATGACTTGCAACAAATTTTAAAGTTAGCTTAGTGTGCTTAGATTCTTATTGAACCTGAATTTTCGAATTTTCTCTTCTCTTTTTAAATTCATAGCCAATAGGAGCTTTTAAATTTTCATGAT